>JBBIQU010000011.1:22634-25886 GCA_037442185.1 Chthonomonadales bacterium | reverse complement strand
CCGGACGCCTCGTTACTTGTCCGAGAGCCAGTTCTCGACGATCTGCTCGGGTCGAAGGGATGTCAATCGGATGCGCTCGAGATCGGCTTCGGCGATGGAGGCCTTCGGCAGAAGCCCGACGACTTCCGCCTCGCCCGCTTGAGCTCCTATTCTCTCTGCCTCGCGCGCCACGAAGTCATAGACCGCCGCGAGCGGGGTCTCAGCGGGGCGCGTGAGGTTCATGGAAACCTGCGCAAGCTTGCGCTCCGTCAGGTAGAACCCGAGTGCACGGACGCCCTGCAAATACGGGCATTCGGCTCGCGCCGATCGGATCGAGGCTGCGATGAGCCGAGCGTCCCCCAGGTCGCCGTCTTCGAGATTGACATTGAACGCCACCAGCGGGAGCCGAGCTCCCACAACGGCTGATCCGGCGCTCAGGACAGGCGTTTCGGGCTCGATGTCAGGAGGAAGCGGATCAGCCGACGCCCGGTGCCCTGCGAGGCGGCGTATGACCGGCAGCGCGGCGGGGCGGCCCGGCCGGGCCGCGAACTCATAGTAGTACACCGGAATGCCGATCTCCTCTGCCAGGTCGCGTCCCAGCGAGCGCGCAAGACCGATGCAGTCCTGCATCGTCGCGTTCCGGATCGGTGTGAACGGCACGACATCCACGACCCCGAGCCGAGGATGGACCCCCTTGTGTTCGCGCAGATCGAGGAGCTGCGTTGCCCGCAGCGCTGCCGATCGCAAAGCAACGCGAAGCCAGTCCGGCGGGCCGAGCCAGGTGATCACTGCCCGATTGTGGTCTCGGTCGGACGAAACATCGGCAACAACGGCATCGCCGACGATCGGTTCACCGGCAATCCGCGCAATGAGCTCCTGGCGTCGGCCCTCGCTGAAGTTCGCCGCGCACTGAATGACGATTGCGTCTGCGGGAAAACGGAACCCCTGTGCTTGCGTCATACTTCGATGATCTCCGCCGGCCCATCGGGCGGATCTTCGAGCGGCGGCAGCTCGGAGATGTCCGCAAGAGCGAAATAGTGAAGGAAGCTCGGCGTTGTCGTGTAGAGAATGGGTCGCCCCGCAGTGGGCTTTCGCCCTGCCTCGGCGATGAGGTTGCGCTCCACGAGCGTGCGCAGCACACTCGCACATCCAACGCCGCGCACCGCCTCGATCTCCGGCTGCGTCACAGGCTGACGATAGGCGATCACGGCCAGCGTCTCAAGCGCCGCTCTCGACAGCTTGCCAGGCTCGCGCGACATCAAGCGTCCGACGGCCCCACGGTGGACGGGTCGCGTGGCCAGCTGGTAGCCGCCCGCGATGGCAACAACCTGCAGACCGCGTCCGGTCGTCTCAAGGTGCGACGTGAGGAGGCGGACGGCTTCCTGCGCTTGTGCCTCGGAGCATTGTAGCGCGCGAGCGAGATCGGCAATCGTTACCGGCTCCGCCGACACGAATAGCACAGCCTCGGCCGCAGCAGAAACATCCGGAAGGTTGCTGGACAGCGCCTGAGACGAATCGGACATTTCGGTCGTATGCGGATTGCTCATGCGCCAATCGCTCCGACACGCAATGCTCGTAACCGGAAATCCGCCATGGGCCGCCGCTGACTGACGGCGATGCTGCCCTGCCGGAGCAGTTCGAGCAGTGCGAGGAACGCGATAACCACCTCGGCGAGGGTGACAGGCTGATCAAACAGCTCGCTGAACCGGATGCCGTCCGGTGCGTTGCGCACACGTCTCAGGATGGTGACCATCGCCATCTTCAGGCTTACGTGCCGCCGCGGAACGATGGCCGAAACCGGGCTCTCCTCGATGCCGACATCTCGCATGAGCTGTTTGATGGCAGCGGCGAGATCGGGTCCCCTGAGCGCACCGGGGGAGACGGGCAGCATATAGTCATCCGGATTCTCCACTGCGCCGCGGAAGTGCAGGCCGCTCCGGTAGGCTTCCCACTCGCGCAGGGCGGCAACAACGCTCTCATACCGGCGGTATTCGATCAGGCGTCGCACGAGATCGGCGCGCGGGTCCTCCTCTTCCTCGTTCTCGACTGCAGGTTGTGGGAGGAGCATGCGCGATTTGAGCTCCAACAACGTAGCGGCCATCACCAGATACTCGCCGGCAACGGCCAGGTCACTTGCCTGCCACTCGGCGAGCCGCTCCAGATACTGCTGTGTGATCAGCGCAATGGGTATGTCATAGATGTCCACGCGGTTTTCGCGGATCAGGTGGAGCAGCAGATCGAGCGGCCCTTCAAACGTCGGCAATGTGAATCGAGGCGCTGGAGCGTTCACGCGTCCTCTCCCGCATCGAGATGGTCCAGATGGTGCGTGCAGTTCAGCATCACGATGGTCGAACGCGCCTGGCCGAAGTCCACCACGCTTAACGATGCGTTGTTCAGCCGGAATGCGAACATGCACCGAATCGGCGCGCGGATAGCCTCGCAGAAGATCGCCCTGAGGCTGCCTCCGTGCCCCACCATCACAACCAGACCGCCCGGGTGCTCCTGGGCGACGCGCGCTCGGGCAGCGCGAATCCTGCCGGCAACATTCTCCACAGACTCTGAGCCGGGTGGGCGATAGGCCGCCGGATCGCAGCGATACATGGCAAGCGCGTCGCCGTCGCCTCGCGCGATGATCTCGGCGTCGGTCATGCCCTCCCACTCACCGAGCATTGTCTCTCTGAGCTCGGCGAGCTGCTGAATCTCGAGGCCGTGGCGCTTGGCGATGGCCCGCCCTGTGTCCGCCGCGCGGGACAGATCGCTCGTATACACGGCGTCAATGCGCTCATCCGCCAGCCGCTCGGCAATGGCCTCTGCCTGTCGGCGCCCCATCGGTGACAGCGGTACGTCGGAGTGTCCCTGCATGCGCCCCAGGATGTTCCATTCGGTCACGCCGTGCCGAACGACGATCACCCGGAGAACCGCATCGGCCCTCTCGGTGAGGCTCGATCTCTCAGCCTTACGTGAGACCGGGCCGGGCGACGCCGGCTTACACATCGCCGGGCCTCAGTGTGGCGAGAGTTCGACCCTCATGGTCAATGCGCGTGAGCCCGAACCGTATCTCCCGTACGAGCCCGTAAGAGTGCGTCGGCGTGGCGACCTTGAGCGTGCGTCCCATGTAGTCCATGCTCAACACTCTTCCCAGAGCCAGAAGGTCGCCCCGGTAGTCCCCAAGCCCCACAAGCAGGTCGCGCAGGCTGTACTCGAGAGTCACTGACACCTCCAGCGCCCCGTATGTCTCCCGGGCAGCCGCCTGCGCGAGGTCCGTTCGCGGCG
>JBBIQU010000011.1:22377-22608 GCA_037442185.1 Chthonomonadales bacterium | reverse complement strand
TGCCGAGATGCCCTTGGCGGGCCTCGGCATAGCAAACTGTGCAGCGCACCGCTCGCGACAGACCGGCGCATTCGCCTGCCGCGAGCGGGCTGCCTGAGCCGATCCACGTGCCGGCAAGTCGCACCGACTCGATGGGCCAATCACGGTCTACGGAACCCTCAAGCGCCTTGAGAAAGCGATGTTCGCGCCTGCTTGCCCGCATCGTCGGCGGCTTCAGGGCAATGCATGCAG
>JBBIQU010000011.1:0-22351 GCA_037442185.1 Chthonomonadales bacterium | reverse complement strand
GGCAACGTATGGAACCGGCGAGGTCGGGAAGCGCCGTCGTCGGCGTCTGCCCTCGGATGCCTACTGGCGCGGCGAGTCAGTTCGATTACGTGGTCGGGTCTGATGGCGAACTCCTTGGCCGATTTGAGCCTTCTTGCTGCAGGTCCGCGGGCGAAGCCCGTCGTGTCGCACAGTATGAGGTGAGCTCCAAGCGATCCGGCAACGTGCACACTGCGACACACGGCAGCAAGGTGCTCAAGGGTGGCGTAGCGCGGCGAAATCGCGCCCACGAAGGCGCTATGGACCGGGTCGAGGTCGGAGAGCCGCTCGAACGGCGCATCGGCGATTGCCACGCTGACGCACGCGGGCGGGCCGATCTCGGATTGGCCGACATCAGCGTCCACTATGGCTGCCCGGCGACCTGCCTGAATGGCGGCAAGGGCTGCGCGTCGGCAGAAGGTGGTCTTTCCCGTGTCCGGCGCGCCGATCAAGAGCGCCACTCCGCCGTCGGACACGATCTGCCGGATCGTGTCGTCCCAGACTTCGAGCCCGGCTTCCGAACGCATCCGGAGACCTCAGTTGACGCCATTGCCGCGCGCCGGTACCATAGTGCAGCGGCCATCCCGCGATCGGTTACGTATGTCATACTCGTCCCGCATTGCTCTGATCATTGCCGCCGTGCTGACGGCCGTCGGCGCAGTCATGTATATGCGCTCACAGGATACCCGTGCCCCGGCGCTTACGCCACCGCTGGTCGAGCGGCTCCTGCAGACCGCAGCCGACGGCGTCGAGAGCCGCTCACCGTCGAAGGCGCTCAGCGTGACCACTGACGATGCAGCGATCTTCGGCTATCGCCGCGCGCAAATCGCCCGGATGATGGCGCGATCCATGCGCGACTCCGTGCCGGGAAGGCTGTCCATATCGTGGCGGAATCTTCAGGTTACCGAACGGGGAAACGTCGGCACTGCCGAGTTTGACGTGACCGTGCGCGAGCGGTTGGGCGGCACCGATGCCGTCTATGTCGAATCGCACATCAGCCTCGAACTGGTGAAGGTCCGCCGTCGGACCTGGCTCGGCTTAGGAACCACCGAACAATGGCTGGTGAGCCGAGCGCAGTCCTCCAGTGACCTGATGATCGGTGACTGAGATCGGCGCAGGAGACTCGAAGCGTCCGCGAGCGGTTTCCACCATGCGGCCGCCGGTTCGCTCTGGCTCGCCGGAGGGCCGTCCGATCGCATGTGATCTGCACATCCATACTGCGCTGTCCCACGACGGCGCCGGAAGCGTGGACGATTGCTGCCGCAGAGCCATCGAACGCGGCCTCGACGCCGTCGCCATAACCGAACACGTGGATTTCGATCCGGCAGACCCGGGGTACGGCTTCTTCCGGTACGAGGCGATCGCCGATGCGGTTCGTACGGCCCGCAAGCGCTACGGGCATGAGCTTGTCGTGCTGCTTGGCGTCGAAGTTGACTATCAGGCATGGTTCGAGGAAAAGATCGCCGCATTCCTCGACACGTATCGCTTCGACTATGTGATCGGGTCGGTCCACGCGGTCGAGGGGCTGACGGTCATGTCCGACGGATATCTTGTCCACCGACACGGCGCGCGAGCATACGCCGACTACTACGATGCCGTCCGTCGGAGCGCCGAGACCGGCCTGTTTGACTCAATCGGGCACTTCGGGTACGCGCTGCGGCGCGGACTGCGCAAGGTAGGACCGCCCCATGGCGAGGCGTTGGAGGCGGAGCGCCTTGCGTTGCAGGCGGTTGCCGAGTCCGGAGCGTGTTTGGAGGTCAACGGAGCCGGGTTGCGCCACGGCCTTGGCATGCTCTACCCGTCCCAACGCGTACTGAGAACCTACCGTGATCTGGGAGGTCGGTATGTCACGGTCGGCTCCGACGCACATCGGCCGGATGACGTTGGGATGGCCGTGGCGGAAGCGGCACGGTGCATTGCCGAAACGGGGCTGACTGCAGTCTGTCCTGCATACCGTGCGCCACTGACCTATGGGGAGGGAGTGGACACCGGTGACTGAGGGCGGCGTCCGACAGTCACAGAGACCTCCTCGGTGCCGGAACCGCGCAGTAGGCGCAGTCGGATCGTCTGGCCGATCCTTCGACGCGCAAGGGCCTGGCGTAGGTCATCGGCGCCTCTGAGGATGCGCCCGTCAAGAGCAAGGATCACATCGCTCCGCCTGAGGCCTGCATCCGCCGCCGGCGTCAACGGCTTGACCTCGAGCACGATCACCCCCTGTCCCGGCGGCAGGTCCAACTGGGCTGACATTTGCGGGCTGAGCGGGGCGTACTGGATGCCGATGAACGGAGCCGACGGCGCGTCGGGCTCGACTGCGCGCTTGGTGAGGATGTCCCGCAAGATCGCACGCACGGCGTTGCTCGGTATGGCGAAGCCGATCCCCACGTTGGCGCCACGCTCCGACATGATCGCGGTGTTGATCCCCACAAGCTGTCCGGACGTGTTTGCCAGCGCTCCGCCCGAGTTACCCCGGCTGATCGCGGCATCGGTCTGAAGTGCGCGTCGGAGGAAGACGCCGCCGCCGACGTGGAGGTCCTTCCGGTCTGTTGCCGAGATGATGCCGTGCGTGACCGTTGTTCCGATGCCGAACGGGTTGCCGATCGCGATTACCGATTCGCCCACGCGAAGGCGATCGGAATCACCGATGTCGGCCGCGGGAAGGTTGCGAGCGTTGATCTTGAGCAGGGCTATGTCGCTCGTCACGTCGGCTCCGACGAGCTGGCCATCATAGTGGTCGCCCGATGAAGACGTGACGCGGATGATGCTGGCGCCGTGGACTACATGGTTGTTGGTCACCACATACCCGTCGCCCGAGACAACAACCCCGGAAGCCTTGCCCTGGCGCGACGAGGGTGGCGTGAACGGTGAGACAACGCCATCCTCCGGGTGTCCGCTCGGGTCCTCCAGCGTGTCTACGTTGACGACGCAGGGCTGAATCCGAGCGGCGGCGCGCACGAGAGGCGAGTCATCGGTTGGGATGGGAACCGGCGACTGGCCGAGGCGCTGAAGAAGGCGACGTTCGGACTGCGTTCGGCCAATGGCGTTCAGCCAATCAACCGCCCGCAGAGCAACCAGCACAGATGCCGCACCTAACAAGAAGACCAGTGCGTGCTGTGCAGTCCTCTTTCCTCGTCCTATCTGCCTCATCTCCACCTGCCGTCAACAACACCGGTCGGTGCTCTCTATCTCGCCTGCGCTTATCCCAATGTGGCCATCGTGATCGGTCCGTAAGCCGACGTCCTCTCTCATGCGCTTGTTCGCGCTGGGCCGCAAGCTATCCCGACCGCTCTCCACGGCCATTGCCGTCAATCGTCGGCCATCGCACGCAGGAGGTTCGCCATCTCGATTGCTGCCAGCGCTGCCTCTGCGCCCTTATTGCCCGCCTTTGAGCCGGCGCGCTCGATTGCCTGCTCGAGACTCTCTACGGTGATGATGCCGTACGTCACAGGAACGTGGGTTTCCAGCGATATCTGTGCCAGCCCTTTGGTCACTTCCGCCGCAAGGTACTCAAAGTGGGGAGTCGCCCCCCGTATCAGGCAGCCCACGCATGCGATGGCGTCGTACTGCCCTGCCACAGCCATGTTCTGGGCAACCAGGGGGATCTCCCACGTTCCCGGCACGCGAGCGACGTGGATGTCCTGCTCGTCGGCGCCATGACGCTTCAGAGCATCAAGCGCGCCGCTCAGCATCCGCTCGGTGATGAAGGAGTTCCACCTGCTGACCACGATGCCGAAGCGCAGCCCCTGCGCGACGAGCTTGCCCTCATACTCCTTGATCATAGTCTCGTTACCTCTCAACGCTCAGTCTGCGTCCTGCAGTCCCGGTCCGCCGATTATGTGGCCCATCTTCTCGCGCTTGGTCTGCAGGTACTTCCGGTTGTGTGCGGTCGGCGCAATCTGCAGCGGAATCCACTCGACGATCTCGAGGCCGTACCCTTCGAGCGCAGCCACCTTGGCAGGGTTGTTGGTCATGAACCGCAACTTCCTCACTCCGAGGTCGGCCAGTATCTGGGCGCCGATGCCGTATTCGCGCAGGTCGGCCTTGAAACCCAGCCGCTCGTTGGCCTCGACCGTATCGGCGCCGTGATCCTGCAGTGCGTATGCTCGCACCTTGTTGATGACGCCGATGCCTCGACCTTCCTGCTGCAGATAGACCAGCACTCCGGCGCCTTCGTTGTGGATGCGCTGAAGCGCCAGGTGGAGCTGATCACCACAGTCACAGCGTAACGATTCCAGCAGGTCGCCCGTGACACACGAAGAGTGGACTCGAGCCAGCGTTGGTGCGTCGCCGCCGATCTCGCCCTTGACCAGTGCAACGGCCGGAAAGGGATCCACGCTGGACTCGTAAGCGTACACCGTGAGGTCGCCATACCTGCGCGTCGGCACAACGGTGGTTGCCACTCGTTCGATGAGGCGCTCCGTCTTGCGACGGTGCTTGATGAGATCCGCGATCGTCACGATCACCAATCCGAGATCGTCCGCGACCTTCCGAAGCTCCGGCAATCTGGCCATGGTACCGTCCGGATTCATCACCTCGGCAAGAACGCCGACCGGCTGCAGACCCGCAAGCCGGCAGAGATCAACGGCCGCCTCGGTATGCCCCGATCGTCGCAAGACGCCGCCCTCGGCCGCTCGGAGGGGCACGATATGGCCGGGCTTGGTGAGATCGGTTGGCCTTGCGCACGGGTCGGCCAGTACTCTGACGGTGGTTGCGCGATCGGGAGCCGAGACGCCGGTCGTCGTGCCCTTGCGCGCATCCACGCTGACAGCCATGGCGGTCCCAAGCCGCGCCGTGTTATGCTCGACCATCATCGGTATCTGCAGATCGGCGAGCCTCTGGGCAGGCATGGCCGCGCACACGAAGCCGCTGGCCATCCTGATCATCAAGTTCATCTGCTCGGGGGTGCACTTCTCGGCGGCGACGATGAAGTCGCCTTCGTTCTCGCGGTCTTCGTCGTCAACGACGATGATCATGCGCCCCTGGCGCAGCTCCTCCAGAGCCTTGGGAATGTCGGCGAAGCTCACGTGTTCGATGCCGTTTCGTCGCTGATGAAGCCCGCCTCGGCCAGGCGGGCGGCGGTGATGCCGGAATCCTCAATGTGAACCCCGAGCAGACGATCAACGTACTTGCCCAGGATGTCCACCTCGATGTTCAGCGGTTCGCCCTCGCGACGGTCTCGGAATGCCGTTGTTCGAAACGTGTGGGGGATGAGCCAGACCGTGAACCAGTCGGCCTCCACGTCCACGACCGTCAGGCTCACGCCGTCAAGGGCAACGGACCCTTTCGGCACCACGAGCCGCATAATCTCGGGCGCAGCGGTGATTCGGACGACTCGCGCATCGCCCTTGTCGGTTATGGACGCGATCTGGCCGATGCCGTCAACGTGACCCAGGACGAAGTGGCCGCCGATGCGGCCTCCCACCGGCAGCGCGCGCTCGAGATTCACAACGTCGCCGATGCGCGCCTGACGTAGCGAGCTTCTCTTCAGGGTTTCGGTCACCACGTCAAAGGCCAGGCGCATCCCGAACTTCGCCGTCACAGTCAGGCAGACGCCACTGACCGAGATGCTGTGACCGACCTCAGTGCCGGTGGCCACGAGGCTGCACTGGACTGCGAGGCGAGCGGCGGCTGCGCCGCGGCGTATCTCGGTGATCTTGCCGACTTCTTCTACGATTCCGGTGAACAAGCTCTGGGGCTCTCCGTGTCGAACGGTGTATCTGCGTTGCCTATTCTACCAGACCCGAGCGGGTCCCCGCCTTCTGCGGGCCCGACGCGCGCATCATAGCCCGCGCAGAAGGCTGGAGGGGGGAGCCAGGCCTCGGCGAACAGCGCGTCACAACTCCGGGCGCAGGTCGTACCGTTGACATATGACGGGTCTCCACACTATAATCCGGCAACCGCGCCGGGCGGCAGGCCGCATCGCGCCGCGGCCCATTCGACCGCCAATGCAAAGCTCCGCGCCCGTTAGTGATCCGGACCTGGCTAAGCGCCCCGCCGGCGGCGACCGTAGTGTCGTGTCCGCGCTGGCTGTGCAAGCGAAGCCCACTTCGGCGCCGGCGTTTGAGACCGAAGACGATTGCCCGACCTCCCATCGTGCGGGACCCGATCATGGCGGCGTAACGGGATGCCGGTCTGCAAGCGACGAGGACACCGTTGACTGGACCGTACACCTGGCGAAAGCGGAACCTGCCAAGCTGGCTGGAGTTGCCGGGGCGGTGATTGCGGCCTTCGCGCTGGGTTGGATGGCATTCGACTCGTGGGTCGGAGGGGTCCTGGGCGCGAGTCTCGTTTTTTCGGCAGTCGCCGAGTTCGTGCTGCCGATCCGATATCGGCTGACCGACGAAGGGGCCCATTGCGCGTACGGGCTTGCGCGACTCTCGATCCCCTGGTCATCGGTCAGGCGGGTGATCGTTGGCCCGGACTCGCTGCGGCTCTCGCCCTTCGCGCGCCCGTCGCGGCTCGACGCGTTTCGGGGCGTGCAGATGCGCTGGGATTCGGTCGTGATGCCCGAGGAGCGATTGCGGGAGGCGGTAGCGCGCCGCGTTCCGGCCACGGCGTGGAGGCAGGACATAAGAGAGGCCGGCCATGCCGGCTGACTTTGGCGAGCCGCTGCCGGAGGCCGAGCGCGACGCGATCATCGAGAAGATCGCCATGGACATCCATCGGCGCGGTCTCGAGACGCCGGCCATACTGTTTCTCGAGATGCACAAGCCCCTTTCATTCTTCGCAAGTCAGACCCTGATCGTAACCACTCCTCTCATAGCGCCCATCGTGGGTTTCGATAGGGTCCGAAATGCCGCCAATCTCCTCGAGTCGCGAGACAACGTTGAGCTGCTCATCCGCCGCATCGAGGAGCTGTCCGCTTCGCGCCATGCGGGGGACGCCCGCGGCGAATCGGGCACAGAGAATCAAGAACCATGCCGGCAATGACCACCGTCAGGAGGGTCCAACGTGACGCATGCCAGTGACCGCTGGGAAGCCGCGATCCTTGTCGCGGTGCTCGCAGCGATAGTGCTGTTCACGATCATCACGGCCCAGAGGGGCCGAAAGTACTTCATCCGGCGCATCCCCGGACTGAACGCGATTGATGAGGCCGTGGGCAGGGCTACCGAGATGGGCCGCCCGATCCTCATGGTGCCGGGGCTGAGCGCCCTCGGCGTCGTCGGCCTGCAGGCCCTGACCATCTTCAGCTACATCATCAAGACCGCGGCACAGTTCGGCAATCGGATCATCATGCCCGTGGCGGATTCGGCGCTCTACACGGTTGCCGAGGAAGTTGTCAGGGACTCGTACGCTGCGGCGGGAAAGCCTGAGGGATACGACCCGAACGCGGTCTACTTCCTCTCGGATCGCCAGTTTGCGTTCGCGTCGGGCGTTGCCGGAACGATCTTCCGCGAGAAGGTCGCGGCGAGCTTCCTGTTCGGCGACTTCTTCGCGGAGTCACTGATCTTCGCCGAGGCGGGTCAGTCGGTTGGCGCAATCCAGGTTGCCGGTACGGTGCAGACAACCCAGCTGCCGTTCTTCATCGCCTCGTGCGACTACACCATCATCGGAGACGAGTACTACGCGGCGAGCGCTTACATCTCTCGAGAGCCGACGCTGCTCGGAAGTCTCGTGGGCCAGGACTACTGCAAGATTATCGTGCTTCTGGTCATCCTGATCGGCGTCGTCGGCATGACGGTTCCTAGCTTGGGCGCCGAATGGGCATTCATCAAGTGGTTCACGCTGAGGTAGGAGGACTTCTCGACCGATGGATCTGAAGGGTTTCTTGGGACGCACGTTCCCCGCAGCCAGCGGCGCATGGATATGGTGGTCCATCATCCTTGCCGCGATCGGCTGCGTCGTGGTGTTCGTCTTGCTTCAGGCGCTGCCTGGACGGGCGCGAAAGTTCCTCATCGCGGCCGTGACCTTTCTGGCCGGCCTCTTCTACGCGGCCGAGTTTTTCCTCCCGGTGAATCCCGAGACCGATGAGAACATCCTGACGTTCGCTGTGCCGACGGTCGGAAACGTAACGAACGTACTCGCTGCGCTCACCCTTGGGCTCGGGGTCTTCAGCCTTGTCCGCATCCACGGCCAGAAAGTGGCGAAGCTCAGGGAAGGTTGGGAGAACAGCGTGGTCCTGCTGGCCGGCATAGTCGTGATGGCGGTCGCGGGGCTCGGCTACGAAGACAGCCGGTTCTATCGCTCGCTGTTCCGCGATGTCCTGAACAGCTTCGACGCCGCCATGTTCGCGACGCTCGCATTCTTCATCATCTCCGCCGCGTACCGTGCATTCCGAGTGAAATCCGCCGAAGCCACGCTCTTGATGCTTGCCGCCCTCGTGGTCATGCTCGGCCAAATACCCATCGGCCAGTACTTGACCCACTGGCTCCCCGAGAAAGGGTCGTTCGCGTCATTGTTCCGGCTGGACAGCATCAGCAACTGGCTCCTGATCACCGTCAACGCTCCCGCAACCCGGGCCATCGGCTTTGGACTCGGCATCGGAGGGCTCGCGATTGCCATGAGGCTCTGGCTCTCCCTCGAACGTGGAGCATTCTTTGAGGCAAAGGCGGAGAACTGATGGCTAACCCGCTCGCTAGACTCGATGCGATTGACCGAAGGTATCTCTACGGCGTCCTGCTGCTCATTGTGGTCGTCGGCCTGCTCGTACCCATCCCCCTGCCGCTTGCCGTCGGTCCCCAGGCCCGAGGCTTCTACGACGCCATAGAGAATGCCGACCCGAACAAGATCGCCATCGTATCCACCCTTTGGAGCGCCAGCACCCAGGGCGAGAATCGGCCCCAGACGAGCGTGGTGCTTCAGCACCTCATGCGCAAACGGATGCGCTTCGCTCTGATCGCGTTTGGCGACCCGCAGTCCACCACACTCGCCCAGGAGCTCGCCGAAGAGCTTGCGCGCGAGAACAACTACGTGTACGGCAAAGACTGGATCAACTGGGGCTTCCGCGCCGACATTGCCGGGACCCTGAAGGGCCTCGTTCGAGACATCAACGAGACCATCAAGCGTGACTCCATTATGAAGAAACCGCTTGCCGAACATCCCGTGATGGCCGGCATCCACAACGTCAAGGATGTCAGCGTCATCGCCGAGGTCTCCGCTTCCGGCAACTACGTCTCGTGGTTGGGCCTCGTCGTTGGTTCCACGGACGCTCCATTCTGCTATGCGCCCACTTCCGTTATGGCGCCCGAACTCTACACCTACCTCGACTCCGGTCAGATGAAAGGCATGCTCTTCGGCATCAAAGGAGCCGCCGAGTACGAACGCCTGCTGGGTATCAAGGGCTTCACAACGCGCGCCATCACTCCCGTCTCCCTGTCGCTGGTGCTCCTCTTTGTGCTCATCGGCCTCGGCAACTACGGCATGTACGCATCGCGTAAGAAGCCTTCGCAGGGAGGAACCGCCTGATGGAATGGTCTCATCCCATAGGAGTGTGGGTCGGCGCCATCGGCACGCTCGCTCTCTTCTCGCTGATCTACCGGGAGAACCGCCTCTACCGATTGTTCGAACACCTGTTCATCGGCCTCGCCGCGGGCTACACGATCAAGGCAGTCTGGACCGAGACCCTGAAGCCGCAGTGGTGGATCCCTATGACCGAAGAGGGCCGATGGCCCTGGGTATTCGCCCTCGCCGGCGGCGCGCTGTTCTATACGATCTTCACGAAGAAGTACAACTGGATGAGCCGCATATCCATCGGCGTGCTCTTGGGCTTCGCGGCCGGCCAGAGCTTCCAGGCAACGGCGAACGTCTACATTCCCCAGATACGGGGCTCGTTCAAGCCGCTCTGGGTAAGGCCCGACATGATCCCCGAAGGCTCCCTCGTGACGCCTCTCGGCCAGTCACTGAGCAACATACTGTTCGTCGTGATCATCGTGTCGGTGATGACCTACTTCTTCTTCTCTTTCGAACAGCGGAACAAGGCCCTGCAGACCACGGCGCGTACGGGGCGCCTCATGCTGATGTTCGCTTTCGGCGCGATTTTCGGCTCGACAGTCATGGCTCGTATGGCGCTGCTGATTGACCGCGTGTGGTTCCTCATGAACCGCTGGCTCGGGATCGGGTAGACCCGCCAGAGGCAAGAGGCAAGAGGCAAGAGGCAAGGGGCAAGAGGCAAAGGAGGCCGTAACATGAATCGTCCCTTCCTAACGATGTGCATTGGCGTGGCGGCGCTCTGGGCAGCGTCGTCCCACGCTCAGCAGCCGCTCGACAGAACGCGACTGCTGATGCGTGTCAGCGCGAACTACCGATCGGCGCAGAGCATTCGGGTGGAGGGAACCTGGACGCGCAAAGTGGGCGAGAAAGAGACCTCGGCCTCGGTCGCGCTTGCCGCTCAGAGACCGAATCTCTACATGCTCGAGATTCAGGGCCAGGACATCGGCACCGATGTTGCGTGCGACGGCCGCTTGCTGACGGCGCTGCGCACACAGCGGAACGCGTATGTCCAGTCACCCGCCCCAGAGCAGCTGATCGGCAGCGACATTCTGAAGGGGGTTGACCTGCCGGCGCCCGGCGTCCAGCTGATTACTCTGATGCTGCAGGGCATGTGGCGCGATGCGAAACATCCGCTTGCGCAACGTCTGGGTCAGGCCGAACTCACCGGCCCGGTCGGCTTCGGCGACCGCCAAGCGTATGTGCTGGCGTTCGACTACAGCGCCGATTACACCGCTCGCGTGTATGTCACCGCGGATGACTTCCTCGTTCGGCGTGTGTCGCTTTACAGAGAGGGCAAGCCGGAGATAACCGAGACGTTCGCGAAGGTTGAGTTCGACAAGAAGCTGTCGCCCGAAGGCTTCGGGCTGGCCCTCCCCGATACGGCGCGCAAGGTCTCGATGCTTCCCCGCGTGGTTCTGCCTGAAGCGCCGAAGCCGATCACGCTGAAGACCTTCGACGACCGAACGATCTCGTTCGATGATCTGCGCGGCAAGGTCGTGCTGGTCACGTTCTTCTTCACCACCTGCACCTACTGCAACCAGGAGATGCCGCATCTCGAGGAGCTGAACAAACGGTTCAAGGGAAGCGGCCTCGAGGTGGTCGCGGTGAACGGCACGGGCGAAACGAAGGAAACGATCAAGCAATGGGCTGATGGTCACGGCCTGACGTTTCCGGTTGCTCTGAACAAGACCACGACCGACATGGTCAGCATGTTCAAAGTGCGCGCCTATCCGACCAATGTGATCTTCAACAGGGAAGGCAAGGTTGTCTACAAGAAGGAAGGTCTCGATCTAGAGGGCTTGCTCAAGGCTCTGGCCGAGGCAGGCGGCGTCAAAGGCTGAGCGCGACAGCGCCGCGTTTGCGATAGTTGGAAACTGGGGCGAGGCTGGGCAGAGGCCTCGCCCCTCTCATTTTATCCTGCCGTCTCCAGTTAGATGGACACGCGTTCGCCCTGAGCGTTGGCTGCCGATACCTCGACCTCTCCATGCCCGCTCACTTCAATGCGGACGGCCTCGCCGGGCATGATGTAGGGCGCATATCCCCACGATAGATAGGGTCCGTCGAACCCGGACAGGCCATCGGCTCGAACGCCCAACAGGGGTACCCGTCCGCGCGGACACGTGATGCGGATGGTGCTTGCAGAGAGCCGATCAACAACGGGCTCAACAGCCGGGCGCTTCAGCAGCGGAGCGAAGATGGGCCGGCTATGGCTTGAGAACACATACCTGTTGGCTGTGTACGTCTCTTTGCCTTCCGGCCAGATGGAGATGCCGAAGACCGTGGGTGCCTCGGGCACATGAAACCCAATGGACCCTATGCGGGTGGCAGTGGCCGGCTGAGGGCGTAGCGCGGCAACGGGCAGCCGTCCCTCGGCGATGCATGCGCATGTCTCGAGGCACCAGACGACCCATCTCACCGCCTCGGGAGCCACGTCCGGAACGGAAAGGTTGAGCCAGACCTCGCCGGCGAAACCCGATCCCGGCGTCCGGCCCAGTCCGTCGTGTTTGAGGCTCAACAGGCGCGGCGAATAGGCTGTTCGCATGGCCCAGTAGGCGGGCCGGACCGACCCATAGTAATCGAGGCTGTTGGTGCAGCATGCGTTGGGCCAGCTCTCGTTGAACTGCCACGGAGCGCATCCGCTCGTGCGCCACTTTCGCCTTCGGTTTGCCTCGGCTATGTAGCGCAGGCCGTCGTACTGCATCCATTGACTCGCATGGACGAAGGTGGCCAACTCATCTATTGGGCCGAACAGGGCTTCGACCTTCTCGCGATGCAGCCACCATGCGCCGTGGTGAACCCATGCAGGGTTGGTTCGATCGGGCGGCCACTGGCGGCTTGGCGTCAGGAATCGGCGCAGCGCCGAGAGGTTGGCAGCGCCTTCGCAACCGAACTCGGAGTGGAACAGCGGGTCAATCGCATTATAGAACTCGTAGTGCTGCGGGTCGCCAAGGAAGAGCCAGTGCCCGTGAACGTCTTCCATGCGGTCGGCATTGGAGGGGTCAGCGGCAAACACAGGGCCGTGAGGCGATGTGGGCAGGAAGATCCGGCCCGGGTCTTCCTCGCGGACGACGTCACCAAGCGCCTTGAGGACGGGATGATCCATGCTGTTCGGACGTTGCTCCGCATCCATCAACTCGTTGCCTCCGCACCAGATGATCAGGCTGGGATGGTGAACGCGACGGGGAACGATGTTGCGTGCCTGCTCGGCGCAATAGGCAACATAGGCCTGGTCGGTCGCGGGTTGGTTGTCAATACCGGACGAGGACTGGTGAAACTCCTGCCAGACCATGATCCCGGCCTCGTCGCAGAGATCGTAGAACAACTGTCGCTCCAGCAGTCCGCCTCCCCACACGCGAAGCAGGTTGCAGTGTGCCTCCTTGGCCAGACGGATGGCGTGCCGGTAGCGCTCCGGCTGCGGCCTGCCGTAGAGCTGATTGACGGGAGCCCAGTTCCAACCCTTCACGAACACTTTGCGCCCGTTGACCTCGAGCGTGTACGGCAACGCGCCCTCAGGCGCGCCATAGTTCGGCACGGCCCGCACGGTGCGGAAACCGATGCGGCATTCGCCACCATCGAGCACTCTGCCATCGTCACCGGTTACTTCGACCCGAACTGCGTAGAGAGGCTGGTCGCCGTAGCCGTTGGGATGCCACAGTCGCGGATTCTGAACCCGGATCGAAAGCCGCCCGGTGAAGTCATCGCCGGTTTGCGGCGCCAGCACGAGTGACTCGCGACCTACGCATACCCCGTCGGCCTCATGGATCCCGACCGTCACAGTCAAGCGTTCGGCTCGCTTGCGGTCGAGGCCCAAGGTCACGTTGACGATTCCGTCCGGCTCGGGACCGTGCGCGTCCATTTCAGACTGCACACGCATGCGCCGTATACGTGTCCGATCCCAGATGTCGAGCCATAGCCCCTCATGGATGCCAAGCGGCACCAATCGGGTGCACCAATCCCACTTGTAGGCGAACCGCGGCTTCCAGAGGCGCACCTTGCTCGTCCAGCCGATCTGAGCCTGCTGATCCGGTTCGAACGGGGCATGCTCCACCACGATGACCAGCCGGTTGGAGGCGGCGGGGCGGATGGCCCCAGTGGCGTCCAACTCGAATGCGGTGTATGTCCCCGCATGGGAGCCAAGCTTGGTGCCGTTCAGAAACACCTGACAGGAGTAGTCAACTCCCTCGAAGCAAAGTGAGGCTGCCGACCCCGTGGGAATCGCCGGCAGGCTGAACTCCTTGACATAGACCCAGTCGCGCTGCGAGGTCCACTCCCACAGGCGGCTGTTCATATCCACGCGCGGATCCGGCAGTTCGCCGGTATCCAGCAGGTCCGATTGGACGTCGCCCGGAACCTGCGCCCGAATCCATGGGGGAGTCGCGGGGCTCAGGTTGTCGAGGTCGGCATCTGCGGAAGTAATGGGCATCCATGCCCATTCGCTCGGGACCAAACCAACGACCTTCCAATCGTCGCCGTCAAGTTGCAGTCTCATCGTTCACCTCAAGTGTCGTCGAGTCCGTATGCTGCGCCCGTCCGTGGTCATCATGATGGTTCCGTCGCGGTCGGTTCGGTATGTGCGTATTCTGCGTTGGTTGAGCCTGCCCACAACGGTCGGGCTCGGGTGTCCGAAAGAGTTACGACGGCCAACCGAGATCACTGCCGTTCCGGGCCGAACTGCATCCAGCCATCGCCGTGACGTGCTGCTCGCGCTGCCGTGATGGCCCACTTTCAGAACGTCCGCGCGCGGTTTCACGCCGTCCCGCAGCATCAGCAGTTCTGCCTCCTCCTCGGCGTCACCCATGAGCAGAATGCGTCTCTCCCCGTACCGAACCATCAAGACGATTGAACCGTTGTTGTCCGGACTGCGCCGAAACCGATGTGGACGCGACGGCGGATTGAGCACCGCGATATCCACGCCGTCCTCAACACGAATGATCTGCCCGCGAGCGACCGCCACCGTCCGAACGCGCATGCGACGCGCCATCGCGAGCGTCTGTTTCTCCGTCACCGATGGCGGTTCCTGCCGCCGACCTAACTTTGGTAACACCAGGATCGGCACGGCAATGCCGCCGAGCACCGCATCGGCGCCACCGGCGTGGTCCTGGTCCCAGTGGGTCAGTACGAGGGCCTCAAGCGCGTTGATGCCCTTTCGGCGTAGATACGGCAAGACAACGGTTCTGCCTCGGCTGGACTCTTCGTCGGCTCTGGCGGCGTCAATGAGCAGGGCTCGGCCGGACGGTGTCTGCAGCACCGTGGCATCGCCCTGGCCGACATCGAGGAAGGTCACGACGAGCGGCTGAGTGGGTCGAAGTGCCTTCCCTGCATGGTAGCCGCCGACCGCAGCAGGACCCGCGAGCGCGGCTAACACAAGGCCCCAAAAGCGCCGGCGCTTCATAGGCTATCTCCCGGCACCGATATCGCGAGCAGTGTCGCCATGAGCAGATAACACGCCCATACCGCCGGCCAGCCGGGCGGCGAGACATGCAGGACAGCGCCCGGCACCCCGCTGATCCAGTGGGCAACCGAGCTGACATAGTGAACCATGGGCGCCACAAGCTGCAGGGTCATCAGGTCGCCGATCGGAGGCACGATAAGACACGCCAGCCAGGCGACGAGCGCCGTGGGGAGTAGCGCCGCGATAATGGGAGCCGCTAGGGCGTTGGCGACGATCCCCATGGTCGGGATGGAGCTGAATGTCTGTGCCGTCAGCGGCGCCGAGGCCAGCCCCGCGATTGCCGATACGCCGATAGCCGACAGGAATCCGAGAGCAAGGGCGCGGGGGAGGCGTTCCAGAGATGGTCTTCCCACGCGTCGTAGTGGGGGCCACAGCGAGCTGATGGCCGATGCCCAGATCGGCCAGACCGCCAACAGAGCGGCAACGATAGCAAACGACAACTGAAACCCCGCATCCCATAGGTTGCCAGGAGCCCAGGCCAGCGAAGCGAGAGCGGCAGCGGCCAGCGCGCACGGGGCATCGCGATCACGATCGAGGAGCGGAGCGGCGATGTACGCGACCGCCATCACGGCGGCCCGCACCACCGCCGGTTCGCTTCCCGCCGCCACAGCGTACGCTACGACGACAGCCGAACATACGAGCGCTTCGGCGCTGCGCGAGAGAGAGGCGCGACGGGCGATGAGGAACGCGGCGCCAAGCAGAATAGCCACGTTGGCGCCGGATGCAGCCACGAGATGGATCAAGCCCGAGCGCGTGAAGGCATCAACGTCGGCAGGCGACATGGCCTGCCGGCCCCCGAGCACGATTCCTGTCGCCAGCGCCGCGTAGGGGCGAGGTATGCGGCGCTCGAACTCACCCATCATGGATGCGCGCCACTGGAGCGCGCGGCGCGTTAGGGCTACCAAGATCGGACTGCGACCGAGGGGAGCCGGCTGGACGCGCCACAATGAGGGATATCGCGCCGTCATCGTTGCGAATACGCCGTGGCGCCTCAGCTGCGCATCGGTCGGCGGCGCCCCCGGAGCTGTGGGCGGCTGCGGCGCTTCGATGGCGCCGGAGATGGACACCATATCGCCGTAGCGCAGGCGTCCCTCTTGCATCGCCGCAACGGAGCACTGGAGAAGTCCTGAACACGGCTTGACAACGCCCGAGGGGAGCCGGATCGAATGCGCGCTCATGACGAATCGGTAACCCCGGCGTCCCGCCTGCAGCTCTGGCTCCGATACCGGTCTTCCCGTCACCGTAACGAACTCCGGCCCGATCCATCGCGAGATGTCGTGCGGCCCGGGACTGGTCTGAACCTGCATCCTCAGGGCGCCCGCGGCGGCAAACGCTGCGGCGAATGCCGAGCCAACGAGAAATGCGCCTATTCTGGGGGATCGCGCCGAGTAGGGCAGGCGCAAGACCAAGCAGACCAGAGCGGCTGCAGTCAGGACTGCCGACGTCCAGAGCCATTCACCAACCCAGACACCCATCGCGAAGCACATGGCTGCGCCGACGAGGGGACGGTGACGAAGCGCAGTGGACACCCTGAAGATGGCGTCGGACACAAGATGCAGCGCAGTGATCCGAGAGGCAAGGAAGAACAGGGGCCTCATGGCGAGCGCAGCGTCGGCGTCAGATGAATATCTTGTAGACCTGCAGGCCGTTGACGGGTCCGTATATGGCCCAGAGCGAGCCGCACACGTAGTCACCGAGCGTCAGGCCGAGGAAGAAGGGCACACCCGCGTTGTGGGTCTTCATGCCGCCGAAGCGGACGATGACCAGCTTGATGAGCCAGCTCACGAAGAACGCGAACCAGAAGTAGTCCATTGCGAAGGAGACGGCCAGCGCATAGCCAGCAGGATGGAAAGGCCACCAGAGGAAGGCGCCGCGCATCATGCGCAGCCCAAGCACCATCACCGCCCCGCCGATGACATAGGCATTCTGGGTCCAGACCGGCTTGGTGGGAGTTTGCAGCCAGGCATTGAGTCGGTCAAAGGACTCGAAGCCAACCCACGCCTTGTAGCCGGCGGCCTTGCTGGTCGCTCCTTCGGCGAAGGTGACGTGAAGGTTGGCCCAGCACGCGCAAATCGTTGCGATAACCGTCGCAAAGGCTATGAGCGCGATCAGCCGCCCCATCTGCATCCGCCCGCCCTCGGCGAGCTTGAACGCCTCGATGTGGTTCGGCATCGGGTGGCATCGGTAGCACCGGTTGTACCAGTAGAGAACCGATGTGGTCGTCAGGCTCTGAGCGCCGATCGTGTTGATGCCGAAGAGGGTTACGAGCACCGTGCGAGGGTTGACGAAGAATATCTCATGGGGCGCGCCGAGTTCGGCCCTGACCCGGGTCATAGCGATCGCCAGCAGAAAGAACAGCCCAAAAAAGATGAGCGCCACCCAACTCGACAAGGCCGTCTTCCACGAGAACCACGCAAGGAAGACAGATCCCGCGGCGAGGCCGATGAATGCCAGCCTGTAGTGCCTGCGCTCCTCGCGCGGTGAGACACCGGCGCTGTCCACCTCTTGCCTCTTGCCCGTGGCCTCTTGCACACGCTCGCCCGTCCATGCGCACTTCTGCCAAGCGGTTCGGAACTGCGTCCGCAAGCCCCAGACGACGAGGCACCCCAGCGCAATCCAAGCTCCCGACGACTGCTGCTCGAAGAACGGGAAGCCGAGGTTCGACGGGGAATCCCAGCCTTGCACCGCTCCCACTATCTGGAACATCTTGCGCGCCACATAGAAGAACCAGCAGGAGAACGCGAGATCCAGGGGCAGGAAGTATGCCAGCCCGATGGCAAACGGGTACATCGAGATCGGGGTCCAGCCGATGGCGTTCCATGGCCGCTGCGTCATGTATGGAGCCAGGTCGAAGAGCTTGACCTGGGCCAGGTAGGGCCAACTCGGATACAGGTAGTGCATCCCATTGATGAAGTCAATCACTGCAGATACGGCGAACCCCGACCACATCAGCTTGCTGCGCCAGAATGGCAGCGAGCGGTTTGCGGGGTTCGTCATCGCCAGCGGGAGCTGTACGATCGGGAAGGCCAGCTTCTCGTTCTCGGTCCAGGCGCGCCGGATCAGGATGCTGATGCAGAGACACATGACGATCAGGACGCTCAGGAAGATGGTCCACCAGGTCAGGGGTCCGAGGAACGGATACAGGTAGCGCGGATCGGCCCAGTTCGCTCCGCCTTGATAGAATGCCTTGATGGCATCCGCTCCGCCGGGGTCCTGATCCTGAACGAGCAGGAAGCTCGTCGGCTTCAAGTACTGGAAGAACGTCACATCATACTTGCGCTCGGGGGTGTTGTAGCGGTCGGCATGGGCGATGATACCGAAGAGGTTCTGGATCAGGTCATGCCCGGCCAGAACGCAGCCGACGACCAGCATGATATAGATCGTCAGCAGTTCCCCTTGCTCCAGCGGGACGCCTCTCGCCTCTTGCCTCTTGCCTCTTGCCTCATGCCTCTTGCCCCTCGCCTCTGCCATCCGTCCCAGCGCCATGTTGCCGAGGCAGAGCAGGAACAGAAAGAAGATCGGCGTGATGAAGAGCGGCAGACAGGTGCCATCGAGGGTGTACCACCGGACCTCGACCACCGTGATCCAGTAGGCATTGATGGGCATGAGGACCATGCCGATCAGCACTGCCCTGAGCGATATCCCGCGTGCCGGGGGCGGCATCCTGTCGGTTGCGAATGAATCGGGCGACGGTTCAGGCGAACGTCGAGGTAGCGCAACGCCGGGGAGCATATGCGCATGATAGCATACGAGCGTGGAGTTGACAATCGGGAGTGAGACCCAACCGGCGGCTGCCCGTGCCTAACGTCGCGCAGGCGTCTCGGCTGCAACGTAGCAGGCGGGACGCCTGCGCTGCGACTTCAGGTCTGATGGTGTTTCGGGCCTCGCCGACAACTGCCCGGCAGGAGCTTGGAGCATCCATGGCGAACCCGGGTAGCGCGGGCGCATGGCGCGGCAGCTGAGAGCCAAGGGCTGAGAGCTGAGAGCAAAGAGGTAAGAGGCGAGAGGGGATGATGGATGGCCGCAACTGACATTGAGCAGACGGGACGCACGATGGTCGGGGGGCGCTACGCCGCACATGTGGTATCGCACACGCACTGGGACCGGGAGTGGTACCGAACGTTCGAGGCGTTTCGTGTCCGTTTGGTCGCGCTGACTGACGCGCTCCTGGACCTGCTGGAGCGAGATCCGGACTACGGCCCGTACTACTTCGACGGTCAGATGCGTCCTATCGAGGACTACGTGGAGGTCTGTCCGCACCAGACTGAGCGGCTGAAGCGTGCCTTTGAGGAAGGCCGCATCTATTCGGGCCCGTGGTACGTTCAGCCCGATGAGTTTCTTGTCAGCGGAGAGGCGATCATCCGGAACCTGCTCCTTGGACGACATACCTCGCACGAATGGGGCACGGGCGCGAACGTGGGTTACGCTCCGGATGCGTTCGGCCACACCGCCCAGATGCCCCAAGTGCTCCGGGGCTTCGGCATTGACAATGCCGTGCTGTTCCGGGGCATCACTGCCGATCAGGTGGGCTCGGAGTTCCTCTGGCGGAGCCCGGACGGGTCCGAGGTGCTGTGCATCAAGATGCCCGACGACAACGCCTACAGCAACTGGTTCTACCGATCTCGACAGACGCTGGCGGATACGGATCTTGGTGTCGCGCTCGACGCCGATCGAGTGGTTGCCGAGGCGACTGCGTTGCTGGAGGACTCAATCAGCGAACGGCCCGCGACGAGCCACATCCTCTGGATGGACGGCGTTGACCATATCTTCCCGCAACCGAGAACCCCCGAGATGATCAGGCTGATCAACGCCCGCATGGGAGACCGGGTGACGGTCCGGGCCTCACGCCTCGACGAGTTCGTGGCCTGCGTGCGGGATGCGCGACCCGACCTGCCCGTCGTGACCGGCGAGCTGAGGGTTGCCAACCGAAAATGGAAGCTGCAGGCTCTGCTGGCGCATGTGGCCTCATCGAGGATACACCTCAAACAGAGGAATCACGCGTGCGAGACCCTTCTGGAGCGTTGGGCGGAGCCGTGGTCGGCCATTGCGTGTAGCCAAGGGCTGAGAGCTGAGGGGCAAGAGCTGAGAGATGTGAGGCGAGAGGCAAGAGGCGGATGGGATGCACAGCCGTTCGTGCGCCATGCTTGGAAGACACTTCTGCTCAACCACCCTCATGACTCGATATGCGGATGCTCGATTGATCAGGTTCATCGCGACATGCTGCCCCGGTTCGATCAGGTCGAGCAGATCGGCGAGCTGATCGTCTCTCGGTCGCTGCAGGCTCTTGCGGATCGCACGGACACGTGGCATGTAGCCGCCGATCGGCACGATCCCGATCCTGTCGGCGCCCTTGTCGTGTTCAACCCTCTGGGCTGGGCCCGGACTTCGGATGAGGTGACGGCGACCGTTCTGGTTCCCGCGTCGTGTCCATGTGAGACCCTGGGCGTGTATCGGGGCGATACCGAGGTCCCGGCGCGGGTCGAGCGGCTCTCCGGATGCCACACGCTGGATCAGGCTCCCCATGACATTCCGGTCGGGCAGGCGTGGTCGCGATTCCGTGTGACATTCCGCGCCGATGCGCCCTCCTTCGGCGTTGCCGTATACCATGTGGCGCCAAAGACAAGCGCTCTGCGCCTGCAGGACCAGAGCGGAGCAACCATTGGCGACCGATGGATCGAGAACCCTTGCGTGCACGTTGAGGCGCTCTCCGACGGTTCGTTGCGCATGACCGATCGGCGCACCGGCCGGGTGTACGATGGCCTGTTGGTGTTCGAGGATGGCGGCGACCATGGCGACGAGTACAACTATGTGCCGCCGGCGCGCGATCGGGTTATACGCTCGAACGATCGCGGTGACGCCGGATCGGACATCGGCATCCAGACTGAGTTGCGCGGCGCTGATGCCGTTATGCAGATCGAGCACCACTGGTATCTTCCCCAGGCCAGGGAAGGCGACGGGCGCGACGAAACGGCGCAGGCTCTCCTGCACCTCGGCTGCGAGATACGGCTGGGTCCCGACAGCCCGTTGGTCGAGATCCGGATCGCGGTTGAGAACGGCGCGCGCGACCATCGGCTGCGCGTGTTGTTCCCGTCAGGCGCAACGACCGCCGAGACCTATGCCGTCGAACAGGCGTTCTGCGTTGTCGAGCGGCCCATCCGCCTTCCGGCCTGCGTCGGATGGAAGGAGAAACAGCCGGGCACGGGTCCGCAGAAAACATGGACCGATGTGAGCGACGCAGGCCAGGGCCTCAGCGTGATCAACAAGGGGCTGCCGGAGGTCGAGGTCCTCGATGATGAAGGTCGGACGATCGCCGTGACGCTCCTGCGGTGTACCGGTCAGGGGGTTGGACTTCCTGAGGATCAGACGGACGGGCAGATGCTGGGGCGATACGAGTTCGAGCTTGCGCTTCTTCCGCATGAGGGCGACTGGCGCTCGGCGCGGGTGTGGCGTGCCGCCCATGGGTTCAACGTGCCGTTGCGCGCTGCCCAGACCGGCATCCACCGCGGCCCGATCGCCGACGGTCACTCGTTCATCACGATTGAGCCCGACACGCTCGTCGCAAGCGCGGTGAAGCGCACCGAGGACGGTGAAGGGATTCTGGTCCGCGCGTACAGTCTTGCCGAGGATCCTGTGGAGGCCCGCATCGGGCTGAGACTCGACGGCCGACAGGCAATGGAGCTGCGCCGAGCCAGGCTCGATGAGACGCCTTGCGAACCATCCGCGCTCGTGCTTCCCCATGAGATTGTGACCCTGGTGGCAGATGCGCCCTGACGTTGCCGACCATCCTCGGGTGTCTGGTCGTCGTAGCGCAGGCGTCCCGTCTGCTCCGTTGAGGTCAGGAGTCGGACCGTCTGTTGTCGCGATCCTTGCGGTTCTGCTGGCCGGAGGAATCCTGCACGGGCCGGCGATCATCACCGGCCGCGTGCTGCTGCCTGCCGATATCGTTCTGCTGATGCGACCGTGGGCTCCTGCCGCGCGCGAGCGCTTCCCCGACTTCAGGTTCGCGCAGAATCAGCTGCTCGGGCCCATGTTCGAGTACTACAGCTGGAGGCACTACGCCCGATCCAGGATCCGATCCGGCGAAATCCCGCTCTGGAACCCCTATGAGATGGGGGGCAACGTGCTGCTGGCCAACAGCCAATCGGCGGTCCTGTATCCGCCGAACGTGCTGCTGTATGTGCTGCCGCTCTGGATCGGGATCAACCTGACAACGTTGTTCCACACGTGGGTCACCGGCCTGCTCATGCTCGGGTTCCTTCGGGCCCTCGGGCTCCGGCATGTCGCGGCAACTGCGGGAGCGGTCACATGGATGCTGTGCGGCTGCCTGATCGTTTGGACGGAGTTCCAGACGCCGACAGCGGCGCTCTGCTGGCTGCCGGGGGCGCTATGGGCGGGCGAGAAGACGCTGAGAGGCACGAGGCAAGAGGCGAGCGGCAAGAGGCAAGAGGCGAGAGG
>JBBIQU010000010.1:29770-47482 GCA_037442185.1 Chthonomonadales bacterium | reverse complement strand
GCTTGAACCCGGTCTTGTCCTCCTCGATGCGGCGCCAAAGGGACGACTCAAGGTTCCGCTCCATCATGCGGAGCGCTCGCTCAATGATTGCTTCCGTGCCGCAGTAAGCTTCAAGGCACCCAAGCGTGCCGCATCCGCACTTGCGGCCGCCCGCCACGATCACATGGTGACCGATCTCGACCGCGCCGCCGGTACTGCCGGTGACAAGCCGACCTCCCGAGACGACGCCTCCTCCAATACCGGTGCCGAGCGTGAACATGACGAGATCGGTGACGCCGGGCTGTTTCATGTGTTTCCATTCCCCAAGGACAGCGGCATTGGCGTCATTGGCAGCATAGACCGCCATGCCGAGCTCGTGGGATAGAGGTCCCGTGAACGGTTCCTCGAGGAACATCTTGAACGTTGACCCCTCCATGCGTCCGAAGTTGGGGGACCAGTGGATCACTCCGGTAACGGGATCAATATGCCCGGCAACGGCGATCCCGACCGCTGCAATGTCCGACGGCTTGACGCCAGCCTCGTCAATCGCATTGCGGATCACTTCGGCGGTTCGCGCGCGCACACGATCTGCGCCCTCCTTCGCCTCCGAAGGCAGGCTCACTGTCTTCGGCTCGGTATCGCCGCGACGCATTACGGCTGCCCGAACGCTCTGCCCGCCAAGGTCCACGCCTACCGCATAAGGGGCGCCAGGTCTGGGCCGGAAGTCCATGGGTACGCCGGGATCTGGATTGCTCATGAAAGTCCTCCTCAATCGTCCGGAATGCCTTCGATCACTCGGCGACCGTCGTATTCCGGCCTAACTGTGCCTTTCGTTCTAATGAACTCGATGAGTGCGTCAAGATGCAGAGCGCCCGTATCTTTGCGATCTTCGGCGTCGTTCAGGAGAGGATCGCGCGCGAAGAAGCTGCTCGTCGCCAGCGTGTACTTGCGCGACGCGTCAACGGGATCGGCGCCAATGGATGCCGCTACCAAGCTCCTCTGGCGCATGCGGTACCGAACGCCCGACACTGCGGGCCGACGTTCCGCCAGCAGCTTCAGGAGCTGCGCACCGGTCACGCGCATCGTGACTATGGTGTTGCCGAACGGGTCCATCGTTATGAGATCGCCATAGGTGATTGGACCGCGCACGAGCGGCGCTCGAATGCTCCCAATGTTCTCGACCGCCACCTGCGCGCCCGTCTTCGCGCGAAGAGCGTCCGCCGCAAGGTTGTACTCGGCGCGGTCATGACCAAGCTGAGTGAAGTCGGCAGCGGCAGTTCCGATGCGCCTGCCGAACTTGCCCTTGATCGGAGACCAGTACTTGCCCACGACAGCCTGTGTCGGCGAATGTACGGGGGTCTTGGCCGTGACTGGCAGACCCGATCCGGAGTAGCCTGCAACGGTCCAGCGTCCGGACGCGCCTCTGACAAGACGGAGATTCAGTCTGCCGAGCATTGCTCCCCATTCGAAGTTATGTGCGATGATGGTGCCGTTGACGCTGCTGGACTCTGGGCCAGGGGGAAGGCCAATGAAGAGCGGAGCAGCCAGGTAAGTATGCGAGTGTCCCCCAACAATCGCGTCAATGCCGTTGACCTCAACGGCCAGCCTGCGATCTTCCTCAACGCCAAGATGCGTCAGCGCGATCACCACGTCCGACCGGGAGCGCAGCGCTTCCACAACTGAGCGGGCGGTCGCTACGGGAGGATCAATCGTGAGACCTTCTCTGGCAGCCGGATACGCCCTTGCATCAGTCGTTGTCAGGCCGAATATGGCCACCCGCAACGGGCCGACGCGCTTGACCACGTGAGGAGCATACAGGAGCTTGCTGTCGGAAGTTGACCGAACGTTCGCACACACAGTAGGGTAGCGAGCCAATGCCGCCAGCTTGCGCATCTGCGAGATGGTGTTGTTGAACTCGTGATTGCCGGGACAAGCGGCGTCGTATCCCGCGGAGTTCATGGCGGCGACATCGGCCTCTCCGCGAAACTCGGTGGAAAAGGGCGTACCGTCGCAAATGTCCCCGGCGTCCAGCAGCAGTACGTTGGCTCCAGGCTCCTTGCGTATCTGGTTCACCAGTCCGGCGCGTCGCGCGATGCCGCCGATCGAGCGTCTGGCCTGAAGCCGCGACAGCACAGAGCCGCGGTCATATGTTTCCGGATAGCTGAAGGGAAGCAGATGGCCGTGCGTGTCGTTGGTGTGGAGTATCGTCAGCTTGACCGAAGGGCGCGCAGGACCGCTGCCGGGCAGGCGAAGGGCTGTGGCCATGGTCAGCGTGAGGATAGCGGCGACTGCGGCAATCGGTCGAGACATGGGGAACCTCATTTCCCGAGGATGCTCGGATTGTACTGGATACGGCTCAGAGCTTACAAGGCCCAACCCGCTCGGAAGCGATTGACCCTGCGATAGGACCTAGGTATCCTTTGCGCCATGCAAGCGCCCAACAGCCCGGCGGCCGAAGCGGCCATAGACCCCCGGACGCCCCTCATGAAGCAGTACTTCCACGCGCGCGCCGAACACCCCGGCGTGATTCTGCTCATGCGCGTCGGTGATTTCTTCGAGGCCTATGGTCCAGATGCGGAGACCATCGCTTCGGACCTGAACATCACGCTAACGTCGCGCGAGGATGGCGGGCAAAGGCTCGCGATGGCCGGAGTCCCGCATCATGCCGCCGAGCGCTACATCGCGCGGCTGCTCAAACTGGGTCGGCGCGTTGCCCTGATGGACCAAGTCGAGGATCCCAAGAAGGCCAAAGGGCTCGTCAAGCGGCGTGTGACCCGCGTGGTTTCGCGCGGCACGGTGTTCGACGACACGCTCCTCGACTCGAAGGCGAACAACTATCTTGTCGCTGCAGTGGTGACCGAGCCTGTGGCAGGGATCGGCGTTGTGGATGTCACCACAGGCGAGTTCCTTACCACGGAGTTCGAGGGTGAGCAGCGCGCCGCGATGATGTTGGAGGAAGTGCTCAGGCTGGAACCCGCCGAAGTTCTGGTGCCCGAATCGGCGCAGGAGCTCGCCGACCTCATACGCTCGTCAACGCCAACCCCCGTCACGCTCTATGGCGTTCAGGATGCCCCAAGCTCGCGTACATCCCGCGATGTGCTCACCCGGCACTTCGGGACCACCACCCTCAAGGGCTTCGGATGCGATCATTTCTCGGCCGGCCTGGATGCGGCTGCTCTGATCATCGAGTACCTTCGCGAGACACAAGCGGGCGCGCTCGCGCATATCAACACGCTCAGCACATACTCGACCCGTCAGTTCATGGGTCTCGACGCCGTCGCTCGACGCAATCTCGAACTGACCGCATCGCTTGTGGACGGCGGGCGGTCACGAACTCTGATCGGCACGCTCGACATGACCCTCACTCCCATGGGCGCCAGGCTTCTGCGGAGGCGCATCGAAGAGCCCTTGCTCGACGTTGATGCCATTCGCATGAGGCTCGATGCCGTCGAGGAGCTCGTCAAAGGGGAGGTCCTGCGCGGCGACGTCCGCGATCTGCTGAGGAACGTTAACGATGTGGAGCGCCTCGTCGCAAGGTCATCCGCCGGGCTTGCCAACGCGCGTGATCTCACTGGACTGCGAGTCTCGTTGGATCGTCTCGAGCCGTTGGCCGACCTTCTGTGCCGCTGCAAGTCGGAGACCCTCGAACGGATAGCTCAACGCCTCAGGACAGGTTCCGAACAAGCAGACTCGCGTCTTGCCATTCGAGAGGAGTCGTTGATTCCGCCGACCGCTGCGGCGGTGCGCGATCTGATTGCCAGGGCGATTGTTGATGATCCGCCGGCCGGCATGCGGGAAGGAGGCATGATCAAGCCGGGATTCTCCGCAGAGCTGGACGCACTCAGGCGGCTCTGCGCGGAAGGCAGAGCATGGATAGCGAACCTGGAGGCGTCGGAGCGCAACAGGACCGGCATCGGATCGCTCAAGGTGTGCTACAGCGCGGTGTTCGGTTACACGATCGAGGTCACAAAGCCGAACCTGCACAAAGTACCGACCGAGTACATTCGCAAACAGACCACGGCGAACGGTGAGCGGTTCATCACGCCGGAGCTCAAAGAGCAAGAGTCGCGCGTTCTCGGCGCCGACGAGAAGGCGATGGACCTGGAGTACCGCATCGTGACCGAGGTGAGAGATCGCGTGGCCGAAGCATCGGCGGGCCTCCTCGACATCGCTCGAGCTCTCGGCGAGCTCGACTGCCTTGCGGCGCTGGCTGAGGTCGCCGTTCGGCAGGGATACGTCAAGCCCGAGGTGGGGGACGGCGAGGTCATTGACATTCGCGGGGGACGCCATCCCGTTGTGGAACGCATCCACGAGCGCGGTGCGTTCGTGCCCAACGACTGCCTTCTCGATTGTAACGACGGCAGCTTGCACGTGATCACGGGTCCCAACATGTCCGGCAAGTCCACCTTTCTGCGGCAGGTTGCGCTCATCGTGTTGATGGCGCAGATGGGAAGCTATGTGCCGGCGGACAGCGCCTCAATAGGCATCGTAGACAGGGTATTCACGCGAGTCGGGGCACATGATGAGCTGGCCACGGGCCAGAGCACCTTCATGGTTGAGATGACCGAGACGGCCAATATCCTCAACAATGCATCCAGACGCAGTCTGGTCATTCTTGATGAGATCGGACGCGGAACCAGCACGTATGACGGCGTGTCCATTGCGTGGGCTGTCGCCGAGGCGCTTGCGGACCTGAGATGCCGGACCCTTTTCGCGACGCACTACCACCTGCTTAACGACCTCTCGAAACGGAGACCCAACGTTCGGAACTACCGAATCGCGGTGCGCGAACAGGGCGAACGCGTCATCTTCCTGCACCGTTTGGTAACGGGCGGAACCGACAGGTCGTACGGGATACATGTTGCGCGAATGGCAGGCGTGCCGCCCGCCGTGGTGACACGAGCTACCGAAGTGCTGCGTAGCCTGGAACGCAACGGCGCCGCTTCGGGACGTGACCTACTTTCCGGCAATGCTCCCGTCGAAGAGAAACGGCAGCGCATCCAGCTTACGCTCTTCGATCTCGAGGAGGACCCGGTCATAGAAGAACTCAAAGCGATTGACACAACCGCCATCACGCCGATTGAGGCTCTCGTCAAACTGAGCGAGCTTCAGCGGCGAGCCCTGTCACATGACTGAAGCGAACCGATGACAAACGGGAGGATCGCTCTTCTTGACGATCAGACCGCAAGCCGCATCGCAGCGGGCGAGGTTGTGGAGCGGCCGGCATCCGCCGTGAAGGAACTGGTGGAAAACGCCATTGACGCCGGAGCCACACGCATCGAGATCACCCTGTTGGATGGCGGCAAGAAACGGATCGAGGTGGCAGACAACGGCATCGGCATGTCAGCGGAAGACGCGGTCCTCTCGGTTCAGCGCCATGCGACCTCCAAGATCCGCAGTTCCGACGATCTGTTCGCCATCTCGACACTCGGTTTCAGAGGCGAGGCGTTGCCCAGCATCGCCTCCGTAAGCCGGTTCACGCTCACGACGCGCGCGGCGGAGTCCACCGCAGGTACCCGACTAGTGATCAACGGTGGGTCTCTCGACGACGTTGGCGAAGTCGGGTGTCGCGTCGGGACGGTTGTGCAAGTGGAGGACCTCTTCTACAACACTCCTGCTCGGCTCAAGTTCCTCAAGACAACCGCCACTGAGCTGGCGAGGTGCGTGGAGGCAGCGGCATCGCTGATCCCGGCGTATCCGACGATTGCGTTCAGGGTGAGCCACGGCAGCCATGAGACGCTCGTGACGCCCGGCAACGGCGACCTCTTGGCGGCCCTGGCAGCATCTTGGGGAAGGGAAACGTGCAGGGGCATGGCTCCAATCGGGCTGGACGAACCTGGACTGCAGATCCGCGGGTACGTCGGCGCCCCCGATGCGGCGCGAGCCGGTCGCTCGCATCAGCTCTTCATCGTTAACGGCAGGCCGGTTCGTAACCGCTCGCTGACCCACGCGCTGGAACATGCGTACCGCGGTATCACGCCGGACAGTCGCTATCCGGTGGCATGCGTGATCATCACACAGGACCCGTCCATGGTTGACGTGAATGTCCACCCGAGCAAGCAGGAAGTAAAGTTCACGCGAGAAGGCGACGTGCATGCAGCGGTTGTCGAGTGCGTGACTCGGGCGCTTCGGGCGTCGGGCTACATCGCGAGCATCGTACCGTCCTCCGCCAATCGGTTACCGTCGGCACACAGTGCGCAGACGTGGCCTGCCGGCGCCGCAGCCGCCTCTCGTGCCGCCGTATCCGCCTTTGCGCCTCTCGACGGCCCAGACCGAGGCGGCCTCGACATTCAGGTGCCGGACAGCCCTGGTGTCGGCTCCGGTGAAGGCAGCCTGGCCGATCAGCTCAGGGGTTTCCGGGTGCTGGGCCAGTTCGACAACACGTTCATCGTGGCCACGACCGATCAGGGAGTGGCGTTCATAGACCAGCACGTAGCCCACGAGCGCGTGCTCTATGAGCGGCTCACAGCGAAACGACACGAACATGGCGTGCCTGTCCAGAGACTGGCCATACCCCTCACAATCACGTTGGGAGCCGCGGAATCGGCGCTGATCGGCAGCCGGCATGAGGATTTCCGAGCTCTGGGTTGGGAGATTGAGCCGTTCGGAAGGGACAGCATTGCGGTACGGGCGGCACCTGCCCTCATCAAGCCGGGCAAGCTGGAACCGATCTTGAGAGACATGGTAGATGAGCTAGTCCATCAGAGCGTGGCTCGACGCCTTGTCGTCAACCGTGATCAAGTCACGATCGCCCACGCATGCAGGATGGCGGTCAAGGCCGGTGACCGGCTGTCGGTTGAGGAGATGGAAGGGCTACTGCAGCAGCTCGCAGAGACCACAAATCCGCATCTGTGCCCTCATGGTAGGCCCGCCGTCGTCCTCGTCACAGCCGCGGAGCTGGAGCGCCGCTTCAAGAGGTGATTGCCGTCAATGAGTGATTCACTGTCGCGCCTGCGCGCCGCAGTCGCCGAGCGCATTCTGGTACTCGAAGGGCCCAAGGGAACCATGATTCAGGCCGAAGGGCTCGACGAGAGCGACTACCGCGGCGCGCGCTTCGCGGACCATCCGATCCCGCTGCGTAACAACAACGAGATGCTGAACCTTGTCCGTCCCGATATCATCGACGCGATCCACCGACGGTTCCTGCACGCGGGCGCCGATATCATCGCCACCAACACCTTCAACGGCAACGCTATCTCGCAGGCCGACTTCGGCACCGAACACCTCGTAGCGGAGATGAACGAGTCAGCGGCGGCTATCGCGCGGCGCGTCGCAGAAAAGGCCAGCGAGACCCGCAACCGCCCGGTTTTCGTGGCGGGAACGATGGGCCCAACCCCACGAACCGCATCGTTGTCTCCTGACGTGTCCCGTCCCGGCTACAGGAACGTCACGTTCATGCAGCTCGCCGATGCCTATCGCGAGCAGGCAGAGACCCTGATACGCGGTGGGGTGGACCTCCTCATTCTCGAGACTACGTTCGACACACTCAACGCCAAGGCCGGTCTGTACGCCCTGTTGCGTATGCGTTCAGAGGGCCGACAAGCGCCTCCGGTCATTGTTTCGGTGACATTCAGCGACCGAAGCGGGCGCACACTCTCGGGGCAGACGCTTGAGGCCTTCTGGGTTTCGGTGCGTCATGCGGACCTGTTCGCCATCGGGATCAACTGTGGCCTGGGCGCGGCCGAGATGCGTTCGCACGTTGAGGAGATGTCCCGCGTAGCGACGATTCCCACCGCCTGCTATCCGAACGCCGGGTTGCCGAACGCGTTTGGAGGTTACGATCAATCGCCGGAAGTCATGGGCGAACTGATTGGCGAGTTCGCACGGTCCGGGTGGATCAATGTCGCCGGAGGCTGCTGCGGCTCGACGCCCAAACACATCGCCGCCATTAGCGAGGCGGTGGCGGGCGTTACCCCGCGCACGCCTCCGGAGCCGGATGGCCTGAGCCGCTATGCAGGCCTCGAGGCGCTCACCCTTCGTCCGGACTCGAACTTCACGATGATTGGTGAGCGCACCAACGTCTCCGGCTCGCGCCGCTTCGCCCGCTTGATCAGGGCAGGGAAGTACGAAGAGGCGGTCGCAGTCGCCGCGGAGCAGGTCGAGGGAGGCGCCAACATCCTGGACGTGAACATGGATGAGGCTCTACTGGACGCGCCTGCAGCGATGCGCGAGTACCTCAACACACTGGCTTCTGAGCCGGCTGTCGCGCGCGTTCCCATCATGGTTGACAGTTCCAACTGGGATGTAATCCGGGCAGGCCTGCAGTCGGTTCAGGGCAAGTGCATCGTGAACTCCATCAGCCTCAAGGACGGCGAGGAGACGTTCATGCAGCGCGCCGCGGAGGCGTGCATGTACGGCGCAGCATTGGTCGTCATGGCGTTCGACGAAACAGGCCAGGCCGATACGTTGGAGCGTAAGGTTGCCATCTGCGAGAGATCATATCGCCTTCTTGTTGACAAGCTCGACATTGACCCTCAGGACATCATCTTCGATCCGAACGTTCTCGCTGTCGGCACGGGCATCGAGGAGCACGCCGAATACGGCAGGGCCTTCATCGAGGCCGTTCGCCGCATCAAGGCTGTGTGCCCGGGGGCAAAATGCAGCGGCGGCATCAGCAATCTGTCGTTCGCGTTCCGCGGCAACGACCTCGTGCGGGAAGCGATGCACGCTGTGTTCCTCTACCACGCCATCCACGCGGGCCTCGACATGGGAATCGTGAATGCGGGGCAGTTGGCCCTGTATGAGGACGTTCCGGCTGAGCTGCGCGAACGGGTCGAGGACCTTATTCTGAACCGCCGAAGCGACGCAACCGAGCGACTGCTCAACTACACGATCGAGCCGGGCGGTAACGGGAAAGAAACGGCGGATTCGGCCCGAACTGCTCTGCCACTCGAGGAACGCATTGAAGCGTCCCTTGTCCACGGTTGCACGGACACCATTGACGCCGAGATGGATGAGGCGCTTGCCCATTACGGCACAGGACTTGCGGTCATCGAGGGCCCGCTCATGGCGGCCATGAGGGTTATCGGGGATCGCTTCGCCGACGGGCGGATGTTTCTGCCCCAGGTCGTCAAGAGCGCCCGCGTGATGAAACGGGCTGTCGCTCGTCTGACACCCCACATGGATGCGTCAGAGGCACTGGCGTCGGCTGCAGACCGGGGCTCCGGCGCTCGCATTGTTCTTGCTACGGTTAAGGGCGATGTCCATGATATCGGCAAGAACATCGTTGGCGTGGTCCTCGCGTGCAACGGGCACCAAGTAATGGACCTCGGGGTCATGGTTCCGGCCGACCGCATTCTATCGGAGGCTGCCGAAAAGGACGCGACGATTATCGGTCTGTCGGGGCTGATCACGCCGTCCCTCGACGAGATGGTGCACGTAGCCCGGGAGATGGAGCGCCTGGGGATGTCCCTGCCGTTGCTCATCGGAGGGGCAACAACAAGCCGTATGCATACCGCCGTGAAGATCGCTCCGGAGTATTCCGGGCCGGTGGTGCATGTCCAGGACGCGTCACGCGCCGGTGCCGTAGTGCGTTCGCTCACAGACCCGGCCACACGGGATTCATACTGGGCGAGCATCCGAGAGGAGCAGGAGCAGCTGCGCGCTCGGTTCGCGTCTCGCAAGACCGAGCGACGGCTCCTCCCGTTGGCAGAGGCCCGCAACCGCCGCCTGGATATTCGCTTCGCTCCAGAATCCATTGCCGTGCCGTCGTTTCTGGGCTCCCGTCCGCTGGAGGGCGTCACCATAGAGGATGTAGAGCCATACATTGATTGGACACCGTTCTTCCATGTCTGGGACATCCGCGGCAAGTGCCCGGACCTGCTCGGTCATCCTGAGCTTGGCGCCAGAGCACGCGAACTTCACGGCGATGCGCTTCAAGTCCTTGCTGAACTGAAGGAGCGGCCAGAGGTCGCGCTTCATGGCGTCTACGGGTTTTTCCCGGCGAACTCGTCGGACGATGACATCCTTGTTTTCGGTCCGGCCGACCCTAATCCGGAAACGGATCCGGTGACCGTGTTTCACATGCTTCGCCAGCAGGCCGACAAAGGAACGGGTTCGCCGAACTACTGCCTCGCGGATTTCGTCGCGCCTGTCGGCGTCGGCTTTCGTGACTACGTGGGCGTCTTCGCCGTGACAGCCGGCTCCGGCATCCATCGTCTCGTTCAGCAAGCAAGGGCAGACGGCGACGATTACCGGTCCATTATCATTGAGGCCCTTGCAGATCGGTTGGCTGAGGCCCTTGCCGAGGTGCTGCACAAACAAGCGCGCCGGGACTGCGGCTTCGGACTGTCCGAGAACCTGACGACGGAGGATCTGTTGCGCGAGCGCTACCGAGGCATTCGTCCTGCGCCAGGCTACCCGGCCTGTCCGGATCACACAGAGAAACCCAAGCTGCTGCAGCTCCTGGGTGGCGAGCAGGCCACAGGGATCGCTCTGACCGAGACGATGGCCATGGTGCCGCCAAGCTCAGTCTGCGGCTGGTATATCAACCATCCGGAATCACGTTATTTTCCGGTCGGGCACATAGGTCGCGACCAGCTCGAAGATTACGCGGCCCGCAAGAGGATGGCAGTCAGCGAGATGGCGGCATGGCTGGCCCCCGTGCTGGACATATGAGCCATTCCTTGACAGGATACGAGTACCTGCGTTATACTCTCGTGTCGGTTGCACCCATCATCACTGCGCCCATGGATTGTGCGATGTGCGTCATGGGGCCGGCTTTCCGCTCCGGGATTCCTCTTGCGTGAGTTCGACTGACGAATCGGTCGTAATCCTCGATTTCGGTGCGCAATACACCCAACTGATCGCGCGTCGCGTGCGCGAGTGTGGTGTGTACTGCGAGATCGAGCCCTATACGCGCACGATCGAGGAGATCATCAGGCTTGCCCCGATGGGGATCGTGCTCTCGGGCGGCCCGAGCAGCGTCTATGAAGACGGCGCTCCTGGCGTGGACAGGCGTCTGTTTGACGCCGGCATTCCCGTTCTGGGCATCTGCTACGGACACCAGCTAATGGCAAGAACGCTGGGCGGGGACGTTGTCGCTTCCGAGGAACGCGAGTATGGACCGGCGACCATAGAAGTGCGCGATCCGGCGGTTCTGTTGATGGATGCCCAGTCCGGCGATCAATGCTGGATGAGCCATGGTGACACCGTTCGGATGGCACCTCCGGGATTCGATGTCCTGGCGCGAACCCGCACGACGCCGGTAGCCGCAATGGGAGATCCTGTTCGGCGTCTGTATGGCGTGCAGTTCCACCCGGAGGTGGTCCATACGACGTTTGGCAAAGACGTTCTCAGGCGTTTCGTATTGGACATCTGTGGCTGTAAGGGGCTGTGGAGTCCCGGCGCGTTCGTTGATGAGACGATCGCAGACATACGTCGTACTGTGGGTGACGCGGGCGTTGTCTGCGGCGTCTCCGGCGGAGTCGATTCGTGCACGGTGGCTGAGCTGGTCCATCGAGCGATCGGGGATCGTCTGACGTGCGTTTTCGTTGATCATGGCCTGCTGCGGCTCGGCGAAAAGGAGCAGGTCGAGCAGCAGTTCGCAAAGGCCTTCGGCATACGCTTGCTGTCGGTTGATGCGCGACGACGGTTCTTGGACAAGCTTCATGGAGTGACGGGCCCCGAGACAAAGCGTAAGACAATAGGTGAGGAGTTCGTGCGGGTCTTCGAGGAGTGCGCTCACTCAGTGGATGGGGCGGAGTTCCTCGCGCAGGGGACGCTGTACCCGGACGTCATCGAGAGCGGCACCGCCACAGCGGCCACGATCAAGAGCCACCACAATGTGGGCGGCCTGCCTGAGAAGATGGGACTCAAAGTACTGGAGCCGCTTCGGTTCCTGTTCAAGGATGAGGTTCGTGGGGTCGCCAGAGCCCTCGGACTTCCCGAGGACATTGTCGGGCGTCACCCGTTTCCCGGTCCCGGCTTGGCCATTCGGATCACCGGCGAGGTCACCGAGGATCTCGTGACGACTTTGCAGCGTGCTGACGCGATATTCATCGAAGAACTCAAGAAGCACGGTTTGTACAATCAAACGTGGCAGGCATTCGCGGCGCTTGCGGCAGGCACCCGCACTGTTGGCGTGATGGGAGATGCGCGGACATATTCGCACCCTGTCATCCTGCGTGCCGTTACGAGCGAGGACGGCATGACGGCCGACTGGGCGCGTCTTCCGTATGAGTTCCTGCAGCTAGTCGCATCGCGGATCGCCAACGAAGTCCCGGGCGTCAATAGAGTTGTGTACGACATCAGCTCGAAACCGCCGGCCACGATCGAATGGGAGTGAGCGATCGGCTGAAGTCAGGAGGGAACAGGCCGAAGATACTGATCGGCACCGATGAAATCCAACGACGAGTGTCCGAACTCGGGGCGTTGATCTCGGACCATCATCTCGGCCATGGAGTTCTCCTCATCGGTGTGCTGAACGGAGCGTTCGTCTTCCTGGCTGACCTGATCCGACACATCACCGTTCGTACAAGTGTTGACTTTCTGGCGGTCTCATCATATGGCGATCGGACAACGTCATCGGGCTTGGTCCGTGTGCTCAAGGACATCGAGGCTGATATAGCCGGACAAGACGTCGTTATCGTTGAAGACATCGTTGACAGCGGCCGCACACTCAGCGCCATCCAGCGAATGTTGCGCGACCGCAGTCCGGCGAGCCTGGAGACATGCGTTCTGCTGAGTAAGCCCGCGAGGCGCGAGGTCGAGGTTCAGGTCGAGTACTGTGGCTTTACGATTCCAGATCGGTTTGTAGTCGGTTACGGACTGGATTCGGCAGGCCTCTACCGCAATCTAGACTATATCGGAGTGGTCGAAACGTGAGACGATCCACGACTGCAGGGGGCGGAGCATCGCCCAGATCATCATCCCAGAGGGCCAATAGGCCGGCAAGCGGACGCGCTCGTCGTCCGGACCCCGAGCCCAACGCGGCCGAGGAACCGGTGCGCACGCCTGAAGACGCACAGGCGGCGCCCAGGCTCCATGTCAGCGGCATCGAGGGGACCAGGCGAGACGACGGAGGCCGGCGCGACCAGCAAGCCGACCGCAACGCCACACAGCCGGCGATAGGAGTCCTCGAGATACTGCCGGATCAGTGGGGCTTCTTGCGGAAAAGCAACTTCGCTCCGAGCCCCGACGATATCTACGTTTCGCAGACGCAGATCAAGCGGTTCGGCCTGAGAACCGGCGACCTCATTGCAGGACAGGCCCGTCCGCCCAAAGACACGGAGAAGTACTACGGCCTCTTGCGTGTCGAGCAGGTCAACGGCCTCGACCCCGAAGTCGCGCGAGCCCGAACGTCGTTTGACGACCTCACGCCGATCTATCCCAACGAGCGGATCGTGCTGGAAACAACGCCCAACGAGATTGCCGGCCGTTTCATTGACATCGTCGCGCCAATCGGAAAGGGCCAGCGCGGAACCATCGTTGCGCCGCCGAAGGCCGGCAAGACGACGCTCCTCAAGACGATCGCCAATGCTGTCGCGGTGAACCATCCGGAGATGGTCCTACTCGTACTCCTCATTGACGAACGACCCGAGGAGGTGACGGACATCCGTCGGTCGGTCAACGGAGAGGTAATCAGCTCCACCTTCGACGAAACGCCCGAGAACCACATGCGCGTCGCGGAGATATGCCTCGAGCAGTCCAAACGCCTTGTGGAATCGGGCAAGGACGTCATCGTGCTCATGGACAGCCTCACACGGTACACCCGCGCCTCGAACCTCACCGTGAACCCAAGCGGACGAACGCTCAGCGGCGGCCTGGACCCGGCAGCCCTATACAGACCGAAACGCTTCTTCGGCGCCGCCCGTAACATCGAAGAGGGCGGCAGTTTGACGATTCTCGCCACGGCCCTGGTTGAGACCGGCAGCAGGATGGACGACCACATTTTCGAGGAGTTCAAAGGCACCGGCAACATGGAGCTCGATCTTGATCGAAACCTTGCCGACCGCCGCATCTTTCCTGCCGTGGACATCGTCAAGTCCGGAACAAGGCATGACGAGCTTCTGTACGACGAAGAGACCCTGCGGAAGATCACCCAGCTTCGCCGCCTACTGTCAGGGCTGTCCGGTGTGGAAGCGACCGAGTTGCTGATTGACCGTCTGAAACATACCAAGTCCAACAAAGAGTTCCTGAAGATGGTCGAGCGCACAATGAAGAACGGAGACGCCGACTAGGCACCGCTCTTCCGCTCAGCAATCAGCACAGAGATACACCCGTGTCACAGGATTTCAAGGACATATTCGGCGACTGGCAGCCGTCTGACGACGACGCTCCGGATGATGCGCCGGTCGGCGAGCGCAAGCTCAACGAGAAAGAGGTCAAGGTCCTCGGTGTCTTCGAACATGCCGAGGTTGGCTCGGACCGCTCGGACCCCCAGACCTTCGTTCTGCTTCAGGACCGCCGAGAGCGTAAGGTTCCCATATGGATCGGCCGCTTCGAGGCGTTCGCAATATCAACCGCGCTGCACAACGAGCAGCTCGACCGGCCGATGACCCATGACCTGATCCGAATCCTGTTTGAGCGCCTCGGCATCACGCTGGATGCCGTCATCATAGACGACCTCTGGCAGGACACATTCTATGCGAAGCTGTGCGTCACGTGCGGTTCGCAACATCACGACATTGACTGTCGGCCTTCGGACGCTATCGCCATCGCTGTCCGAACGAAAGCCCCCATTTTCGTCGCCGAGTCCGTATTCGAGACCGTAGATCCGCAGCGCTAGTCCTGCAGCCCCCTTGCTGAGGCCCAAACTACTCCCCCAAGTTCAGGGATGTTACATAACACAGATTATCGGACGATATGTGTTGCAATGCCCGGGGCATTTCGCGTAGCCTTTGCGAAGCCCTTGACGTTCGCATGTCAGGTTCTGGTACCATGCTGTTGTTTGCGGTTGCGTAATGCGTTCGCCGTGTGGCGGCTGTAGCTCAGCCGGTTAGAGTGCCAGGTTGTGGCCCTGGAGGTCGTGGGTTCGAGTCCCATCAGCCGCCCCCTTGATGTTCAAGCCCGCCCAGTTGGGCGGGCTTTGTGTTTCCACCGGTGCCAACGAGGAACGATTGTTTGTTCTCTGCGTAGGACGTTAACGTTATGGCAGTACTGGAAGTTGTCATTAGCGCTCTTCGGTCAATACGCGAGAACCGTCTGCGCGCCTCTCTTTCCGCTCTTGGAGTTGTGATCGGTGTCGGATCGGTCCTGCTACTCATTTCCATCGGTATAGGCGTTCGTGCAGATATCGCGCGGCAGGTCGAGGCGCTCGGCACGAACGTCGCCTTCGTAATGCCCGGCAAGCTCGACGAGTCCGGGCGACCAAACGGAATGTCCATGATGGCCATCTCGACGCTGACGATGCGCGATGTTGACGCGCTTGGCCGGGTTGAGCGCGTTCGTGCTGCCATACCGATCACCTTCGTGTTCGGGGCTGTCCAACGCGGCGAGGAGTCCCATTCGGCGATCGTTCTTGCAGCAGACCACCGCATCGCCGGCGTAGGTCGTGAGGGAATATCGGTAGGTCGGTTCTACGGCCCCGCCGACGGCGCCGCGCGGGTATGTGTGATCGGCCACCAGCTGAAGTCCGACGTGTTTGGGACGCGGCAGGCGATTGGGGAGACGCTGACCATTCAGGGAGTTGATTTCCGGGTGATCGGCGTGCTTGAGGCAGAAGAACCCACCATGTTCTCGGAGATGAGCTTTTCGAGGGTCTGCTACATTCCCTGGAGCACCTCCCGGGAGGCGTTTCCGACCGCGCAGATCAACCGTATCATCGTGCAGACTGAGTACGAAACCGACCCTGATCGCATCACGCGCGACCTGCGTTCCGCAATGCTAAGAAACCACGGGATCGAGGATTTCGGCATACTCACTTACCGTCAACTGCTCGCCGCGATTTTCCGGGTGTTCAACATAGTGACGGCCCTGGTGATCGGGATCTCTGCTATCTCACTGCTCGTCGCCGGCATCGGCATCATGAACATCATGCTCGTAACAGTGACGGAGCGCACGCGTGAGATCGGTATCCGCATGACAGTCGGCGCGCGCCGCAAGGACGTTTTTCTTCAGTTTCTCGTTGAGGCCGTCGCGCTGTCTGTTGTCGGCGGAGCAATGGGGGTCCTGCTGGCATTGGCGGGAGTTGCAGCCTTGAGCGAGCTGACAGTACTGAGGCCCATGGTGACGCCGGCGGCTCTCGCCCTCGCGCTTGGCGTATGCATCGCTGTCGGAATCATGTTCGGCACCGCACCTGCGGCCCGCGCGTCTCGGATGAGCCCGATAGAAGCGCTCCGGTACGAATGACGTGACTTCAGGGTCCGGACATCTCGCGGAGCATGTCACGCACAACCGGAGCCGCGGACCTCAAGCCCGATCCACCGCCCTCGATCCAGCAAGCGATCGCGAAGTGCGGCCTGCTGACCGGAGCGAACCCGACGAACCAGGCATCTGAGTTGTCTGAGGTGCGCCCCGAAGGCACGCTCGCCGACTTGCCTGCGACGCGGACGCGCAGACCGTCGAACACTGCCGAAGCCGGACCTTCCTCGACCGCCTCTATCAGCGCGGCCCTGATCATCTCGGCAGTCTCGGGCGCGATCGGAGCATCCGGACTGGCCTCAACAGCGACAGGCGCCGGAACGGGTCGGCGGCCATCGGCAAACCTCAACTCGCGCCAATACATGGGGCGGACCTGCGACACAGCCGTCGTGGCGCGGGCGACCACAGCGGCCATATCCAGTGCCGACATCCATACGCTGCCGGTTCCTGCGGCTATCTCCGGCAGCTTCCGGCCGAACTCATCCCTCCTCGGAAGCAGCGGCTTGCCCAGCAGCGCAGCCATTCTCGCATAGACCTCATCGGCGCCCAGTTTGGCGGCAAGCCTGGCGAACCAGACGTTGCACGACAACTTGAGAGCGCGTTTCATGCCAATGCGCCCGTGCGGACGATCCATTGCGTCGTCGGAAATGAGGTCCATCGTGCGGTGAGTACCGGCGTCTTCCCAGGCGAGCCCGGTAATGTCGTGCGCACAATCGGTCTCGAACTGCCGCCCGGCGGCACCAAGAGCCAGGGCTGTTGCTATCTTGAACGGTCCCGGCGGCGCCGGCATCAGTGTGCGGGCGTGATCTACGAGTCCCTGTGCCTCGAGGCCGGGACCAACGGGGTTCGAGCGCCGAAGCAGGATCACGTTAGGATCAATGCACGGGACGCCCGCCGAAACTGTCGGCGTGCCAGTGACCGCGTTGAGCACGACCAGGGCCGCCCGCCGTCCGGAACGCTTGGTTGTCTCAGCAACCGCCTTGTTCAGGATGCGGTAGGCATCCTCTTGGAGCACGGCATTGATGCCGAGGACAACGTCGGCGCCCCTGACGGGACCCGGGCGCAGCGGACGAGGAAGGTCCTTGCTTCGGTACAGAGGAAGGAGATCGGAAAGACGGCGGTAGCCTCTCAGATGGGCATCCAACTGCGCTTCAACGCCGCCATGCGCGCCGTCAAGGCGGGTCCACAGGCCCACCACGCCGGCGCAGACTGCGCCGTAAGGGTAGTAGCGGCCCGCACGATAGTACCGACGAGCCAACTGAGGCTCATCGGGAAGAGCCGCGTGTATCTCGCGAAGGCGAGAGGTGGCGAGGATTCGGTCAAAGCCGTCGAAGATGGTGCCCCTCTCGACGGTTCGCGCCAAGGCGCTCAGTCGCGGATTCCAGATGATCCGAACTTCGCCCCGGCTGCTCTGAACCCTGACGGGATGTG
>JBBIQU010000010.1:5363-29755 GCA_037442185.1 Chthonomonadales bacterium | reverse complement strand
GGCGTCAGCGGCGAACGTCTGCAGCCATGCGGACCTTCCGACGGCGATGCCCATTAGGAGGATGGCTGTCGCAGCGGCGAGCTGGCCGATACGCATCCTGAAGACCCTGCGATCTGCTCCAACCGCGACGCCGGCCTGGGTTGCCGACATGCCTGCAAGTACACCGAGAGCGGCGAACCAGCCCGCCTGCAGCATGCGGCTGTCCGATGCGAACGGCACATGGATGTCGAGCATGGGCAGCAGGCCCAGCCCACCGAACGCCGACAGAACCGTCTGAGCCGCAAGGGTTGATGCAAGCCCTGCCGCAAGGAGGCGATCCCTGTCGCTGCAGCCACGCACGGCCGCGCCGGCGGCCCTCCACACAAGCCCAGTGAGGGCAACCAGCACCAACAGGATTCCGGGCGTCCCGAGCTCCTCGCCCACCGCAGTCAGGGCCAACGGACCGTGGGGATTTGGCGGATCGCCGAGGCCAAGTCCCGAGCCGAACGGACCGCCGGAGGCCAAGCTCCAGAGCGCCTGAGCCGGCGACGGTACGCCGATCTTGGCAGCCCACGGATTGAGCCAGGCGCGTATGGCCTCGGTGGCGGCACCGTCGAGCCCGGTCGCAGCCCAGACGATCAGCCCGGTCAACGCAGCCGCCAGCCCCGACCAGAGCCGCAGGTCAACGACGAAGAGCATTACTGCACAAGCGAGCCCTGTGACAGCCGTCACGCCCAGCGAGCGAGAGCCGATGGCCACAGCCAGAACCGCGACGATTGTGCACGCGAGCCCCACCGCCCCCAGCCGACCGTCTGCTGACGTAGCGCGCCGGATCCTTGGCCGGCGGGTACGGTCCGCTGATACACCGCCCAGGTGACGGAGCGCGGCAGCGAGGGAGCTGACGAAGATCAGCGGGGCTATGTAGACAATGCCCGGCGCTCCGAGGATCTGACCTCTGTTGAACGCAAGGCAGGCGGCAAACCACACGCACGGCCAGAACGCCACTCGCACGATCCAGCCGGTGCCTCGTATTGCGTCGGCGTTCGTTCTCCGGCCAACCAGCCAGGCCGTGGCGAGGTAGGCAACGCACGAGAGCATGAGGCCCGACGCCGTATGGGACATCGTGAGGGCGTCCCTGAGCGGGTCCCCTACCCCAACGGCGACAGCCAGCATCAGGCCGCACGGGACGGCAGCGAGGGCCGGAAACCAGGGATCGGCACCGTCCAAGAGCTTCCGCTGAGCCCAACACGTCGCCGCAAGCGAGCCCAGCCCCAGCGCAAGCCACAGGACGGACATACCGATGGCAACGCCTGGGGTCCTGACGACAAGTCGGTCGAGATTGGCGGCAAGGATGTCCGGGTCGAGCGCGGGCGCGGAAAGCGCATCCGCCGGTGTGCGCCATTGGCCGCCAGGTCGCGATAGCCGATCAGCGACGATTCTCCTGCCGAGAACCCGCGGCAGCCCGAGCGCCGGCGCAAGCTCTTCAGCGGTAAGCTTGTGCGCATACGGTCGGCTCAAGACAGACAGCGCATTGCGAGCCTTGTCGGGTGCGATTGCGGCCGTACGGCCAAATCCCGATACGGACGCGAAGCCGCCGATCGCCTCTCGTTCAGAGACAAGTCGGTCAGCGACTTCCGGTTCGATCTCAAGCGCGACGGCGATTTCCTCGGCCGTTACGGCATTCACGTTGAGCGTATCGGACGGTATGGTCAGCGGTATTGCAGCGAAGGCAGCGAACAGCCCGGCGATGCCGCCTAACGCGATGGCCAAATAGGGCAGTCTCGCAATCGTCTGCTTGGTTTCCGGTCCGCCGTGGGTCCGCATTGCGCGGGCATCCTCCGTGTCACGCCGATTATACAGCAGTGCGAAACGCTCTTCAACAAAGAAGGCGGACGTGCGCGAAGCACACCCGCCCTTACGTGAGCTGATCGGCCCGACGCTTCTAGCGGTTCATCGTCACCGCAACAAGAATGCTAAGCACGAAGAACCCGATGCCAAGGTACTTGGTAAGGTCATTGAGCCGATCTTCGAAACCAGGCTTGCCCTTGAACGATGAGGTGACCTTGCCCCCTATCGTGCCGCCCAAGCCTTCATTCTTGGTCTGCTGAATGGCGACTACAAAGATGAGTCCCAACGCCGCAGCCACCTGCAGGACGCTGAGCAGTATGTGCAAGACTTGCACGTTTCCCTCTCCCACAGCGCACTCGGAGTGCGCTACTCCTTCGACTCGGTGTCGGTCTTGGCGGCAGGCTTCTTCGAGGCTTCATCCTCCTCGTTGAGGCCCTTCTTGAACTCGCGCATGCCGGATCCCAGCCCCTTCATGAGTTCCGGTATGCGGTTGCCGCCGAACAGCAGCAGCACGATCACTAGCACGATCAGCCACTGCGAGGGGCTCTCAAACATGGCTAAGAGGTCCGACATTGCCTTGTACTCCTTCCGGCTTGCGCCCCTATGAGGCAGGCGCGACAAACCGACATCACGTCCCGGTGTCCGGGTTCATGTTCGAGGATACCCCATCATTGGCATTCTGCGCTTGAGGGGCTGCGGTCGTGCCCAAGGATCCGAGAAGAGCGTAGTCCGCAAGGTCCGCGCTGTCGTGAGTGTCCGCAACCTGACTTTCGGCAGCCGGAGCGGCCTCTTCTACGGGCGCCGTGACGCCAACGATCGAGTAGTCCGTTAAGTCCAATGGCGCATCCATCGCCGGAGGCGGCGTGTAGTAGGATGCAGTGCGATCGTAGGAAGATGAGCTGTAGGAGGGTGTGTCCGGCTCATAGTCCATGCTGAAGGAGCGGGAGACATCGCCTGCAGCCTTGCGAAGTTCGCGAAGCGCCCCTCCTATCTGCCGACCGATCTCGGGCAGCTTCTTTGGACCGAACAGCAACAGCGCAATCGTCAATACGATCAGTATCTGGATCGGACTCTCGATTAGTAACACGCTATCGTACAGCACGTTCCCTTACTCTCCGTCCTACTCGACCGCCCTAAATGGAACCGATCACAACTTCCGAGGCGATACGGTCCACGTCCTCACGCTCGATGAAGCCGGCCCCGTACCGGCACGCATTCGCTGCTCCTGCAGCCACGCCGAAGCGACATGCGTCGCTGAGCGACGATCCTCGCTCGACGGCGACCAGGAATGCGCCCAAGAACGCGTCGCCCGAGCCTACAGCCGAAACGAACGGCACTTCCGGACTGCGCGCCCACATGCGACCCTCATCCGAGATCAGTACGCATCCCTGCGCGCCCATCGTTGCCGCCACCACCGCCACGCCCCGCGTACGCGCCTGCTCGGCGAGGTCCGCGACCTCTTCGGGGCACGTACCCATCCGGCCTGTCAGGTGCTCCAGCTCCGCGAGGTTCGGCTTGATCATCGACGGCTTAGCGTCAACACCACGGCGAAGCGGCTCGCCGCTGGCATCCAGAACGCACCGAGCGCCGAATGCGGCAGACATGCCTATCAGCTCGCGGTACGCATTGTCCGGAACGCCGGACGGAACGCTGCCGGAGAACGTCACATACTCGGGTCGCAGCTCATCCAACAGAGTGCGAAAGCGATCCTCAAAGGCCAGCAACTCGCTCGCCGCTATGTCAGGTCCGATCTCGTTGATCTCGGTCTGAGTACGGCGCGTATGATCCACGGCAGCGATGCATGTCCTGGACTCGCCGGCAACGCGCACGAACTCGCCTCGGATGCCCTCTTCGGCCAGAGACGACGCAATGAACTCGCCGTTGTGTCCGCCCAGCAGGCCCGTCGCAACGACATCGCCGCCGAGGCGGCTGATTACGCGGGCAACGTTGATGCCTTTGCCCCCGGCCACGATCCACGATTCCTGCGGTCTGTTGACAATGTCCAGCGCGAACCCGTCAATCCGATAGGTTCGGTCAATGGCTGCGTTCAGCGTGACCGTCAGTATCACGGATGGCCACCTGAACTCGCTTGCGACATTGACACAGTATACCAGACGCAGTATAATGGCTCTCCGATACCGCCTGCGTGCCCAGGTGGTGAAATGGCAAACACGCTAGTTTCAGGAACTAGTGCCCGTACGGGCTTGGAGGTTCGACTCCTCTCCTGGGCACCACAACTGACAAGCCTCGGCCGGGACAGCCGGACCGAGGCTTTCATATTACTCTCCGCATCAGGCGCCGCGTATGATCCACCATCTGTGAATGCCTCGCCCCGCTGCGCCCAACGGCTATTGCTAACCCATGCAGTCCGCGCAGGCGGACTTGGTGCCGTCAGCAGGCGCGACTTCAGTCGCCGGCCATTCACCCAAGCCCCTTAGGTGAACGGCATTGCACCTACCGGGTCGCCGGCGACCACGTCGGATCGAAGTTGTCCCCAACGCCTTTGGTCAGGTTGACCTTGCCCGAACCGTCGGGCTTCACCACCCATATGTCGGTGCCGCCCTTCGCGCCCACCATCGTATACATCAGCTTGCTGCCGTCCGGCGACCATCGTGGCATCCGAGCATCACCGCTCACGACGAGGGTGATCTTCGCGATGTCCTTCTCATTCTCGACCGTGATCGGCTGACCTGGTTCGGCCGGGAGAATCCCTATCCCCATCGGAAACCGATTCTCGGCGCTCTCCATGCGCCAGAGCTCCACCGCGATCTGCGCTCCATCGGGCGAGACGACCGGGTTCTCAGCGGATACTGTGTAGGCCGCTGCCGTTAGGATCGGCGCGACCGGCAGGTCCTTTTCATCGGTACGGAATGCGACCACAGCATGCCGCCCCTTGCGCGTGTCGAGGGCAACGGCGATCCTCCTGCCGTCCGGGTACCAGCCGAAGCTCACGCGATTCGCTCCCGGCAGTCGGATAGGCTCGGCGTCGAGATGCGGCAGCACAACGATGCTCTCCGGCTCAACGACGCCGATGCGCTCTTCGTCTTCGTTGGTGTGGCGCCCCCACCAGTTGGCCTGACCCACCGCGGCCGCATTCTCGCCCTCGAGGACTTGAACGCCGGCCACAGACCCGCCTGACGGCGACCAGCGGAACCATATGATCGGGGGACGCCGGAGCCCGTCTGCATCGTCCGGCGGCTGGTCAGACTCGGAGCCCGCGACCGGCGAGTTGCCCCTTGCCGGGCGGGGATACACTTGCTCCAAGTCCGATCCGTTCGGGCTGATGACCTTGATGGCGCCACCGGTTAGGAAAGCTATCTGCTTGCCGTCCGGCTTCCATTGGGGCATATCCTTGCTCAATGAGCCGTACGTAGCCTGCTTAGGCGAACCTTGTCCCAGCACGAAAAGTTGATATGTGGCCGCCCCCTCAGCGCGGGCTTCCTGCGCGTAACACAGGCGCGTCCCGTCGGGAGACCAACAAGGCGCGCGCTTCGGCGCGCCGTCGCCGGTCAGGGCCTTGAGGTCGGTGCCGTCGTCCTTCACGATGTAGATATCGGACGACCCGTCGCTTTCGGTGCGAACGAAGGCGACGTATCCTGCGGTGGAGGTGTCCAGCTTTGCCACTCTGCCGATGGCCCCATAGGAGTTCTTCCAGTAGAGCCAACCGGCAAACAGGCACAGGAACGCGACAAGCAGTAGGTACTTGCCCATCGCCGCTCCGGAACGCCTGTTTCTCATCGTTCTACTCCTCAGTCGTCACTCATGTGAACCGATTCGGGTACGCACACCCACGTCTTGGATGTTCCACACGTTGCGTGCACTAACCGGCCCTGCGCTGCTGAACCGCAGTTGTCAGGACCGCGAGCAGCAGCACGCCCCCGACCACGGTGCCCCGCCACAGGTCCGGCTTGGTCAGGGTCAGATTGATCGCGCTGAAGATCACCATCAGCAGAGTTGCACCCAGGATCGTCCCGACAACGCTGCCGCGGCCTCCCATCAGGTCCGCGCCGCCGACGACGGAAGCAGCAACCGCGTCGAGTTCGTAGGACTGCCCCGCAAGCGGGTCACCTTGCCCTCCGTAAGCTGCCCAGAGCACACCCGCCATTCCCCCAAGGAGGGCACTGACGCCGTAGGCGAAGAGCTTCACTCTGTAGACGCTCACCCCTGACAGGCGTGTGGCTGTCTCGTTGCTGCCTACGCTGTATACGTACCGTCCGATGCGCGATCGTGTGAGCAGCAGCGCCATTACGACACCAACGACGGCCATGATCACAAGCGGGACCGGAATCGGCGTGGCGCTTCCCTCGAGCAATGTGCCGTTCGCCAGGTATTGCAGCGTCGGATACGCTTCCAGCGTGACGGGCAACTGGTTGTTGGCCACCAGCGATTGGCTCCTCAGGATCAGTAGCGACGCAAGGGTGACGACAAACGGGGGCAGCTGCAGCCGGTGGATCAACGTCGCATGGACTGCGCCGATCGCCAGTGACACCACCAGAGCGAGAGCAACTCCCAGACTGACCGCGCCTGTCGGTCCGATCGCCGGGTCGAGGCGCGTCACCGTCAACGCAGTCACCATGCCGGTGAACGCGATCAGCGACCCCAGCGACAGGTCAATCCCTGCGGTAATGATCACCACGGTCTCGCCGATCGCGAAGATCGCCAGGAGGGCGATCTGTCTCGTCAGGTTCAGCACGTTGCGGTCCGAGAAGAAAGTCTCTCGGGCCGACGTGAATGGCATGGCAATGCAGACGAGCGCGATGACCAGCACCACGCTGAACTCGCGAGACATGAGCAGGCGACGTGCAGTGGCCCCGTAGCCGCCGGCTGCGGACTGCAGCGCCTCCGGGCGCGCATCACCCGACGATGTACCCCTGGAGGTCACGTCGATTCGAGACCCTTTTCCTTCAGCGCCTTGAGGAACTCTGCCGAGTTGGCCGGGGTGACGACCTCGACACCGGTATCTATGATGTTGCCCTCGACCTTCATGCCCATCGAGGCAAGCTCCGGTTTCATCTCCTCAAGGGCTGCCTTCAGTCCCTTGCGGTTGATCAGGTACAGCGCCTTCACGCAGATCCGTCCGAACTCGAACGGTTTCTGAACCACCGTAACATCCACCAGCCCGGCCTCAAGGTTCTTCAGCGTCTTTGGCTCGCCGTCGAAGCAGATGATCTTGATCTTGTCTCTCAGGTTCTGCTTCATCACTTCATCCACGATGGCCGGCCCATTGTACGAGTACAGTCCGACAAGACCGTTGAGCTTGGCTCCGTACCGCACGATTGCTGCGCCGACGTTCCTGCGGGCTCTGAACGCGTCCTTGTCGTCCTCGTAGGGATCCTGCAGCATGACGATCTTGGTCCCCTTGATGGCGTCGAGGAACCCGTTGTAGCGATCACGCGCGTTCTGGGCGCTCATGTTCCCCACGAATGCGACAAGGTTGCCGCCGTTCGGGAACAGCTTCTTGGCTTCTTCTCCCGCAGCCTTGCCCGCCTCGTAGTTGTTCGTTCCGATATAGAGGACCCGCTTGCTCTTCTCTGAATCCGAGTCGAATGTGATGACAGGAATGCCCTGGGCGATCGCGGCATCAATAACGGGCGCAAATGCGTCGGCCTGGATGGGCGAGACTCCGATCCCGTCGGCGCCCGCAGCCACGGCATCCTCGAAGACGCGCTTCTGGGCATTGTTGTCTGCCTGTTGCGGAGCCTGCCAGGTCGCATCAACTGCCAGCTCCGCCTTCATCTGCTCGAGACCCTTCCCCATCGCGTCCCAGAAGGGGGAGATTCCGTTCGTGATAAGTTTGATCTTCAGATCGCCCTCAGGCTTGCGAGGCGTATCGAAAGACGCAGCGCTGGACTGGGTGGCTGAGCCTTGGCCGCCCGTATCGGGCTTCTGAGAACCCGACTTAGGACCGCATCCGATTGCAGAAAGGACAGCGAACCCCACAATGACTGACGCCATCCGGTGACGCATGTGCCGACCTCCGTTGGTTTCTTGACCGCTCTATTATGTGCACACCGGGCTGTTTCCTGCTCCGGTCAAAGCACAATACGTGGGCGGCTCCCGGCAGCTCCATAGAAGCCACCCCTTGACGCTTGCGCCTCCATACGCAAGTCGGTACAATAGCCGGACCACTTGTATCGGAGAAACGCACATGACGGTCTCAAAGATCCTTATCAGGGATGGCCTGAGCTTCGATGATGTCCTCCTGGTACCATGCGAGACCGCCATCGTCCCAGCCGAGACCGAAACCCGCACGACCATAGCTCCCGGCATAGAGTTGGCCATACCCGTTGTTTCCTCGCCAATGGACCGTGTAACTGAAGCGCGCATGGCCATTGCCGTGGCACGTGATGGAGGCATCGGCATTATCCATCGCAACATGTCCGTTGATGCCCAGGCGGCCGAAGTGGACAAGGTGAAGCGCTCGGAGCACGGCATCATCGTGAATCCGATATCGCTTACGCCGGACAAGACGATTCAAGACGCACTGACGCTGATGGAGCGCTACCACATCTCCGGCGTTCCGGTCACCGATGATCGCGGGGTGCTGGTCGGGATATTGACCAATCGCGACATCCGTTTCGAGACGGATTTCGCCCGGCCTCTCAGCGAGCTCATGACCCCCAGAGAGAAGCTGGTCACCGCTCGCGAGGGAACGACTCTCGAGCACGCTCAGGAGATTCTACAGGTCCATCGGATCGAAAAGCTTCCTATCGTGGACGCCGACCAGCGTCTGCTTGGATTGATCACGATCAAGGACATTCAGAAGGTCCGCGACCATCCCAACGCGACCAAAGACGCTCGGGGCAGGCTCATGGTCGGGGCAGCGGTCGGGCCCTTGCGCGACCCGGTCGGCCGGGCGGGAGTGTTGGCCGATGCCGGAGTGGATGTGGTGGTGGTTGACGCGGCCCATGGCCATGCTCAGGGCGTCCTTCAGGCTGTGGCGGACATCAAGAAGGCGTTGCCCAAGCTGAGCGTCATCGGCGGGAACGCTGCCACTGCCGAATGTGTGCGGGAGCTTGCTCATGCAGGTGCCGACGGAGTGAGGGTCGGTCTCGGAGCAGGCAGCATCTGTACGACGCGCATCGTTTCTGGAGTCGGCGTTCCTCAGTTCACGGCGGTCCTGGATTGCGCGGCCGAGGCACGGATCCATGATCTGCCCATCATCGCGGACGGAGGCATCCGGTTCTCAGGCGATGCGGTCAAAGCGCTGGCAGCCGGAGCGGCTGCCGTCATGCTTGGCAACCTTCTGGCCGGAACCGATGAGGCTCCCGGCGAGGTCATTCTCTACCAGGGCCGAGCCTACAAAGACTACCGCGGGATGGGATCGGAAGCGGCAATGCGTGAGGGATCGAGCGATCGTTACTCCCATGAGCCCGGCGCGCGCTTCGTTCCTGAAGGCGTGGAAGGCCGAGTGCCCTACAAGGGCGCTGTTTCCGACACACTCCATCAGATGGTTGGCGGCATCCGATCCGGCATGGGCTATCTTGGCGCGCGAACCCTGGCAGAGCTTCGCGATAGGGCCGAGTTCGTCCGAATCAGCGGGGCCAGCCTGCGCGAGAGCCATGTGCACGATGTGTGGATCACGAAGGAGCCGCCGAACTACTCGTCCGAGTACATGCGTGGCGAAGCATCCTCGGAAAGATAGGCGCGCAGCCTCACTCACCAGCCCGCCACTCTCTCAATTGGACACTTATTCGTGCGGATAGGCGCTCTCGCCATAGAGCCGCCGGTCATCCTCGCTCCTATGGCCGCGGTTACAAACAGCGCCTTCCGACGACTCTGCAAGAGGCTTGGGGGCGCCGGACTGGTCTGTACGGAACAGATCAGCAGCGCTGCCATGCGATATGCCGGACCGCGAACCGAGACAATGCTGGTCTGGACCGACGAGGAGCGCCCGCTATCCGTCCAGTTGTTCGGCAACGATCCGGACACCATGGCCCGAGCGGCGCGGGAGGTCCAAGCGCGCGGCGCGGATATCGTTGACATCAACATGGGGTGCTGGGTGCCCAAGGCCTGCCGCCAGGGCGCAGGCGCGGCTCTCCTCCGCGACCCACGCCAGGCTCGTGAGATAGTCAGGGCGATTGTGAGCTCCGTTTCGGTGCCGGTGACCGTCAAGATGCGCGCCGGCTGGAGCCCCGAGGCGCTGACCTCCGTCGCCCTCGCGCTGGAGCTGCAGGCGCTTGGCGTGGCCGCGTTCACGCTCCACGCACGAACTGCAGTTCAGGGCTTTGAGGGTTCAGCCGACTGGCGGTGGATCGCCGACATGAAGCAGGCCCTCGACGTTCCGATCATCGGCAACGGCGACATCCGGCAAGCAGCGGATGCAGTGCGGATGATGGAGGGCACCGGTTGCGACGCCGTCATGATCGGGCGCGCTGCGATTGGCGATCCTTGGATTCTGCGCGAGGCAGCCGCGGCGATCGCCGGAAAGCCTGTCCCGGAGCCTCCAACGTGGTCTGAGCGCGTGGATGCCCTGCTCTGGCACGTGCGAACTCTCGCAGAGTCCCTTGGCGAGCGCCACGCCGTGATCCATCTTCGCGGGCAACTGCCGAAGTACTTTGCCGGCATGCCCGGCGCGTCTGCAGCCAGAGCGGCGATGATGCAGGCGTCCCGTATCGAGGACGTTCAAGCGATTGTGGATGATCTTGAGAGGCTCGTGCACGAATGGCCGACTGCGGTGCACGTGGTGCGCGAGTAGCGCCGCCGGCCGGCAACGGGAGCCGTCCGGCGGCACACATGCTGCAGGCCTATCCCAGTTCGACCTTGATTGCCTTTGGCTTCGCAGCCTCGGCTTTGGGAAGGCTCAGCTCCAGCACTCCGTTGCGCAGCCGCGCGCTGATCCGGTCGGTGTCAACGCACTCGGACAGCTGGAACTGCCGGAAGAAGTTGACCAGCTCGTATTCACGATACACGGGCGCCCCAGGCGTCTGCGACTGAACGCGCGCCGTGATCGTGAGGATGTCATCCTTCACCTGGATATCCAGTCCTTCCGCGGGGACGCCCGGCAGGTCAGCGACCAGCACCAGACCTTCGTTCGTCTCGTAGATGTCCACCGGAGGCGACACGAAGCGCTCATCTGCGCGAGTGGCTTCTCTATCGCCTGCCTGACCCGCCACCTCAACCGGTGCGGCAACGGTCTTCTCAGCCATCTTCGCTCCTCCCCTATCCAATCGTAACCTGCACCTGCTTCGGGCGCGCTGCTGCAGCCCTGGGCAAGGTGATCAGAAGCAGACCATTCACATAGCGAGCCTTGACCTGGTCGTTCTCGACCGGCGACGGCAGTTCGATGGATCGAACGAAGCGTCCTGCTGCCCGTTCACTTCTGTGGTAGGCTTCGGGCTTCACATCGGCGTTGCCGGCTTTGGTTCCGGAGATGGTCAGTGTGTTTCCGAGAACCGTCAGGTCCAGCTTGTCTGTGTCCAGCCCCGGCGCCAAGGCCTGAACATAGATGTTTTCGGCGTCCTCGCTCACGTTCGTAAGCGGGTAGGCACGTGCCGCCCTCCCGGGCAGAAACGCGACGCGAGGCGCAGAGCTGCGATCGCCGGGTTCCAGGCCAAGGGCCCGATCCAGGTCGCGACGCAGCGCTTCCAGCTCACTCCACGGATTCCTCCATGACATGGTAACCGACCTCCCTTCGAATGGTTGGGTCCTGCTGACCCGTTCTAGAACGATACGTCTATGGTCTCGTCGTCGGAGATGCTCTCGGCTTCTTGTTCGTCGGGAGAGGCGCTCTCCGGCTTGTTGACGCGCTCGGCAGTAACAATCAGCTCACCGTCTTTCGCATCTATCGTGATCCGGGCATGATCGGGAATGTCCCCCGCAAGCAACGCGCGCCCGATGCGCGTCTCGAGCTGTCGCTGTATTAGCCGCTTGAGGGGCCTCGCCCCATAGGTCGGGTCGTAGCCCTCACGTGCGAGATGAGTCCGCGCGGCTGGCGTCATGGTGATGTCAATGTCGCGCTCCTTCAGTCGGCTTTCCAGCAGCGCCATCTGCAAGTCCACGATGCGTTCGGTCTCGGCCAGCGTCAACGGCTTAAATAGGACGATCTCATCCACGCGATTCAGGAACTCCGGTCTGCAGTGTGCGCGAAGCTCATCCATGACGTGCCGGCGGGCCTCGCTCGACACGCTTCCGTCTATGCCTATTCCATCCATCAGGTACTGTGAACCGATGTTGCTCGTCATGATGATGATCGTGTTCTTGAAGTCAACGGTGCGCCCCTGGGCATCGGTGAGGCGCCCATCATCGAGCAGCTGCAGCAACACATTGGCGACATCGTTGTGCGCTTTCTCGAACTCATCGAAGAGGATCACCGCGTATGGATGCCGACGCACGGCCTCCGTCAGCTGACCGCCCTCCTCGTAGCCGATGTAGCCGGGAGGAGCGCCGATCAGCCTGCTGACCGTGTGCTTCTCCATGTACTCCGACATGTCAATGCGCACGATGTGATCTTCCGTGTCGAACAGCGCTTCCGAGAGAGCGCGGGCCAGCTCGGTCTTGCCCACGCCGGTGGGACCGAGGAAAATGAACGAACCTATCGGCCTCCGCGGGTCTTTGATGCCTGCGCGGGCGCGGATCACTGCGTCGGCCACCAGCGCAACTGCCTCGTCCTGACCGACCACGCGCCGATGCAGGACTTCATCGAGATGCAAGAGCTTTTCTCGCTCCCCTTCCATTAAGCGCGTCACCGGAATTCCGGTCCACCGAGACACGATCTCGGCTATCTCGTCCTCGGTGACTTCTTCACGAAGCAACCGCGACTGCCCGACCGATGCCGACGCTGCCTGCTCGGCTTCACGTATCGCGCGCTCCAACTGCGGCAGACGGCCATGGCGAAGCTCCGCCGCCTTGTTCAGATCGTACTGGCGCTCCGCAACTTCGAGGTCGTGACGAACCTGCTCCATTTCCTCGCGCAGTTGCTGAACTCGCTTGAGCGCGTCCTTCTCTGCCTGCCACTGTGCGCGCATTGCGGCACCACGTTCGCGAAGGTCCGCTAGTTCCTTGAGGAGCGCTTCCAATCGCTCCTTGCTCGCCCGGTCCTTTTCCTTCTTCAGCGCCTGCTCTTCGATCTCGAGCTGCATCGTGCGGCGCGTCAGTTCATCGAGCTCGGCCGGCATGGAGTCCATCTCCGACCGGATCATGGCGCATGCCTCGTCAACAAGGTCAATGGCCTTGTCCGGCAGGAAGCGATCCGAGATATACCGGTGGCTCAACGTTGCCGCCGCAACGAGTGCGTTGTCCTGAATGCGAACGCCATGATGCACCTCGAACCGCTCGCGGAGACCTCGCAGAATGCTCACCGCATCCTCAACCGTAGGAGGCTCCACCACCACGGGCTGGAATCGCCTCTCCAGCGCGGCATCCTTCTCGAGGTGCTTCCGGTATTCGTCGAGCGTCGTCGCGCCGATGCAGTGGAGCTCCCCGCGCGCCAGCATCGGCTTGAGCATGTTGCCGGCATCCATCGCGCCTTCCGACTTGCCGGCTCCGACGATGGTATGGAGCTCGTCAATGAAGAGGAGGATCCGCCCTTCGCTCTGCTTGATCTCGTTGAGCACGGCTTTGAGGCGCTCTTCGAACTCGCCGCGGTACTTCGCACCGGCAATGAGTGACCCCATGTCAAGGGCGAACAGCGACTTGTCCTTCAAGCCTTCCGGCACATCGCCGCGCACGATGCGCTGCGCGAGCCCTTCCACAATGGCCGTCTTCCCGACGCCTGGTTCTCCGATGAGGACCGGGTTGTTCTTGGTCTTGCGCAACAGAATCCTGACGACACGCCTGATCTCGGAGTCCCGGCCGATAACCGGATCGAGCTTGCCCTGCCGAGCCTCTTGCACGAGATCACGCCCATACTTCTCGAGCGCTTCATATGTCTGCTCTGGAGCGGCGCTCGTGACCCTCTGGTTGCCGCGAACTGATGCCAATGCCTCGAGGAAGCTCTCTCGCGTAACGCCGGCCTCCTTCAGAATGCGGCCCGAGGCCGTGCCGGAGCCCTCGTCAATCAACGCGATCACGAGGTGCTCGACGCTAACGTACTCATCCTTCAGGCGCTTTGCCTCGTCTTCGGCGGCAGCAAGGAGTTGCCCCAGTCGGCGCGTCACGTACGTCTTGCCGATCTCGGCACCAGGCCCCCCAACACGCGGTCGCCTCTGAAGCTCCGCGGCAACCCGATCCCTGATCTCCCCGGGATCTGCGCCGGCACGAGACAGCAGCCGACCAACCAGGCCGTCGGATTGCTCAAGCAACGCCAGGAACAGATGCTCGCCATCAATCTCAGCGTGCCCCAGTCTCTGCGCCATGCCACCGGCTATGGTCAGGGCTTCCTGTGACTTTTCCGTCAATCTGTTAGTGTCCACGCGGGCCTCCGTCGTACCGAGAACCACCAAGTCTTATTGATACTCGCTTAGATGGCTTGAGTATACCATACTCAACCATTGACACTTCTTGCTACGCTCGGTTCCTGGTGATTGGTTCCCGCAGGCTTGTGGATTGTGTGGTAACCGGCAGTTCATCCACCGGGTCGTTAAGCCTCGTCCGCTGCGCGCGGTTCGCGGCTTCTCAGAGGCCGGAATGCAGGATGACCGCAGCAGCCGCGGCGCCGCTGCGTGCGGCTCCCTCCATAGTTGACGGCCACCCCGTATCGGTCCACTCGCCCGCGACAGCGAGATCCGGCCAGCTGGTAGCGCAGGACGGCCGCAGCGTCTCCGACCCGGGCGCAGGGATGAATGTCGCCTTGCGCTCGACGAAGGCTCGTGCGTGAATGATTGGAGGAAGAGCCCGACACCCAAGAGCCGCACGGATGTCGTCCTCGGCAATCCCGAGGATCTCAGAAGCGCCAAGACTCCCGAGGTAGTGGGCGTTGCTCGTCACTGTAGTCACGTATGAGCCGCAGTCATCGTTATGGAACGCTGCCGGCTTCTTGAAGAGCCAATGCACGTTCCTGCCGACGAGGCCCAGAGCTTCAGGGCAATCGAGCGGTCCCGCGAACCAGTGATGTGTCGCCACAATGGTTCCCGGGGTCAACAAGCGAGTGGCGCGCTCCATCGCTGGAGTTAGCGCCTGAAGCGGCAATAGTCTCGTCTGCACATCCCACGGGACGGCGACAACGCATGCGGACGCCGTCATGTTGCCCGAAGGCCGAATGGCGATACGGTAAGTCCGGCTGCGCACACGTTCGATGCCTGTGACAGTCGTTCTCGATCTGAGTGAACCGCCCGCCTTCTCGATTGCGGCGCGCGTCGCCTCGGTGAGCATCTCGCCTACAGGTCGAGTGAACAGGCCGATACGATATCCGTCTCGCGACTGCATCAACGATCGGTCGAGCACCGACACCCCGACTGCTGCCGAGACCGCGCTAAGGTCCGCGTTGCACGCAGACACCACGATCGGCGTCAGAAGTCCGCGCATCAAGCCGGGGGTCGCTCCGCTTCGGCGCGCCCACGTCTCGAAATCGAGACGCGCTGCGAGCGGCGGATCGTCTGCGAACCTGCGGACGTCGCTAAGAAGCCGGGCGGCGGCAGTTCGGTCACCGAAAGTGAGCCAGGGAACGCGGAGCAGGCTCGGCGCAAGATGAAACGGGACCGGCAATGGCCACGCTCTGAGCGCCGCACGCTTGCCGCCGGCGTCCTGCAGCAGGACTTCATCCAAGTACGTCAGGTTGTCTCGGAGATTCAGTCGGCTCAGGAGTCCTTCGAACTCCGTGCAGCACCCGAGGGTCACGTGCTGGCACACGTCGAAGACGCGACCCGTACGCGAATCCACCCAGGAGGATGCGCGTCCACCCAGGTACGGCCGCTTGTCGAGGATGACCGTCCTGAGGCCCGCAGAGGCGAGTTGCGTCGCAGCGGCGATGCCGGCGACACCGCCCCCGACAACCGCGACATCGTACTCGTCTGCCATGGGCACCTTATCCGAGCGGGTCCGCGCGCCTTGCCACCATGAGCGATCTGGTCACGATGGCTAGCTTCTCGGGGAGACTCAGGCTCACTCTCCCCCGTAATGGCGCTCCGGTATCGCGGGCGATCTTATCGAGGAGCGCTCGATATGTGAGGAACATGGTCACGAATGCGCTGCGGCTGTCCTCGGCAATGAGAGCTGCCAGAGACCTGCACCCATCGAAGAGCTCGCGAGCCCGTTGACACTCAAACGTGATCAGGTTACGGGTCTGATCGGCGTGCTCCTTCTGAAGGAAGGTCCGCGCGGTCAGGCCAAACCGATCGAAGTCCTCCTGCGGAAGATACACACGTCCTCGCGATGCATCCTCGCGCAGGTCACGGAGGACGTTTGTCATCTGGAACGCCGTACCGCACTGTACGGCGAGGTCCTCGGCCCGGCGATTGTCGGATACGCCCCATATGCGCAGACAGACAAGACCAACCACGCCGGCCACTCGGTAGCAGTAGGTCTCGAGGTCGCGAAATGTCGTGATCGAGACCGGTCCGAGATCACTCCGTACTCCGGCGATGAGTTCGGAGAAGTACACCCGCGGTATGTCATATCGCGTCACCGTGTCGGCGAGCGCCAGGATAACCGGGTGGTCAGTCGCCATGCCGGACAGCGCGGCTTCGAGCGCGCCATGCCATCCTTCGATCGCAGCAACGTCGGGCGATCCTTGCTCATCGGCGAGATCGTCGGCTTGACGCATGAATGCATAGACGGCGCATATGGCGCGGCGTTTGGCCCGGGGAAGCAGTCGAAATCCCAGATAGAAGTTCCTGGCATACGCCCGCGCGATGCGCTCGCAGTGAGCGTAAGCTCGATCCAGATCGTTCTGCATGATCTTCTCTAGCGACGAACGGACCGCAACAATCGTCCGAGCAGAATGGCAGCCTGCCTGGACTTGGGAATGACCGGTCTCCGGGAGAGCACGTCGTACCCCTGACGCTCGATCCTACGCAGTATCTCCATGCCGCCCATTGTGAACATCTCGATGTCCATCCGCAGTCGGCGCGGCACCACCTCGGCGAGCGTGCGGCCGTACTCGAACATCTCTCGCACTCGGTCGCACTCGAACTGCATGAGCCTGGCGAAGCGAGGCGTGAACTTCCTCGCCCCGATCTGTTCGGCCGTCACTCCAAAGCGCATCATGTCCGCAGCCGGTATGTAGATGCGTCCACGGTCGAAGTCGCGCGCAACATCCTGCAGGAAGTTCGCAAGTTGAAGTCCGGTGCAAGTGGCATCGCTCAGGTTGCGCCGGTGCTCATCCGTGAACCCAAAGAGATGCAGCACGATCCTCCCAACCGGGTTGGCCGAACGTCGGCAGTAGTCAAGCAAGTCGTCGTACGATTGGTATCGAACGACGGTCTGATCCTGCCGAAATGCGGACAGCAGATCGCGAAACGGCGCATCCGGCAAGGCAAAGGCTGCCATCGTATCGGCCAGAGCTACATACACCGGATGGCGCGGTTTGCCGGCAATGGCGCGATTCAGTTCCGATTCCCACCAATCGAGAAGCTGCAGCGCCCGTTCCGGCGACGGGCTCTCGTCCGCGAGATCGTCCGCAATCCTGCAATACGCGTAGACGCAGTCGAAATGCGCCCGAAGTCGCCGAGGAAGCAGGATGGTCCCGACAAGGAAGTTCTCGTAATGGGAGGAAGCCAGCTTGCGACAATAGGCCCGTGATTCCTCAAGGGTCATCTGTTCGATCACCGCGTAGCGCGTGTCGAACGGAATCACTTCGGGGATCGCATCTTCCGGCCCGGTCACACTCCCTCCCTGACCATGCGGCAACAATCCTGGCTTGGCGCGATTATGCCGCCCGCAGGTACAGCGTGTCAACGAACGGTTGACACGCACGCGCCGAAACGATACAATGATGGCGTCGTGTGCGGGAGTAGCTCAGCGGTAGAGCATCTGCTTCCCAAGCAGAGGGCCGCGGGTTCGAGCCCCGTCTCCCGCTCGGTGTTCCATTCATTGAAGCCCCGCCCCGAACCGCGGACGGGGCTTCTTGTTATTCTGTCCGGCTGCGGTTCACCGGAACCAGAAACCAATCGCTCGGCGGCATTGGCCCCTTCCACACGCGTAACTTACCCTTCGACCGCATATGCCTTCTTGACTTCGCAGCGTCCGTCCGCTATACTCGCATCATAGGGGCAGCGCCGATCGGTTCGGCGCGCGTTGTGTGTTGGGTCTGCCCTCAACTATGGGCTTTCTTGCACTGTCATGAAGGGAGTACGAGACGCTATGGCTTTTGTGCCGACGCTTCGCGCGAGGCCGGTCACCCGCGTACTGAGGTCGGTGGGGCTCGCCGTCATCGCCACGCTAGCGCTGCAGGCTTCTGCGCCTGCGAGCGCGGCGGCTGCGGGGTTGTCCCTGCCGCTGTCCCTGACCTGGAAGTTCACCGCGACTTACGACACGAACAATCCGGCATCACCCGTGATTGCCGGCGACACCGTGTATTTCGCGTGCGGCGAACGCGTCTACGCGCTGGACATTGAGTCCGGAGCCATGAAGTGGAAGTTCCCCCAGGATCAGCCTCTCGGCACGCGCATACGGACGACGCCCGCCATTTCGGACGACATGCTCTACTTCGGCGCCGAGGACGGCAAGCTGTATGCGCTGAACACGGCAACCGGCAAAGGTACATGGCTCTTCGACACGCGCACGAGTGTGGGCTCGACTCCAACCATCGCCGACGGCATCGTGTACTTCGGAGCTTCCGACGGCCGCGTCTATGCCATTGACACTCGAACAGGCGCTGAAGTCCCGAGCTGGAAGGGAGGCTTTCAGGCGCAGGACGAGATCGCAAGCGCGCCGGTCGTCGCCAACGGGCTCGTGTACGTCCTGTCCCTCGATCAGGTGCTTCACGCCATTGGCGCGGCCACCGGCAAGGAGCGCTTCAGCGCTCGCCTGGGAGGAACCGTGTTGCGCCAGAGACCGGCAGTCTCGGGCGACTACGTTGTCGCCGCAGCCGGCTCGACGCTCCACTGCTTCATGGCGCGCAACCTCACCCGTCGGTGGGCCCAGATGCTCAACAACGACATCGTCGTGGCCCCGGTGATCGGTGACGGCACGATCTACGTCGTGACGGCGGACAGCTATGTCGCGGCATTCGATCTGCGGACCGGCCGAATCAAGTGGAAGAACCCTCCGAAGCTCGACTATGACGTGCTGGCTGCGCCCACCATCGTGGGCAACCTGCTCTTCATCGGAACCGTGCAGGGCGGCGTCTATGCAGTTGATACGGCAACAGGCGCGATCAAGTGGATCTACCAGACTCAGCCGGCCACGTCCTCCGAAGACGCAATCGCCAAATGGACCAACATAGCCGCCACCCCCATTGCAGCCCAAAGTAAGCTGTTCGTCCTGTCCGATGATGGTTCACTGTCGGCGTTCGATGCCTCCCTGTTGGACACCACCGCCCCAGAAGTGACGATCGTCGAGCCGAAGATGGGTGTCGTGATCAACGGCGTACCACCCATCTACTTCGAGGCGCGTATCGTAGACGAGGGATCCGGGGTGAATCCGGCCACGGTACGGCTGTTGATTGACGGCGAGGGCGTTGTCCGGCGCCGACCCGGCAAGGAGTTCGAGGACGAGCCGGGATTCAAGTTCGACCTGCTCACGGCTACGCTCGAGTACGAGACGCCGGAGCCAAGGACCGCCGCCCTCGTCAAGCCCCTGCCGGACGGTCGCCACACGGTTACTGTCGTGGCATCGGACTGGGCAGGCAACACCGTGACAAAGACGTGGGGCTTCACCGTTGACAACTCGGTGACCAAGCTGCCGCGCAAGAAGCCGCAGAACCAGAACAATCCGCTGGGCGGCTCCGGCGGACTTGGTCGCGGCGGATCGCGTGGCCGAGGAGGCCCGGGCGGGCCCGGCGGCGACACCGATCGCTGATCGCAGATGAACGCGGCACGTCGGGCGCGGAGCGCGAGCTCTGCGCCCGTCGTTCGTGACCCTCGCTTCCTATGACCCATGATCAGCTTGTCGCGTGGTTTCGGTTCGCGGCTGCAGAGATAACTCCCCGCGCGGCGCACGCGGTTCTCGACAGGTTCGGATCGCCTCTCGATGCCCTCGCCGCTCATCCTGACGACCTTGGGTCCGTTCCCGAACTGACATCGGATCAGCTTCGCCGTCTCAGAGCCGCCGCCAAAGCCCCGGTTGACGACCTCCTCGAACTGGCCGATCGGCGCGGCGTCTCGCTGATCACCCGTGACTCGCCGGTTTACCCTGTACCATTGCGCGACGTCGCCGATCGCCCTCCCGTTCTCTTCGTCCGCGGCCGGCTTGATGAGAGGGATCGCTTCGCCGTGGCGATGGTGGGCACCCGTCGGCCGTCGCCCTATGGGCGCGCCATTGCAGCTCGTTTCTCTCGGGAGCTCAGCGACCTGGGCCTGACCGTTGTGAGCGGCGGCGCACTGGGCATTGACTCGGTCGTGCACCGCACCGTCGTCGCTAACGGCGGACGGACGATTGTGGTTCTGGGGTGCGGCTGCAACATCCGGTATCCCTCCGACAACCAGGCTCTGTTCGATCAGATCGTCGCCGAAGGACGTGGCGCAATCCTCTCGGAGTTTCCGCTCAACGCGACGCCGGAGGCATGGCGGTTTCCGATGAGGAACCGCGTCATCAGCGGCCTATCGCTGGGTGTCGTGGTAGTTGAGGCCGGAGAGCAAAGCGGCGCGCTCATCACGGCAGGCTATGCCGCCGATCAGGGCCGAGACGTCATGGCAGTCCCGGGCAACATAGACAACTCGTGCAGCGCTGGCGCGAATGGACTGATACGCGACGGCGCCACGCTGGTGACGAGCGGAAGACAGGTGGCTGAGACGGTCGGCGTGCTCGTGTTGAGGTCACCGGAGCCGCCACCCACAAAGGCTCCCCTACCCGATCTCTCGGAGAGCCAACGCAAGATACTGCAGCATCTCGATCTGACGCCGCGACATCTGGACGCCATCGCTCACGAGACCGGCCTCGATCAGTCTCACGTATCGGCTCAGCTAACGTTGCTCGAACTACGCGGGATCGTCCACCGCCAGCCGGGCGGCGCATTCATCAGGGCCCTTCAATGATGTTCCCCCAACAATGAAGGGACGCTCATCCCTGGCGCGGGAAAGCGTCCCTCAAGATTCCGTACAGTGTTCGGGCTACTTGGCCGCGAAGCGCTTGGCAACCTCGTCCCAGTTGAGGATGTTCCACCAAGCCTTCAGGTAGTCGCCCCTCATGTTGCGATACTTCAGGTAGTAAGCGTGCTCCCAGACATCAACACCCAGCAATGGGACGTGCTTGTCGGTCAACGGGCAGTCCTGATTGGCGGTGCTGTAGATGAGCAGGCGGCCGCTCTGATCTTTCACGAGCCACGCCCAACCGCTACCGAAGCGCTTCAGGCCGGCATCGTTCACAAGCTTAATCAGCTCATCGGTGCTGCCGAACGTGGCGTTGATCGCATCGGCGAGCGCTCCGGTCGGAGCTGCTGAGCCGCCCGGCTTCATGATCTCCCAGAAAAGAGTGTGGTTGTAGTGCCCGCCACCGTTGTTGCGGACGGCGGTGCGTACGGCCTCCGGTACCTGATTCAGGTCACGCAGGATCTCCTCGATGCTCTTCGACTGCCAGTCCGGATGGTCCTTAAGCGCAGCGTTCAGATTGGTGACGTATGCCTGATGGTGCTTGCCATGGTGAATCTGCATCGTTGTCGCATCAATGTGCGGCTCGAGTGCATCAAACGCATATGGTAGCGGCGGAAGCGTGAACTCCGGCATTGTATTGTGCTCCTTCGGTGATCTTCGATCATTCCGACGTAACCGAACGATCTCTTCAGGAGTGTATACGCAGCCGAGCAGTCGAACATCGCGCTATCGAGAAGATTATTTAGCTAGACTTAGTATATTCACTCTACTGTGACGCTCTTGGCCAGGTTGCGGGGCTGATCTATAGAGCACCCCCGGGCGAGCGCGACGTAGTACGCCAGCAGCTGCATTGCCACCATGGTAACAACCGCGCTGAGGAACTCGGACACCTTCGGAACCACAATGACGTCCGTCGCGGCTTCAGGTATGGGTAGATCCTCGCTCACGACTGCGACGACGCGTCCGTCTCGTGCGCGCACCTCCATGAGATTGGACGCCATCTTGTCGTGGGTGGAAGAACGTGTGCACAGGCCGACCACCGCGACGCCCGGCTCTACCAGAGCCAGCGGTCCGTGCTTCATCTCGCCGGCTGCGTACGCTTCGGCGTGAATGTAGGAAATCTCCTTGAGCTTCAGCGCGGCCTCCGCGGCAACGGCCGCATCATGTCCGCGACCGAGAAAGAAGAAGCAGTTGGATACCGCCAGCTCTGAGGCGATGGACCTGATCGCAGGCTCGTTCTCCAGAACACGACTGACCGCGTCCGGGATTTGCATAAGCGCTTCGCCGGCTTCCGCCCACCCGGCCTGTCCGGCGAGCAATCCCATTGCCGCGACTTGTGCCGAATACGCCTTGGTTGAGGCAACGCCGATCTCGGGACCGGCTCGGGTGATCAGGACGGCATCGGTTTCACGTTCCAAGCTCGTGCCCATGCAGTTCACGACCGCGACCGTCTTAGCCCCACGACTGCGGGCGTACCTCGCGGCTGCCACCGTGTCTGCCGTTTCGCCGCTCTGGCTGATCAGCACCACAAGCGTCCCATCGTCAACCAGCGGTTCGTCATACCGAAACTCGGACGACACCGTGCAATCCGCGCGGCGCCGTAGCGCTTGCTCAAACAGCCGCTTGCCGATGAGCCCGGCATGGTACGCCGTGCCGCACGCAACGAAGTGCACTCGGCCGTTCGCAAGCAGGTCGGCAACCTCCGGTGGCAGATCGCCGATGGCCACGCGGCCGTCCGGGGTGATCCTGTCGCGCAGCGTCTCCTTGACTGCAGTCGGCTGCTCGTGTATCTCCTTCAGCATGAAGTGCGCGAAGCCTTGCTTCTCTGCCGCCTCGCGTGACATCGTCAGAGGAACCATCTGTGGCGCGCGCTCGTTGCCGTCGCCATCCCAAATCAGTACGTTGCGCCCACGCATGAGAGCGACGTCGCCGTCATTCAGAGCCGCAAGACGGTCGGCCCAGCCGACCAGAGCCGGCACATCGGATGCGACGAAGGCGCCTCCGTCGCCGAGACCCACGATCAGAGGCGAATCATGTCGCGCTGCGACGATGGCATCGGGGGCGCCTGCCCAGAGCACTGCCACGGCAAAGCTGCCGTGGAGACGCCGGGTCGCGGCTCGCACAGCCTCAACCAGGCCCGCGCTTCCGCGACGGCCTCTCAGTTCGTCCTCGATCAGGTGCGATATCACTTCCGTGTCGGTCTCGGATCGAAAGATATGCCCCGCCGATGCCAGTTCTTCCCGGATCGCCCGGTGGTTCTCGATGATGCCGTTGTGAACGACGGCGAGCTGCCCCGAGCAATCCGTATGCGGATGCGCGTTCGCTTCCGTTGGCCGACCGTGCGTGGCCCATCGAGTGTGCGCGATCGCAGGTCCGGCAACGGAAGGCAGATCGCCGATGAGTGTTTCGAGATCGGAAACCTTGCCAGGACACCGAGCGATGCGAAGCCGATTGCCGACGCCGTATGCCACGCCGGCCGAATCGTATCCGCGATACTCAAGGCGCTTCAGACTGTCCACGGCCCTGCGCAACGAATCGCCTGCTCCCACATACCCCGCTATTCCGCACATTTCTGGACCTCCTCGAAGGTCAACGTCATCCCGAGTTTGCGGCCGGCCTCCGCCGTCGCAGCCAACGTGTCAGACTGGTTTCGCGTCAACGTTGTGGTTACGATGTGAACGGACTTATCTGCCAGCAGCCCGTCGGACGTGAACGACCACGGGTGCCTGCGCCCGATCTTGGTTGCGTCCGCAACAACCAGCACCTGGGGGATCGGGGCCAGTATCTGCCGCATGAATGCGGCCTCTTCAACCCGGTCCGAGCACAGGCTTACGCTGCCGTTGCCGCCGCCCAGCACGATCCCGCTCGCGCCGACAACGGCGAGACTGGCTTGGAAGCGGGTTCTCAACTCATGCGAGTGGAAGGCCATATCACCCGGGTTGTAGACTTCACCGATGACCCCGGTAGAGACGCCCGCTTCCACAAGCTCCAAGAGCGCCGGCAGACTGTTCGTGAACACGATGAGGCCGCTTGGCTTGCCGCCCCGCATCTCTGCCCGGCGAATGGCCGATGCAACCGCCAACGTCGAGCTGCCCGCAGTGATCACAAGGGCGGTACCGTCCGGAACGTGTTTCAACGCGGCCTCGGCCATCAGGCGTCGCGCATCATCCATCTGCGCCTGACGCCTCCAGGCCGCGCACCGATTAGGTCGCAGTCGTCCTCGAACCAACTCGACCCCACCAACCTCGTTCAGCAAATCCTGCAGTAGCTCGGCGTCGCGTCGGATAGTGCGTTCATCGGTACCGAACTCGCCGGCAAGTTCCGCGAGGCTTGCGCCTTCTTCGGACTCCCGGAGCCGCTCCATGATGCGCATACGCCTTGATGATGCCTGATCCGTCATCTATGCTATCCTCAATGTCCTATAGTACCGTCCATTCTGTCCATTGTCAACCCATATGTGACAGTCGCGATGCCAATAGTGACATCATGAATCAGTAC
>JBBIQU010000010.1:0-5338 GCA_037442185.1 Chthonomonadales bacterium | reverse complement strand
CGAAGTCGAGCGTCGAACGATCAGTACGGGGGTCAGCTGTTGGGAGCGAAGTTGGGAGCCAGTCGCCGATGCAGCGCCTGGCGCGCGCGTGATAGCCGTGACTTAACGGTGCCTGCAGGTATACGGAGCGCTTCAGCGATTTCATCAACGCGCATGTCTTCGAGATGATGCAGGATGATGACTGTGCGATATTCGCTGGGGAGAGCGTCAACCGCCCGGTGAACGATTCGGCTGCGTTCGGCGTCCATGAAGATGCTCGCCGGATCCTCGTTGCCCGCGGCCGCTTCGCACTCCTGCCGATAGGAGCATTCCGACGCCTCGACTGCAGCCATCGTCGTGCGGCGCCTCCGGATATGGTCCACGCACAGGTTCGTGGCAATGCGCCGGACCCACGCAGCGCAGGCACCATCGGCCCTGAGTCGCGGCAATGCGCGGTACACCCGGATGAAGGTCTCCTGGGTGAGGTCCGCTGCATCGGATTCGTTCCGGACCATCCTGTAGATCAGCCGGTACACGCGGCGATAGTGGAGTTCGAGGATCGTCTCGAACTCCGCCTTCAGGTCGCGATCAGCCTGAGAGACAAGGTTGATCCACGGCCGCGCGCGTAGCAGATCGACGACGGCACCCATCGGTTGCGTCCCGACATCCCGGATTAGCGAGCTTACGGTCATATCGAACGCAAGCCTGCTAACGGTGTGACGCCTGCTTAGCCGGAAAGGTGACACGTTTCTTTCCGGGCGGGATGCGATTTGTTCAGCCCGTCAGGTCGCGCTCCAATCCGTCGGTCTCCGTTACGTAGGCCGGTGGCCCTGTCGAAACGCGCCAGGTTCGAATCTGAAGCGGAGCCATGTCGCACTCCCAGGTCAGTCCCAGCGCCGGCATGGACAAGGTCGCGCGTGTGTGGATCCCTTCTGTCTCACATGCACGGACGATCAGGTCGTCCGTTCGTTCCGCCTTCTTGAGGGTCATCGCGACCACGGTGGCAGGCGCAACGCTAAGAAACGAAATAGACCCCGGCAATCGGCCGGAATGCGAATGCTCGTTCACCCAGATCGGCGACATGTTCAGTTCGACCGCTCGTCGTGACAGCTGCGATCCTGTCAGTCCGCCGTCATGTGGAACAAGCCTGTACCGAACGATCTGCTGGCCTTGATCAATGAACTGATACTCATGCGACATGTCCAGTACGGCCGGATCGTGGTGGGCATACGCTGGACTTCGAAGGAGGGCCATCCTCAGTTCGTCGGGCGTCGCATCGTAGCTGTACTTGCAGTCGTTGATGATGGAGAGACCATACCGACTTCGCCTGTCGTCAGCCTCCAACCATCCTGTGAGGTCGGCCCATTGCTGGCCCGGCTGCTCGTTGCCGTCTGCCGATCGAACAACCTGGCCGTACGGCGTTTCGTATGTCGCCACTCCGTCCCTGAATGCCGTGGGGAGCGCAAGCTTCAGCATACGGCGTTTCTCGGCCCAGTGGATGGTCAGCTCGCCCTCGATGATCGGCAGCTCGCGATACAGCCGGACACGGTGTACGATGCGGCTGGAGCCATAGGACAACGTGGACCGGACGCATGCGCGAACGGGTCCGGATTCCTCGAGGACAACGGAGTCCGCGCGAAACCGTCCCACCTCGGACTGGAATGCCGCACTGCCGTGGCTCCAAGTATCGCTCGGGTCATCCAGAACAACGAGCGACATTCCCGGCTCGCGGAGGACGGACACGCCGTTGCTCAGGTCGAACAGCTCGCCGATGCAGCCCGTCGAAGACGAGATGCCGATGCGCCACCAGTCGTTGCGAAGCCCCTCCGGCGAAGCCGACAGACTTCGGACACCACAGGCCGGTTCCTCGATCGAGTCGGTTTCGCGAACAACGGCATATCCAAGCGCAGGAATGTCGGCAACGAAGCACGATCGGCGCTGGCCGGCCACGGTGGTCGGCTGAATGGCCTGTGCAAGGATCGGCTTCCCCGAGTCGTCGGTAAGCTTCGCCGATCCGCGCTCGATCTCGACCGGAACGCGCACATCCCACGGCAGCGTGTTGAGCAGCACCACTGCATTTCCATCGCCCCGGGTGTCCACCTCCGCTGCGATCCTATGTGATGCTGCATACAGCACCGATGACGCGATGTGGCATGCGTACCCCTGGGCGTCGCGAGCGTCGCGATACGCTTCGGGCAGACTCGTTCCTGCAAGGATGTCGTGGAACTGCGTGAAAAGCAGCGCTTTCCATGCTTCAGCCAGCGTCTCTGATGGGTATGGGAACGTCAGGAGCATCTTAGCCGCGGAGGCTACGCGCTCTGCAGCCAGAAGAAGGTGCTCGGCCCGACGATTGTTGGCCTTGATCTCGGAGTGCGCCGCGTAGCAACCACGAGCGTGATACTGAAGCTCATCGGCGACGGTGGGAAACTCACCGCCAATCTGCTTCTCGTGTTCGACGGCGTCGAAGAAGCGATCAAGCCGACTCAGCCTCACGGTGAAGGGCGGCACATCGTCGCGCAGGCTCAATAGCGACTCGATGTTGCGTTTGGTGGGCCCGCCGCCATGGTTGCCGACCCCGTAGAAGACGATGTAATCTGAGGTGTCGGTGGACGCCGCTTCTGCGCAAGCCCGGACATGCTCGGATATCTCCTCAGGCCATGTGCAGTACGACCGAGCGATGCGCGCAGCGATCACTTCGCTGCCGTCGGGCGACCGCCACACGAATACCGGCCCCGGCAAGGCCTTTTCATGCGGCCCGGGCCTCATGAACACATACCGCTTCAGGCCGAGATGCTGCAGAATCTGCGGAAGGGTACCCGGATGGCCAAACGTGTCCGGGTTATAGCCCACGGTGGCCAACACTCCGAAGCGCTCGCTCAGATACATCTGACCGTAGAGCCCCTGTCGGATCAGGGACTCGCCGCAGGGGATATTGGCGTCGGGTTCAACCCACCAGCCGCCCACCGGCTCCCACCTGCCCTCCCGCACCCGGTCGGCGATCTCGTCCAGCATCTGCGGCTCCACTTGCTCGAGCATGTGATAGAACGCAGACGAACTGCACGTGAAGAAGAAGTCCGGGTCCTCCTTCATCCGATCCAACGCCGATCTGAACGTGGCTCTGATGGTTTCGAGACCTTCTGGCCAGCGCCACAGCCAGACGGGGTCTATGTGGGCGTTGCCGATCGCATGCAGGGTTCGCTCTTCTGACGGCATCTTGTAGGCCTCCGAGGAAGACGTTATCACCTTCAGGTTGGACGCGGACCCCTTCCGGTCCTCCCCACAGGTGTTCCATCGCGCGCGGGCACTTGCAGCGCCGGCAGGACCGGCCTCGTCCTCATGTCGAACCTTGCACATACGCCGTCACTGAGCGTCACAATCAGCGTGCAGACGACGATATTTGTCAAGCCATTGAGTGATCTCATGGAGCCGATCACTGTCAGGGTACACAGGCGGTCGGGCGGAGCGCCGGCAATCAGTCCGTATCAGTACGGACAGTTCATCGAGTATCTATGCGACATGGTCCCAGGGATGTGGGCCGATATGCTCGAAGACGGCAGCTTCGAAGGACTGACGCCATATGCGTTCGAGTTCATCAAGGAGACCGATTTTCGGCCGCGCCCCTGGTATCCGATCGGCGCGGTGCACCGGATGCGTGTCACGCCCGACGAGAGCGCGCCCGTACAGGGCAAGCGATGTCTGATCGTCGAGGCGTTGCCCGGGCCGGATGCCGTGGTCGGCATCGCGCAAGACGGGTTGCCTGTCCGCAAGAGCCGGCGTTACCGCTTCAGTAGCTTCATCCGCTCGAGCGACAGTGTCCGCACGGTCACGGTCAGCCTCTTCGAACGCCATCGGCGGCTGGCGTTGGCCCAGCTCACGCCGACCCGTGAATGGCATGAGGTTTCCTGTGAGCTCGCGCCGCGTGCCGATGCGGAGGCAGCGTCGCTTGCGATTGAGTTCACCGGACCGGGATTCCTCGCGCTCGATTGCGCCTCGCTCATGCCCGACGACTCCATCGGTGGATGGCGTGCAGACGTAGTTGCTGCCCTGAGAGCGCTTAATCCCGGCGTCGTGCGCTTCGGCGGAAGTGTCGTTGACTACCCTTCCTACGGCGACTATGACTGGCGGAAAACGGTGGGCCCAATCTCAGAGCGTTCGCCGTTCCGGTCGTGGGGCGGCCTGCAGCCGGCCGCGGCCGGGCTCGAAGAGATCATTCAGCTGATACAGGCAGCAGGCGCCGAACCGCTGATCTGTGTCCGCTTCAACGGGAGCACGCCTGAAGAAGCTGCCAAGCAGGTGGAGTACTTCAACGGAGACGCCGAATCCCCAATGGGGCGGCTCCGAGCGCGCAACGGTCACCCTGAGCCATATGGTGTTCGCTTCTGGCAGATCGGCAACGAGGTGCGAAGCGACGCTTACGACCGTGGCGTGGCGAGGTTCGCCCGGGCCATGAAAGCCGCCGATCCCTGCGTTTCACTGCTCGGATCGTATCCCACTGAAGCGGTAGTTCGTACCGGAGCCGGACTGCTCGACTTCGTGTGTCCGCACCATTATGCGTGCGACGACCTTGAGCAAACAGAACGGGACATTCAGAGCGTTCGGCGAACGATAGCCGAGCATGCGCCCGGAAGCGGGATGAGAATCGCCGTCACGGAGTGGAATACCACGGCCGGCGACTGGGGGCTGACGCGAGGGAGGCTCTGGACGCTGGCGAATGCGCTCGCGTGCGCTCGGTACCATCATCTTCTGCATCGGAACGCGGACATCGTCCACATTGCCAACCGAAGCAACCTCGCAAACAGCTTCTGTTCGGGCATCATTCAGACCGACGGCGCCCGCATGTTTCGTACCCCGACCTACTACGCACAGCAGCTGTATGCCACCACAGCAGGACGCACACCGCTGGTCCACACGACCGACAGACATGCCGATCTCGATATCAGCGCCACATATTCCTCCCGCAGGCGCAAGATCGCCATGTTCATCGTGAACGACGGCGAAGAGGACACGCTCGTGCGCATTGACCTGGCGCACGTAGGAATCATCGGCGGTCGGCTATCGGTGACGACAGTCGGCGACACCGCTTCCGCAGGGCAACCGGACGTGAGCAACTCGTTCTCTCAGCCACGCCGCGTTTTCCCCAACCAACGGCAAGATGACGTGCGAACCGCGTCACCCGTAATCCAATGCCCCGCTCTGAGCATCACCCTGGCGGAATGGACGCCGGCGTCGGTCTAAGCCCCATGCTCCTCCCGTAAGCAGTCCGCGCAGGCGGACTTGGTGCCGTCTGGAGCCGCGACTTCAGTCGCCGGGCATCCGCCCAGGGGCCTTAAGTGAACTGCATGGGGTCTAAGCCCAAGCC
>JBBIQU010000009.1:26031-47970 GCA_037442185.1 Chthonomonadales bacterium | reverse complement strand
GCTTGTGCCGCCGACTACCCGGGCGGCCGGCCGTCGTACAGGTAGATCAGCGGCCCCATGAAGTCGTTCCACGTATTGAGGAATACGAACAGGGCGACCGTAGCGAGCGCCGGCGCCGCGAGTGGGAGCACGATCCGCCTGTAAATGTCGAACTCGGTGCAGCCGTCCAGTCTGGCAGCGTCGGTCAGTTCCGATGGCAGCGTCATGAAGAACTGACGGAGCAGGAACACGAAGAACGCGTTGCCGAGGAATGCCGGGACAGTCAGCGGCAGGAACGTGTCTATCCACCCGAGCCACTTGAACACGGCGAACAGGGGTACCATCGTCACCTGTGCCGGCAGCATCATGGTGGAGAGCAGCAGAGCGAAGAGCGCAGTTCGTCCCGGCCAGAGAATGCGTGCCAGACCGTAGGCGACGAGCGAGCAGGAGACGACGGACCCCACAACGTTGGCGGTACACAGCACCATCGTGTTGCGGAGATACAGCAGGAAGGGGAAGTGCACAAGGCCCTTCGCGTAGTTCTCCATGACGAGTCGCGAAGGCAGAACGCGACTGAAGATTTCTGCTTCCGGCTTAAGCGAAGTCATCGCAAGCCAGACGAAAGGCGCGAACGAAACCGCGGAGAGTCCGATGAGCGCGACGTAGATCGCGGCCAAACGCATGGAGCGCGAGCGCGTCATGGATGGAGCTCTTGAGATGGACACGGTGAATGTTACCTCAGCGCCGCCCTTCTGAGCCTATCGCGGACCGCTTCCCAGTCGGGCGTATCAGGCGGAAGCTGCACGACTATCGTCTCCATTCCGTCGGCGTCGAGCTCCTGCAGGACGGCATATAGCCGGCGCCCGTAGGCGCGCGGGTCGTCCGGCATGACAACGGTTCGGTGCGCCTGAGGAATCGTGTCGGCGGATCGTTCGCCTTGCACAACGAATGCGATCTTGCCGCGATCCGACCGATCCGCCTCCAGATTGTCGGCGCTCGCGTCCCGGGCGGCCGCAGGCGTCTCGACGAGAACGACTTGCGCGCGCGGGGCGTAGTGCCTGCCGTGCATGCCGGGCGACCGCACCTTGTGTGGACCGGCAGTCGCATTGACGGATGCGGGCGAGCCTACGATCTCGGCTATCTCCTGGCGTGTGACGGCGCCGGGCCTGAGCAGTGTGGGAGGACTTGTGGTGACGTCCAGAACCGTGGACTCCAGTCCGAACTCACAGGGCCCGGCATCCACGACGCACCGGCATGCGGAGAGAATGTTCGGGGCGAGATGCTCAAAGCGCGTAGGCGACACATGTCCGGACACGTTCGCGCTTGGCGCTGCCACGGGCACGTCGGCTAGTTCAATAAGGCGTCGGGCGACGGGATGGGATGGGCACCTCAGCGCCACCGTTGGGCCTCCTGCCGTGACGACATCGGGAACGGATGGGCCGCGCAGAACAACCAGCGTGATCGGTCCGGGCCACAGGCGGTCCGCCAGCGTCTGGGCAGCGTCCGGCCAGTGCGCGGCGAGCGACCGAGCGGTTGCGGCGCTGGGCACGTGAACGATCAGCGGGTTTGTGGCAGGCCTGCCCTTCGCCGCGAAGATGCGTCGGACAGCTTCGGGATCGAGGGCGTTCGCGCCGAGACCGTAGACCGTCTCGGTGGGAAAGGCAACCAATCCTCCCTGCCGGAGCGCAATGGCTGCGGGAAGCAGGACCTCGTCGCTGGGCGTTAGGACGCCGCAGCGTATGATGTGCGGTTCAATGCGCGCCATGTGTTGGGAGCGCGGTCCAGGTCGGATTGACCATGCCGCGCGCGTTGTGATAGAATGAATTGCACTGAGGCGCCGTACCCAAGTGGCTAAGGGAGAGGTCTGCAAAACCTTTATTCAGCGGTTCGATTCCGCTCGGCGCCTCCATCGTTTGCTCCCCGACGTTCTCCGCGCTGTTGTACTCTTTACTCTCCTGCTTGTCGGCATCCTGGTCGCGCCGCCCGCGCTGGGATTCGCTGCGGCGACCAAGTCCGGCGTGGTGGTCTCGCTCGACGAAGCGGCGCGCCGCATCGTTCTGCGGCATGGTCAAGTCGAGACCGCCTATCAGGTACCCGAAAGCGCTGTGACCATGATAGCGCAAAGGGCCTGCGAACTCAGCCGTTTCGAGGTCGGGGCAGTCGTCACCGTGCGGTATCGGATTGCGTCTGATGGGCCGCACAGCGTGTACGATCTGGTAGACAGCGCGACGTGGCCGTGGCTTGTGCGGATGCGTCGAGAGATCAATGGAGGAATCATCCGCGAAGTCAGCGAGCGAGGGATCACTTTCGAGGATACGAAGGACCACGGAACGTTGTTTCTGCGTGTTACCGACAAGACCCTGATTGAAGTCGGCGACGCGCGCGCCCTCGCTGATCTGAAGCCGGAGATGACGGTCTTTGTTGCCCCGCGCCTGTTGCCGAATGGCCAGACAATGGCCACCGCCATCGCCGGCACGTTCGCCGGCGCGGCACGACTTCGCGAGCGCACGATGCCCACGGTCACCGGAACGATCCGCTCCGTTGATATCGCTCGGAGATCGTTGGAGATGGACACGCGTACAGGCGACCGTCGTTCGCTACGGCTGGCCGAGCCGTGTTTGGTGCGCCGTGACGGAAAGGACGTGCCCGTCAGCCAGCTACGAGTAGGTCAGTGGGTCACGGCGCACGTTCGCCGGCTCGATGAGGGCGACACAGTTCACCGGCTAACGATTGGAAAACGCCCCAAGACCGGTTCGCCTAAGGGGCCCAAGCCGCAACTCTGAGGCGCTCCGACAGAGGGTCTGGGAGCGCCGGACGATCAGCGGATGCCACGGACGCTCAGGGAGCCTGTTCCGCCACCGCTAGACTCCCAAGCAGCCGTGACCGCGATCGGCAGGACGGCTCCCTCGGGCAGCCTGACCGTAGCCGTAGCCGCGCCATTGGCGACAGGGGCGTCTGCGACATAGGTACTCCCACGGGCATCCCGGACCGATACGGATACGTTCTCCGTTCTGCGTGCGTCCCGTGTCGGAAGCTCGACCGATACGATGACGGTTCGGGTTCCGTCAGGGGCGGTCTCGATGCGCGACCGGCAAGCGCCGTCACTCTGGCTTCTCGATATGCCGAGCAATCCGAAGAATCCGGCCGGCCGGAACTTGCCGGGAACGGTGACGGTTGCCAGCAAAGCGACCGCCGCGGCAGCACCGACGAACGCAAGCCCGCGAACCCACAGGGGTTTCGGACGGCGTTCGGGCTTAGCGGATTGGGATTGAGCGGCCCTGGCTTCGATACGCTGCCAGATCGTGGCGCGCAGATTTGCTGGTGCGGGAACATCAGGCATCGCATCCATCGCCGTCCACAGGGCGCCGAGGCGCTTTACGTCTTCGGCGCAGGAGGCGCAGTCGCGCAGATGCGCTTCGAGGACCACCTTCTCGGCGGACCCGATGCTTCCGTCAATCAGATCTGAGAACCACGCCTGAGCGCGTTCGCACTTCATCGCACACCTTCCCCTGATGGGTCGTCCATTTGCCTCCGCATCGCCGGTGCGCCGGCCTCTGTCCTCACTGAGGGCAGGATCACAGCCGGATTGCAGCCCGCACTCTTAGGCATGGGGGGCACACCAATGCATCGAAATGTTCGACACCGCTAGAAGCCGTATTGTTCCCGAACCGGCTCAAGTTTGCGCCGCAAGGCCATACGCGCCCGATTCAGTCGAGACTTGACGGTGCCGATCGGCATCTCGAGCGCCTCTGCGATTTCCTCGTAGGCCATGCCGTCAACGTGATACATGACGATCATGACCCGCTGGTACTCCGGCAACGAGGCGATGGCCTGCTGAAGCGCGGCGGTCCGTTCCTTGCCTTCGGCGATTTCGTGCGGCGTGGGACTGTCGTCATCATACTGCCGCTGGACCGAGCTCTCCTCGAGTTCGATGACTTCGTCGAGTGACTGCGTCTGGCGCACGCGCTTGCGCTTCCGCGAATCGAGGTAGATGTTCGTCACGACTCGGAACAGCCATGTAACGAAGCTGCTCTGGCCCCGGAAGCTTCCGAGCGAGGTATAGAGGCGCACAAATACGTCGGCTGCGACGTCTGCGGCGTCCTCCGCATTCCCCGTAAGGCGGTAGGCAAACGTGTATACGCGACGCTGGTATTTGCTGATGAGCCGGTCGAACGCATCGCGGCTTCCGGCCTGGCACTCGGCGATCAGCGCTTGTTCGGCGTCGTCATCCGGCCGCGCCTCGCGTCCCTGCGTTGCGGCAACGTCGTTCATGTCTCCGTCGCCTTCTTCATCGCTTCACTCTCTTCGTTGGAGAGTGGCAGACTCGATCGTCCGCCGGTGACGCGTTTCAGGTACACGCGCAGATCCGAGCGTCCATAGATGCTGCTGATCACTAGGCCGGACCGCTCGGCATCAAGGATGGCGCAACTGAAGCTCTGCTGCCCGCCCACGTCTTCGAACGCGTCAAACCGAACCACACCCACATGCTGGGCGCACCGAGCTATGCGCGAGTCGGCGCGATCGGCGCGCGTCTCCAGCGCAGCTATTCGGTCCGCGAACCCTCGTACCTCGTCGAGGTGTTGGACCAGGATCTCTTCGATGTTGCCGATCTGCACCCCCCGGGTTATGCGTTCGAATACGCGCTGCATCGAGGATAGTTTCCGCTGCTGCGCGATGGTGATCGCCACCAAGATAAGCGCGATGGCGCCCAGCAGGAGGACGATCCCGCCGATGTGAGGGGTCAGAGCCGCATTCAGGCTATGCATGGTTGCCCACGGAGTACATCAGAATCGCGCGGGAACCGCCGCGGCTCTGTGACAGGTAACCTGAACCGATGATGCACAAACGCGGTGTCTGGGCAGCGGGACTGCTATTTGGTTCGATCATTGCGCTGGCGAACGCCTTTCAAGTCGTCGTTGTGGACGGCGATTCGATGATGCCTGCCTTGCACAAGGGCCAGATCGTGATAGCCGTGCGCGCGTCGTCACGCCTGCGCAAGGGCGACATCGTACTGGTGCGCCGCAATCGTGAGATTCTGGTTAAGCGCATTGTGTACCTGCCCCGAGAATTCCTTCATCCGCTCGATCGGCCCCTGTTCCGACCCCTGGCGGACTACTTCGAAGTCGGGCAGAACACCGACGCACTTAGGGTACCCCCCGAGCGCTTCGTCGTGATGGGGGACAACCGCGCAAACTCGGATGACAGCCGCCGGTTCGGTCCGATACCGCGTCGGGATATCACGGCGCGGGTGTTTGCGGCGCTGCCGTTCCCATGATCGGCGCTCCAGAAAGGCACGAGGCGATGAACCTCGCGGGCGGCGGGTACTTGCCGGGATGCGAGTTCCCGTTTGTGGTGTGGTACGGCGGCGTTGCCACGTTCACTACCCGGGAGGTCCGATGCGACCGTGGCGTCTGGGCAGCCGTTGTGTTCGTCAGTGACGGAGACGGTTTCGTGATCAGCCGCGTACCGCGCGGATGGTGTACTCCGAGCGGGCATATCGAACATGGCGAGACGCCGGAGGCGAGAGCCTATCGTGAGGTCTACGAGGAAATAGGTGCAACCATCAAAGACCTTCGCAGGATCGGCAGCTTCGCGACGGTTTCGCGATCGGGCAAGGTCGAATGCGCCGCGGTATTCCATGCTCGCCTCGATGCCCGTGTCGGACTCCCTGAGGGGACCGAAGCGACGGACGTCATGACGGCAACGATCGAACAGCTGCCGGCTGTCTACTGGCATTGGGACGCTCTCATGCAACGTATGTTTCAGCATGCGCAGAGTATTGCGCGCGACGTTTCTGGCCAGGAGTGAGTTTGGGACCGATGTCAGCAAAGCAGACCACCGAGGGAGGATCCGGCGGAGCCTCGCCCTCTACTGTCGAGCTCCGCATTGTCGGGATGACATGCGCCGCGTGCGTTTCTCGGCTTGAGACGGCATTGCGCCGTGTGCCCGGCGTCCATGCAGCTGCGGTGAACCTCGCAACCGAGAAAGCAACGATCCAGTGCGAACTGAGTGAGGCTGATCGGTCCAAGCTTGTTGAGGCCGTCGAGATCGCCGGTTTCGACGTTGCTCCGGAAGACCCTGTCGCTGATGATGGCGAGCGGGCTGCCGGTGAGACTTCCGCGTGGCCGCCGGTGCGCCTGATCGGCGCGATTGCTCTGGCAGCTCCGGTCGTCGTGCTGGGCATGTTGTGGATGCATCACGCGCCTGTCTGGGTTCGCTGGCTGTCGTTCGTTCTAGCCACACCGATCCAGGTCTGGAGCGCATGGCCCATTCATCTGGCTGCGACGCGCGTCTTGCGGCACGGATCGGCCGATATGAACGTTCTCGTATCGCTGGGGACGTGGGCGGCCTATGGGTATAGCGTGTGGGCGCTCTTTGCCGGAGAGGGACACCTGTATTTCGAGAGCGGGGCAACAATCATCGCCCTGGTGCTGCTCGGACGCTACCTTGAGTCCCGGGCTCGCGGGCGCGTTTCGCACGCCATCCGAGCGCTGATGGCCCTGAGCCCGCCTACGGCCCTGGTGGAACGGGACGGAAGCTGGGTGACCGTTCCCGTGTCGGATGTGCTCGTGGGAGATCGGGTCATGGTGCGCGCGGGCGACCGCATCCCCACGGACGGGGTGGTGGTTGACGGCGAAAGCTCGGTTGACGAATCCATGCTCACCGGCGAGACCTGGCCGGTCGGCAAGCGAGTCGGCGATACGGTGATCGGCGGCACCGTTAACGGCACGGGCGCGCTGATCTGCCGAACCACGGACGTCGGGTCCCGGTCGGTTCTTGCCAGGATAGTTGCGCTCGTCGAAGCTGCCCAGTCCCGCAAACCACCCGTCCAGCGCATGGCCGACAGGGTTGCCGGCATCTTCGTTCCGGCCGTACTGATCGTGGCGGCCGGTACCTTCGCGTGGTGGGCGCTTCTTGGTGGCGTACCCGTGTCAGAAGCCATATGGCCTGCAGTTGCCGTTCTGGTGATCGCTTGCCCGTGCGCAATGGGCCTTGCCACTCCGACAGCCGTGATGGCTGCGACCGGTCGAGGCGCTCAGATCGGCGTCCTTGTCCGTGATGGAGCCGTGCTCGAGAGAGCGGCACGTTTGACGTCCGCGTTGTTGGACAAGACCGGCACACTGACCGTCGGGAAACCGAGCGTGACCGAAGTGGTTCCGGCCCCGGGCGTTCGCGCAGAAGACTTGCTGGCGCTTGCCGCTGCATGTGAGGCCGGCTCATCGCATCCGATCGCTTCGGCGATCAACGCAGAGGCGTCGAGGGTGTTGGGGACTGATGTTGCGGGCGCGAACGGTTTTCCGGGTGCGATGGAGACGACCGGCGTCCCAGGCCCGATGGACGCGAACGGCGTTCCGGGCGTGATGGAGGTTACCGACCTCCCAGGCCCGATGGACCCGGCTACCATGCCACGCCCCTTCAGGGCTGGGAAGGTGGAGACCCGTCCGGGGCGTGGCGTTGAGGCGGTCGTGGGTGGCGTGCAGGTACGTGTGGGGTCGGTCGAGTGGGTGCATGAAAACGCGCATGGCGGCGGGGCAGATATTGATCGCGTGGCGGGGGAGCTTGCCGCCGCGGGTAAGGCGACGTGCGCGATTGCGGCCGGGGATGATGTGCTTGGGCTGATCGGTGTGAGTGATCCGATTGCGGCGGGAGCGAGTGAGGCAGTTCAGGCGCTGAAACGCCTCGGACTGAAGGTGGTGATGGTAACGGGCGACCGGCGAGACGTAGCCGTGTCGGTCGGTCGCAAGGTCGGCGTGGACGAGATCGAGGCCGGCGTGCTGCCGGAGGGGAAGGCCGCGCTCGTTGAGCGATATCGCAGGTCCGGTGAGCGTGTGGCAATGGTAGGGGATGGCATCAATGACGCTCCGGCGCTTGCGGCGGCCGACGTAGGGGTAGCGATGGGCTCGGGAACCGATGTGGCGTTGGAGGCGGGCGATGCGGCTCTCATGCGCCCTGACCTCGGCGGCGTCGCCGACCTCGTCCGGCTCGGCAGGGCGACCCTTGCGGTGATCAAGCAGAACCTGTTCTGGGCGTTCGCCTACAATACGATCGGGATACCCCTTGCGGCCGCTGGCCTGCTGAACCCGATGTTCGCCGCGGGCGCTATGGGCCTCTCGTCAGTGTGCGTCGTGACCAACTCGTTGCGGCTGACCAGGTTCAGGCCAACGGTTCTGCACGGCGATGAGAAGCGGCGCGCCGACGCTCAAGGCCATGCCGGCGGCGACAACACCCGAGTCGTTGGCGGCGAGTAGCGTAAGCGCTCCCACTGCCAGTAGCGCCCACGCCCGACGCGTCTGACGGAGCTGCCCGGCCGGCTGTGCCGGCAGGCACAGCAGGAACCCGGCGGCGAGGCAAAGCGTCCACGGGCTGTGCGTGATGAGGTGCAGGTTCAGAGCGATCTTGCGTCCGGCGATGTTCGTCAACGCAGCCGGGTTGGCGAAGGCTGCGCCAATGTGGGTGGCCGACGGGCCGGCATCGAGACGGGATAGGACGATCGCGAAGACCGCCGCAATCGCGGCCACCGCGCCGAGCGTAACTGCCAACTGCCGCGGTGTCCGGCACACGGCACATGCGGAGAAGGTTGCCATGAGGATGGCGCCTACTGCGGCTCCAAAGTTGGCGCCTGCGAACGGCAGCAGCAGTAAGAGCGCTGCGGCGGAGTAGAGAACTGCGGGAGCCTCCCACCTGTTACGGCGAATGGCGGGCCACGCCATGATGAGGATTGACGCGAGCAGCGCGCCGACCATCTCGTTGCCAATGCCGTAGTACCGCGCGCCTTCAGCGACAGAGTATCCGAGCCAGGAGTCCTGAACCGACGGCGGATAGATTGTGATGCCGACCAGCGCGGCTACGATGCACGTCGTGGCTGAGCCAATAGCCAGTACCGCGCTCAGGTCGGGGTGTCGCCATGATCGGTAAGCCGCCGCCAACATGGTAACTGCCAGAAACGCAGCCGCAACACGCGATTCCGCCTGAGCGGCCAGCCACGAAAGCGACTGTACGGCCAGCAGGATGGCGACCGTAGCCGAGACCGCTCCGATCCACTGCGTGACCGTGCGGATGTGGCACTCCTGTTCACAGTCCACCCCATGTTTGCGCAACCACTTGGACGCCGTGCAGAGTCCGAGCAATGCCGCCAGCATCGTGAAACGCCAAATGGGCAGCCCGCCGAGGGCGCGCTGGTTGGCAACTATGCGGTTCCAGCGAACATAGAGCATGCGCCATTCGGCGACAGACGGTCCGTTCCCTGACGATGACACAGGGCGTCCCACGACGTGTTCAGGAACGTCGAGACCCAGAAGTCTTGCCACACTGGGGACGAGGTCGGCGGCGGCGATCAGGCCGAAGCGCCTGGTGGTTGGGGAAGTCAGCCACCCGCTCCGCAGGCCGCCGCCCAATGCGGCCACAGGGATCAGTCGCTCGGCGCTGCCGGTAGCTGCCTGATTTGGAGCAACAAACCAGGCCTGTCGTCGCTCTCCGCCCACCACCCAGGGCAACACGGTGTCACGAATGACCCCGTCCAGACGCTTGAGCGCTGCGGTTCGGTGACGCAGGGCCGCCTCAGGCGTGCAGAGGTCCGCGTACCGGTCGGCCCGCGCGATGTCGCCGAACACGAGGACCGTCAGGGCACCGTCATTCGGCACGAACCTCGCGACGTCGGTGCGTATGCCGTACGGTGCGTCCGGGTCGGTGAGTGTGGCCGGTTCGTATCGGTCCACGGAGCCGCGCAAGTCCATGGCCACGAACACGCCGTTCATGCTTGGTTCGGCATCGGAGTCATCACCGATAACTTCCGTCCGCAGCCCAGCCCTGCGGCACAGATCGCCGAGCGCTCCGATATGCACCGCATGATCGAGGCGAGCATTGGCCTCCAGCAGACGACCAACGCCGATGCGACGCGCGTCCGGCTCTGTCTGCCAACTGCCGGGAGCGTTCGGTACCAGGGCACGCGTGCCCGATCCGAGCGTTAGGAAGAACGACGCAGGTTCTATACCGGGCCGTCGGGGATCAACGCCCGTCCGACCGTTCATCCATCCCACCGCACCGCGCAGACGCACCTCCCGAAGCGCGGTCATCTCGGGGCTCGTAAGATCGTCGGCGCGAAGGCCGGGCGCCATCAGTATCACGACTCCCGGCCCGGCCTTCGGCGACTCGGCTGATGCGCGCGCTAACCCCGCGGCGATTGCGAGTGCAGCGGTGGCGACGGCCCAACGCATGGCGGTCAGGTGGCCTTACGGCGCCCGGACAAGCCAGATCCGGTCAACCCATACGCCCTTGATGGCTGGGTTGGCGGCCGGCGCGACCCAGATGTAGCGGCCGGTCCGGCTTTCGACGGTGCCCAGCCTGTAAGCGCGGTACTGACTGGAGGCATCGGCGGCATTGATGGAGACGGTCCCAAGGTCGGCTGCGTTGTTTCCGTCCCAGATGCCCGCCGTGAATGCGACGCCGGACGGCGCTCCGTCAGCCCTTTCAACGCGAATGAGCGCGTACACATCCCAACGACCCTTCCTGGCCTTCTGCGGGACTTGATCGAGGGGTATCTGGAAGGCCCACTCGTGGTGATTGCCGGGCATATAGACGGCCAGACCGTCGGATGCTGAGGCATCGGCGCGTGTTTCGGCCCAGACCCACTCGTTGGCAAGACGTGCCCAGGAATCCTGCACGTCCACGCCGGTTTCTGCGCTCATGCCGACCGGCGGAGCGGGGTTCTTCATGCGGGACGGCAGAGGCTGGATGTTCGGATCGGGCGGATCCTCCTCGAAGCGGGCGACGAGCTGCTCGGGCGTAAGGCCGCCCTCGTTGACATGGGTCATGCGGCTCCATCCCGCCGGGCCCGGTCCCGTGGCTGTTGCCAGCCACCTCTCAGCCAGCGCCTTGCGAGAGGTCGGTACCGGCCATTCACCGCCCGTCGAGAGACACTCGCGCCTCAACTGCGGCCAGCGGACCAGCCATGCGTACCAGACCGGCAGCCGCGCTTGGCGCACACGCCACTTCAGATCGGCGTCCGCACCCGCTGCGTCCTCGGCCGCCTGCAGGAGGTTCTCCGCCTTTACGAGGACCGGGTACGTGAGGTAGGGAGCGCTGGGAGGCGTGAAACAGCCCATGTAGAAGCCCTTGGCGGCATCCGACATGAGGCGCAGGTAGGCCAGAATGTGCTTCGCTGCAGCCTTGCCATAGTAGCCGTCCAGGAACTCGGAGATGAGCTTGCGGTCATTCAGGTTGGGGTCCCACAGAAGTTGGGCCAAGACCCACGCGCGCATCTCGGACATCTCCGATCCGAACGATTGATATGCGCCCTGCTCGAACAGGCCCTTGACGCCGTGCTGATGGAAGAAGCGGACGTTTGGGCCGAGCGAGAAGTAGTTCGGGTGCGGCATGACATAGTGCGCGAAGTTGGTCGTGTAATCCCAGACATACAGCCGATCGCAGAGCCGGTTCCAGTCAACGATGTCGCGGGCGAAGGACGCGTTGCTCGCGTCGGTCAAGGGCGCGGCGAAGTTGCACTCGATGGAGCACAACCGGATGATCACGTTCGGAAGCGGCTTCAGGGACTTCGGCGCCTTACGAGTGTACTGGTAGGCGAGGGTGTCGAACGCAACCCCGGGAAACTCGGGTCCCAGCTTGGCGGCTATGTGGTTCAAGAGGTCCACCATGGTTCCGGCGTGGCTACCCTCTCGATCGTCTATGGCCTTGCAGTCGGGACACTGACAGGGACCTGCCCAATCGTTCTGTGAGATAGAGACGATCCTGGCATCGGGCGTCTCTTTGAGCCACTCTCGCACCCGCTCGACCAGGTAGGCTCTCAGCTCGGGATTGGTTGTGCATAGCTGGGCGCCCTGGGCCTGCCGCTTGCCGTTGATGAGGCTGTACCACTCGGGGTGCGTCTCGAAGTGCTGCTCCGGCGGGACAAGCGGAAAGAACGTATGCACGAAGCCCTTGTACACGATCTTGCCGCCCATGTCGGGAGTGATCCGAGCATGCTGGCTGTTCGATCCGTTGCGGACCGCCCACATGCCGTCGAAGGCCGGAAACCAGAAGGGGTCGCGCGACTCGAAGGCCGGCTTGGCGACGAGGTCCGGATCGGTAACGGTCACCGACGGGCGTTTGGGGATATGGGTGGCCCAGGGCGTCCACCAGCGGATTCCGAGCTCCTGCTGAAGGAAGCGATACACGGCGTACAGCGAACCTCTTGGCCTTCCTCCTGCCAGCAGCAGGGCGTTGTCGGCGACGCGGATAACAATGCCCTCCTCACCGAGCCGGTCCCACTGGACCTCCGGAAATCGCTGTGAAGCGAGCGGGCCGGGGCCAACAATGATCGCCGCGGCATCGTTTGGCGGAACCGCCTCTTTGATTTCGAACGAGGCGCCCGTCACCGCCGAAAGGTGATCACGAAGCTCGCGCGCGGCGAGCCGCTCCGGTTCGGTGGCTCCCAACTGCGTGACGATCACGGCCCTGGCCTTGCCCCGCAACGCCAGGGTGATCTTGGATCGGCTCTCGGACGAGCGCGGTAGGGCGCTGACCGCCATACACAGACAGATAACAGCCCCCATAGCCAGTGCGGTTTTCATGTCGTACCTCCATCGGTTGACCGCCCTTCGGGCGTCACTCGTGGCACTATTCGATGCGGTGGACAGCAATCCTCCCTGCGCGAAGACGCAGCGTGCGTGTCGTTCCTTGTGAAAGCTCCCGCGCAGGGGCGGATCGGAGCCGCGCACGTCATCGCGAGCGACGAGGCGGCGGGACCGCCGAGTGGGTAGCAGAAAGGGGACTTTCTTAGGAGCGAGGCGAAGCGATCCCAAGCGTGCCACAGGGGTCCATCTCCGATCGGGATCGCTTCGCTTCGCTCGCGATGACGTACATGTCCGAACGGTTGCTGGGTGCCCAGATCACAAAGTGCGACACACACCCAACACGCACAAAGCGCCAGCGAGCTGACAGTTCTATCGGTCCGCGAAGCAATCATGCAGCGCATGAATGAGCGCCGCCATGTCAGACGGGGGTTCGGCGCCGAACTCAAGGCGCTCGCCGGTCACCGGATGGCTGAATGCCAGTCGGCGCGCGTGCAATGCCTGGCCGCCAAGGCCCGCAATGGCCGTCTCAAGCGTGACGCGCACCGATGGCTCCAGTCTGTCGGCCGGCAGCTTGCGTCGTCCGCCGTACATGGGGTCGCCGACAACCGGATGCCCGATGTAGGCGCAATGAACGCGTATCTGATGGGTGCGCCCTGTCTCGAGTCTGGCCGAGACAAGAGCGAACGGGCCACGGCGCGCCTCGACGCGCATCTCGGTGACGGCCGTTCGGGCACCGGGTGAACCGTCGGGCAGCACCGCCATCCGTTTGCGGTCGGTCGGGTGGCGGCCAATGGATGTCCGAATGGTCGCCGTTTCGAACGCGGGAGCGCCCCAGACAACTCCGATGTACTCGCGCTCGGCAGTGCGTTCCTGTATCTGTCGCTGCAAGCTCAGGTGCGCCTCATCGGTCTTGGCTATAGCGATGAGCCCGGTGGTGTCTTTGTCGAGCCGATGGACGATTCCCGGCCGGAGCTCGCCTCCGATGCCGGAGAGGTCATCGGCATGGCGGAGCACCGAGTGAACCAGGGTTGCGTGCGGGTGGCCGGGAGCCGGGTGAACCACCAGATCGCGCGGCTTGTTGATGACGAGCAGCGAGGCATCCTCGTAGCGCACATCCAACTCAACGCCTGGCGCCGCAGCTTCTGGCGCGAGGTGCGGCACCGGCTCGGCCATACACGTGGGATCGAATGAGGTGATCTGTTCGCCTGCCCTGAGGATGTGTGAAGCCGGCGCAACCCGATCGTTGACCCGTGCGCCGCCGTTGCCAATCAGCTTGGCGGCTCGCGATCGCGATATCTGGAGCAGTTTCGCGAGGGCGACATCCAGACGCGTGCCTTCGAGATCAGGGCTGACTGTCCATGACAGGTGGTCAGGCATTCCAAGATTGTAGCCGCTTGGAGGCGCATCATGGGCTCGCCGCATGCGGTACGATGGAGCATCCATGAACTTGGAGTGTGTATGGAACGTCTTGCTTTGGTCACCGGCGGCGCCGGTTTCATCGGTTCCCATCTCGTGGACGCCCTTGTTCAGCGTGGGTGGCGCGTCAGGGTGTTCGACAACCTTTCGAGCGGGTCTGAAGCCAACCTGAAGCACCCGAGCGGCGCCGTCGAGCTTGTTGTCGGCGATATCCGCGATGGGGCGGCGATCGGTCGGGCCTGCGCCGGCGTGGACACGGTGTTTCACCTGGCCGCATTCATATCGGTGCCGGGCTCGGTTGACGATCCCGCAACTGCCGATGCTGTGAACATAGGCGGAACCCTGAACGTTCTGATCGGCGCGAGGGATGCCGGAGCGAGACGACTGGTTTTCTCGTCATCGGCAGCCGTATATGGAGAGCCGGACGTGCTTCCCACCCCGGAGTCTTACCTGCCGGCTCCAGGTTCGCCCTATGGCATCGAGAAGCTCTATGGTGAGCACATGTCACGCATATTCGCCTCTCTGTATGGCCTGGAGACCGTGTCGTTGCGCTACTTCAACGTCTATGGCCCGCGCCAGAACCCGGCCAGCGAATACGCCGCCGTCATCCCGAAGTTCGCCGACGCTCTGACGCATGGACGAGTGCCAACGATATTCGGCGACGGAGGTCAGACGAGGGACTTCCTGTTCGTGCGTGACGTCGCCCGTGCCAACATTCTGGCCGCCGAGTCGGATCTGGCCGTCGGCAGTGTGATCAACATCGCCTCGGGCAACGCCGTCTCGGTTCTTGACCTGTGCAGCATGATGCGGGATCTGTGCGGATGCGATGCCCAGCCATGCTTTGGGCAGGCCCGAAAGGGCGATGTCCGCCAATCGCTCGCGGACGTTCGCAGAGCGTCAGCGTTGTTGGGCTTTACGGCCTCGGTGAGTCTAAGGGAAGGTCTCCAACAGACGATCGAAGCGATGCGTGCCGGCGCTTGATTGAACCCGATCACGATGATGGGGGTATGATTGTGTCCACTAGCCCGTCGGGTGGTTGTCTTGGCCCGCGCGAGGCGGCTGCCATGGGTCGCCCCTTGAGGGCCGACGTGGATGTCGGTGGCGGATCGAGGCCGGTCATGGACCGTGCGATCGCCGTCTGTGCAGGAAGGAAAAGGAGCACGTAGGCGCTATGCGGGTTCCTGTGTACAAGATCATAGCCTTCATTGCCGTGCTTGTGGGGCTAGCGCGGTGCGATGCGGATCCGGCTCGCCCGATCGAGCCGGTACAGTTGCGTGTGGACGGCAAGGCGGTCGAGCTGGCGTCGCCGGCGTTGTACGATGGCCGCGAGGTGTATCTGCCGCTTGAGGTGGCCGCCGTTCTGAAGTGCAAGGTGGTGATGCCCGATAAGGAAGACTACGCCATTGTTGCGTCTCCGAAGGGTGTCCGCCGCGAGATTGCGCTGGCGAGGCTCCGTCGCGCTCCGATGATCCCACTGTCGTCGCTGGCGTCCTTGCTTGATGTCAAGTACGCCGTGTCCGGAGGCTTCTGCGACATTCGGTATCCCGTTGCGCCGCGCGCGGAACCTGCCCAACCTGAACGCCCCAAATCGGAACGCGCTGCCCGGCAGGTTGCGTCCACGTCGGGGGGCTCCACGGCTTCACGCTCAGGCGGATCGCGCGCAGCTTCGGCCACGCATGGCGGCGTGCAACCGCCGGACTCGATTGAAAAGGACCCGAACGCAATCGGGCAGCTCGGATCGGGGGGATCCAGTCGCCAAACAGCGCCGCGGCAGGGCGCGCAGGCCGGCGGCGAACAAACGGCTGCTCCGGTTATTGCCCCTGTTGACGATGTTCCCCCTGTCGCGACAACGCCGCCAAAGACAAGCTCGGTTCGCACTCCGTCTTGGCTCCGGGACATCGTGTGCGAGGCCGTTGATCCTGCGCAGACCCGCTTGCTGATCGTGGCTGACGGACCGATCAGACCGTCCGTGCGCATGGCAGCCGCGCAAGGCGTCCTTACCGTTGACCTGCCCGGCACGGCTGCCGCAACAGCCCAGACCGAGTGGACGTTCGAGAACCCGCTTGTGGCAGGGGCGCGCGTGGAGGCCGGTCCTGCTGTTGGCGTCACGCGCGTGGTGTTCGCTCTGCGTCGGTTGGTCACGTACAGGGATCGCCCGGCTCCTCCGGATGGCCATGAGGTCCTGATCAGGCTGCCCAAACTCGTCGGCCGACGCTTCGAGGAAATGCGCATCATGGTTGACCCCGGACACGGTGGTCCGTCGGCGACGGGCTGTTCGGCGATGGTGGGCGGAAGGCGCATTTACGAGAAGGACCTGAATCTGGCGATCGCAAAGAAAGTGGTCGAGCGGCTCAGGAGCGCGGGTCTTTTCGTCACCATGACCCGGGCGACGGATGTGGCGGTCGGTCTGTCCGAACGGCCGTCGCTGGCCAATGCTATGCCGGCCGATGTGTTCGTGAGCATTCACGTTGACGATGCGCCGGGCAACTCCCGGGCTTCCGGCCCAACGGCGTACTACCACGGGAACGACGAGAACGGCAGAGCGCTCGGTCTCTCCATTGTCGAAGGCGTTGCCGCGGCAGGCGGGCTGCCGAGCCGAGGCGCGCGATCCGATATGTCGCGGTTTCGGACCGGTATGGCGGTGCTGAAGCGTGCCGAGATGCCCGCCGTCCTGATCGAAGTGGCATACATCAGCAATCCGGGCGACAGGGCGAAACTCATCACGGAAGAGTTTCAGACACGCGTGGCCACAGCGATTGCCGACGGCATACGCCGTTATGTCGAAGGCAAGCTGCCGGGCGGAGCGCCCGAAGAGGCAGTCGGAATGCCGGCAGTCCAGACACCGGAGGGACCCTGAACATGCGTCGCGGGATCATCATCGTTGTCGTGGTCGGGGTTGCCTGCGCAGCCGGCCTGTGGTACGCGCGCAGTCGGTCGGGTGTCTCTCCTGCGCCCGTCCAACAGCCTGCTCCCACGGTCTCCACGCCCATGCATGAAGCATCGGACGGCGTCAAGGTCGCCAAGGGATGCGACGATCTGGCCCACTCCCTCAGGGCGGCGATCAGCAGAGGAGGCGCAATACCCGAAGGCACGCGACTGGTCAGCGTTGCCCTTGACGGCACCGAGTGCGTCGTTGAGATGAGCGCCGAGTTCGCAGAGGTGAACAACAGGGGAACGACCGGCGAGGCTGAAGCGCAAAACGCCCTGTGCGCGGCCCTTGCGCCGTTTGACCGGGTACAGACCTTGCGCGTGCTGGTGGAGGGCGCCGTATTCGAGGGATCGCATAGCGGAGAGTGGAGCGGCGTGCCTGTCCGGGGTGGCGAAACTCAATCGGACGAGGGCCTGTGAGCGGCCTGTCCGGCCCGGTCGGCATATTCGATTCCGGCGTAGGCGGTCTGACGGTACTCAACGCATTGCTGGAGCTGAAGCCCGACCTTCCGTATCTGTATGTGGCGGACCAGGCGCACGTTCCGTATGGCGAGCGCAGCCTTGACGAAGTCGCAGCCTTCGCCCGATCCATCAGTCGGTTCCTGGTGGGTCATGGCGCATCAGGCATCGTAATGGCGTGCAACATTTCATCGGCCACCGCTCTCGCCGATGTCCAGCAGGAGTTTCCCGAAACGCCTGTGTTCGGTGTCGTCGGAGCCGGCGCCCGGGGGGCATGTCAGGCAGCCCGGGACCTTGGCGACGGAGCCCCAATAGGCGTTCTCGCGACGTCCGGCACTGTCAATAGCGGCGCCTATCCGGAAGCCATACGTTCGATCCTGCCTGATACCGCGGTTGAGCAGGTACCGTGCCCGGACCTCGTGCCGCTTATCGAGGACGGCGACGAAGAGACGCCGACGGCGTTGGCGCGCTGTATGGAGTATCTGGAGCCCCTAGCCGATGCCGGTTGCGGGGTTGTGGTCCTTGGCTGCACGCACTATCCGCTGGCGCTCTCAACGCTGCGCGTGGCCGCCATGAGGTTGTATGAGACTCCGCCCGTGTTCGTTGATCCGGCGCGCGTCCTGGCGGTTGAGGTGGTCAATGCACTCACGCCAGGCAACGCGGACCCAGAACAGACGCCGACCGAGCCTCCGATCCCGTGCGTCCTTACCTCGGGTCCTCTCGGACCGATGCGCAAACAGGTCCGGCGCATCTCCACTGGGCCGACCCCGTTCGTTGGACATGTCGTCTGGCAGGCGGAAGGATCGCTCGAGGAGGTCGTCTACGCCGAACGGGACCGGCGCAAGGTGAGAATCGCCAACTCCGGGCGACAGCGCAATCTGAGCGGCCAGCCGGACGTGCCCAATCCGCGCGAGACATAGAGCCCACGAGGGCCGCGCTGTATGCCCGCCTTCTCGCGTATGTCCGTCTGATCGTACCAGCCCGAGATCAACCCGACGCTGTGATGCGTGTTGTCGGATATCCACCCGATGCCCGGCAGCACGATCTGTCCCCCGTGGGTGTGTCCTGACAGCACAAGGTCGGCTCGGCGTCCCTCCAAGCCAAGGATCCCCTCGGGCGAGTGCACCAGCGCGAAAGTCCACATTGAGGGATCGGCCTCCGCGTACGCCAGGGCGGGGTTGCTGTGGCCTGAGTGCGGATCGTCGAGGCCGATTATCTGGATCGGGCCTTTCGAGGTCTGCGCCACGGTTGCCTCGTTGTTGAGGACAGTCACCCCGAGCCGGCGAAGGATGTCAACGACCGCACCCGTATTGATGCGCCGTTTGTGTTCGGCGTTTCCCAGCACAGCGTAAGCCGGTTGCAGGCTGCTGACTATTCCGGTCATCCATTTCTCCAGCGCAGTGATGCCGCGTGGCCCATGGATGAGGTCGCCGGTGATGAGGTAGAGGTCAGCCCGAACCGCTCGAAGCGCGTCGGCCACCGCAGCGCTGTTGCGAGGGTCCGAAGTGATATGGAGGTCAGAGACGTGGCACAGCTCGAGGCCGTCGAGGTTCTCGGGCAGGTTGTCGTAGCACAGCTCGCGGCGAGTGATCTCTACGCGCTCCGGTTCGGCTTTGCGCATGTGTCGCAGCAGCCATCCGACGCCGGCGGCCGCAACGATCGCTATCGCAACGTACCAGCTCACCGTAACTTAGCCGGCTCGATTGGCCGTGCCCTGCTTCATCGCCACGGCGACAACCGTCACACCAAACGGAAGCGAGATATGCCTGACCATGGCGTTCTCAATATTGAGCAGTCCGACGAGGGCCGCGTTGATTGCGCCGGGAAGGGGCCTGACGGACGATTGCGGCTCCGGAAGGCGACGTTCCCGGCGTCGCACCAGCCACACGATCGGGTAGAGCGCCGTCATGGCGTAGCTCAGCCGGGTGACGCGCAGACCGGCGCCCGCGAGCAAGCTCCGCACTTCGGGCGCGGTGTACCTTCGCTTGTGCCTGAGCGCCTGATCGTGCCCGCTCCAGAGCGAACGATATGCCGGCACCGTGGAGAACAGCATTCCGCCGGGTCGCAGCACGCGCGCGAACTCTCGCGCGGCCGCGTTGTCGTCGGGAATGTGTTCGAGTAGGTCCAATGCGACGACTGCGTCGAAGGCTCCGTCTTTGAAGGGCAGTCGGGTTGCATCCGCAGAGCAGAGCTGATTCAGATCGCGTCGGCGGCTGTACTGGAGGGCGAGCGGACTCAGGTCCGCCGAAACGACGCGCCCGAAGCGCCGAAGCGAGGCCGACATCGCTCCCGTGCCGCATCCGACATCCAGAATGCTCAGGTCGGTCCGGCCGCCGAAGTTGTCGCCGATTAGGCCTAGGATCAGCCGACGCCTTCCGATGAACCACCAATAGGAGTCCTCGAACTCGTACATGCGGTCATATTCGGCTGGGTTCATCTCGTCGGCATGCCCTGGTGTCTGCCCGATTCAGGTTCGCGGAGGCTATGGGATCGCCGTGGGCTTCACGGCGGCAGGCTTCATGTCGTAATGGGTCATCCGAATCTGGATGAGCGTACGGAGCATTCGCGGCGCATCGCGCCAGAGGCGCACCTTGCTGCCCTCCTGATGACGCCATCGTACCGGCACCTCCGCAATGCTGTAACCCAGCTTGCGGGCGATGTACAACGCCTCCACATCGAAGGAGAAGTTGTCAATCGTGCATAGCCGGAACACGGCATGCGCGGCCTCGTGGGTGAAGAGCTTGAAGCCGCATTGCGTGTCGTGTATGCCTTTCACCGCGAGGAGCTGTACTAGTCGATTGAACATCTTCCCGCCGAACTCGCGGATGGGTGATTGCCTTCGCTCGAGTTTGCTGCCTGCGATGTCACGCGACCCGATGGCTATGTCCGCTCCGGCCCTGATTGCCGCAGTCAGCGTTTCCAGCTCCTCAATCGGTGTCGCAAGATCCGCATCGGAGAACAGCGCGAGCTCGCCGCGGCTCCGTATCATCCCGTATCGCACGGCGTAGCCTTTGCCCCTATTGGTGTCGTAGCTCAAGACCTCGACGCGCGCCAGGTTTATCTCTGTCACTACCGCCGACGTGCCGTCGCTGCTGCCGTCGTCAACGACGAGGATTTCCGATGTGAACGGCTGCTCCGAAAGGTACGCATCCATGCGCTCGAGCGACGCGCGGATGCGGCCGGCTTCGTTGAAGGCGGGGACAATGACAGACAGATGCGGATGGCTTGGCATAGTGGTCTAGCGTCCTTGGAACGGAGATGCGCCGATCTCGGGTTCAGTGCATTATAGCAGTAAGAAGCGCGCCTGGCTCCCGGAGCGCCTGCCCCCTGGGTGGAGGCACAGGTATAATCGGGAGGTTGCGGTGGACAATGAGTGAGCCCGGCATGGTGATCATAGCTGGATTGGGAAACCCGGGTCTTGAGTACGCGGGAACCCGCCACAATGTCGGGTTCGACGTCGTAGACGAGCTCGGACGCCGCCATGGACTCCGGATATCCCATCGTGCGCACCGCGCCCTCACAGGACAGGGCTTCGTTGGTCACCGGAAGGTGATGTTGGTCAAGCCGATGACCTACATGAACCTGTCAGGCGAAGCGGTTAGCTCGGTTGCGCGCTATCATGCCGTTCCGCCCGAACGTATCTGGGTCGTCGTTGACGATGTGGCGCTGCCCGTCGGCGCGCTCAGGATGAGACTGAAAGGCTCAAGCGGCGGTCATCACGGCCTGGAGTCCATTGAATCCTGCCTCGGCAGTCGGGACTATCCTCGGATACGCATCGGTATCGGTGGCTCCGGTCACCGGGACCTCGTCGGGCATGTGCTCAGCAAGTTCACTGCCTCCGAACGCGAGATCATGGGTGACGTGATCCGGACGGCCGCCGACGCCATCGAGATGGCGCTGGATGCAGGCTTCGAGGCGGCAATGAACAGGTTCAACGCGTCGTCGCGGGTAGCAGACGACCCGCATGCGGGCGGGGACACCGGAGCAGTACGGAAGAGCGAACCTGAAAGGGAGGATGTAGGGCGGTGAATCGGGGTGGCCGGATTCGAACCGGCGACCACTCGCTCCCAAAGCGAGTGCGCTACCGGGCTGCGCTACACCCCGACGAAGGCATTATAGGGTCTGCGGCGGCGCCAAGTCAATGGTAGCGGTTGACGAAAGCCCACGCGCCGTGGCGCCCAGCCTCTCGGGTGCGATTGGCTTGGATCAAGGTTCCGAGCTCTGCGCGCTGATCGAGTGTGCCGGTCACCTGGGACTCTCCCTCACCGAACGGCAGGCCGAGACGATGCTCCGGTTTCTCGACCTGCTCTACGCTGCTAACGAAGGGTTGAACCTCACGCGCGTGCCGCGTGCCGATGCGCTGATTCGTCACCTGATGGAGTCGCTGTCTGTCCTGCAGTCCGTCGCGGTGCCGAGTCGTGCTCGCGTGCTCGATCTCGGCTCAGGAGGCGGACTGCCTGGCATACCGCTTGCCATCGCCTTGCCTGAATGCAGCGTCACGCTCATGGACGCCCGTCTGAAGAAGGTTGCGTTCCTCAAGACCGTGATTGAGACTCTGCCGTTGCCCAACGCGCGGGCCGTCCATGCT
>JBBIQU010000009.1:14142-25994 GCA_037442185.1 Chthonomonadales bacterium | reverse complement strand
ACACCGGGCATGCGCCGATCTTTCGACCTGGTTGTCGCGCGTGCGGTCGCGCCCCTCGCGCGACTCGTTCCATGGATGGAGCCGCTGATGGCGCCAGGCGGGGTGTGCGTTGCGATGAAGTCCCGATCGGCGGCCGAGGAGATCGCCGGAGCGCAGGAAGCGCTGGACAGGCTTGGTCTTGCCGTCTGTCGAGTAGATGACATGGCAGCTTCGGGGCAAGATACCGAGCGTGTGACTGTGGTGATCGCCCGTGTTCCTTCGAGACGCGCGGGCAAGCGTCTAGCGGGACGGTTGCGGCCGTGAGCATCGCGCATGCGAAGGTCAAGGCCGCTCGCGTTTCCATCGTAAGCAATGTCACGCTGACGATCATGAAACTGATCGCAGGCCTCCTGACGGGATCGGTCGGCGTGCTATCGGAGGCAGCACACTCCGCCAACGACCTTGTGGCTTCCGGCATTGCCTACGTGAGCGTGCGCATGTCGGACAGACCGGCTGACACCCATCATCCGTATGGTCATGGCAAGGTCGAGAGCATCTCGGGCATGGTTCAGGCCTTACTCATCTTTGCCGCGGCCGCATACATCCTCTACGAAGCCGTACGTCGCCTTCTCGGTGCGTCCGCGGATATTGACGTCGGCCCGGGCCTCGCCGTAATGGTCGTCAGCGGCGTGACGAACGTCCTCGTTTCGCGCTACCTGTTCAGGGTGGCGCACGCAACCGAGTCGCTTGCGCTGAAAGCCGATGCCGAACATCTCCGCACCGATGTCGTCACCTCTGTCGGCGTTGTCGTGGGTCTGGCGCTGGTGTGGCTGACGGGTCGGTCCGAGTTCGATGCGGTGGCCGCGATTCTCGTGAGCGCCGTGATCTGTCGCGCGGCATACAGGCTCTCAAGGGAAGCGCTTGAGCCGTTGCTCGATGCTCGCCTGCCCGATGCAGACCTGAGTGTGGTCTGCAGCATCCTGGATAGCGAGCCGACCGTCCGAGCGTATCACAAGCTGCGAAGCCGCAAGTCGGGCTCATCGAGACACATTGACGCCCACGTTCTGGTTGACGATCACCTGACGTTGCTCGAGGCGCATGAGATAACCGAGCGCTTGGAGGACAGAATCCGTGCGCGCCTTCCTCGAACCGAAGTGATGCTGCACACCGAACCCCATGACGCCGAAATAGCGCACCAGCTTGAGTTTCATGGCTCAGACAGAGCACAATAGTCGGTCAACGACGCTTCGGGTTCCGAGGCGCTCGGAAAGGAGATGTCATTTGAGGAGAAACATTGGCCCAATCGGCCTTCTCGCGGCGTCCATGATGTTGGCGGCGATTAGCGCGCCGGCGGCGCAGAAGAAGACCGCCAAACCGGTCGCCAAACCGACGGCTGATGAAGTTGTCGCGACGGTCAACGGCGAGAAGATCACCAGGCAGCAGGTGGCAGACGAGGTGCTGGCCGACCAACAGGCCCGCCTGAACGCCAAGAACCCTCAGTATCAGGACCGCGCTCGCCCTGTTGCCGCCTCCATAGGCGCGCTTGTGCTCAAGCGCATGGGGGTCGGCCTCAGCAAGCCGGCGAGCGTGACGCGGGACGAGATCGTGAAGTTTCTTTTCGAGGAGAAGTCGCCCGTGATCCGCGAAGCGGTCCAGAACCGCGTGCGCGAACTGGCCATCGCGCAGTATGCGAAGTCGCAGGGCGTGCAGTTGACCGAGGCCGAGATCACCAAGCAAGTCGCCAAGTCCATTCAGAACGCCAGGACGCAGCTCCGCATGCAGGGCAAGTCCGACGCTCAGGTGCTCGCCGACCTAGGCTATCGGCCGGCCATGTTGAGACGCGGCGTGACCTCTTCGTTGTACATCGAGAAGCTCATCAAGAAGGATCTCGAGAAGAAGATCGGGCACACGCTCGGACCGGACGACTACCGTGACGGTCGGCATATCCTTGTCCGCGTGAACACCGCGCCCCCGCCTGCTCCTGCCGGCTCGGACAACCCGGCCCCGGCTCCCGATCCGGAAAAGGCGTTTGCGGAGGGCAAGACGAAGATAGACGCCATCGCCCAGGAGATCGCGAACAAGGCCAAGACGTTCGAGAAGGCCGCTTCCGAGTCCAGCGACGATCCCAGCAAGTTCCGCGAGGGTGCGCTCGGCCCGTTCGTTCGCGGCCAGATGGTGCCGGAGTTCGAGGCCGTCGCCTTCAGCCTGCCGGTCGGGGTTGTCAGTCAGCCGGTGCGCACCCAGTTCGGCTGGCATCTGATTCGCGTTGATCGTATGGGGTCGGAGCTGACCGAAGCTGAACGAGATCAAGCATGGCAGACCTACGTGCGCGGTCGGGCGCAGGCTCTGGTGTCCGAGATCATGGCCAAAGCGAAGGTTGTGAATAAGGTCGGCGCGCCTGAGCCCATGGGCATGCCGATGATGCGCTGACGGCGAGCGCAGACGGTCAGCCCGTCGCTCGGGCGTAACGTCGGTAGCGTGTCTGACGGCCCCTCGAGATCATCCTCGTGGGGCCGTCTGACATTCCATTAGCCGCGTTTGGGCAAAGCGGGCATGTGATACCTGGCCAGACGGCCGGCCAGATCGGCGATGACGTCGGCGGTTACGTGGATCCCGTCGTCCCTGTAATCCGCGCGAAGCACCCGCCCGCATTCGTAGCACTGGGCCACCAGTTCGGACCGATCGTAGGGGATGAGCACGGTGATCCGGTTCAGCAGCGAGTGGAGGGTGGCAACGATGCAGTCCATGAGAGCTGGGATACCATCCGCCGTGAGCGCTGAAACATAGCACGCCCGTTCGGTTGATGCGATGCGTTGGCGCAGCGCGTACTGGTCGTCAACGAGGTCGGCCTTGTTGAAGGCTGTGACTATGGGCTTACGGCCGGCGCCAAGCTCGTCGAGTACCGATAGGACTGCCTCTTGCTGTATGTCGTTCTCCGGATGGTGCGCGTCCACGACGTGAATGAGGAAATCCGCTTGGGTGACTTCCTCGAGAGTGGCCCGAAAGGCCGCGACGAGGTGGTGGGGCAGATTCCTGATGAAACCCACCGTGTCGGTCATCAGCACAGCCCATCCGTCGGGCAGGACGACGCGCCGGGTGGTTGGGTCGAGCGTGGCGAAGAGCCGAGCGTCCGCGTAGACATCGGCGCCCGTCAGTGTGTTCAGCAACGTGGACTTCCCAGCGCTCGTGTAGCCTACCAGTGCGGCCGTTGGGAACGGGAGCTTGCGCCGCATGGCCCGCTGCTGTTGGCGCTGGCTTCTGACCTCGGCAAGCTCCTCCTCAAGGTCCGCGATTCGCTGGCGCACCTTGCGTCGGTCTGTTTCCAGCTTGGTCTCTCCGGCGCCACCTCTCACGCCGATGCCGCCCTGCTGACGTTCGAACTTGGTATACAGGTTCATCAGGCGAGGGAGCATATAGCTCAGCTGGGCGAGTTCGACCTGGAGCTTGCCCTCCCGTGTGTGCGCTCTCTGGCCGAAGATATCGAGGATGAGCTGCGTTCGGTCTATTACCCTGGTGTCAACGACGTCCTGAATGTTGCGTTGCTGAACGGGCGTGAGCTCGGCGTCAACGATCACGACGTCCGCGCGGACCTGCCCCACGGCGTCGGCGATCTCCTCGGCTTTGCCTTTGCCGACATAGTAGGCGGCGTCCGGCTCACGCCGATGCTGGTGGACTTCCGCTGCCACTTCCGCCCCGGCAGTCTCGGCGAGGGCCCGAAGCTCGGCGATGGCGAAGGGCTCCGACGCCTCATCACATTCGACGCAGACGAGGCACGCCTTCTCCGTTGGATCCACTATATGCATCGTCTGTCTGGGCATTCGTTACCTCCGAGCAGCGGATCAAGCGCCTCCCGCCTCAACCGACGGCGCAAGCGCTCGCGTTCATCCCGAGCGCGGCCCGAGACCGGCCTCGCCGATCCTGCGGACAGCTTCCGCCACGCGCTCGCCGCCCTGATCCCCGGCAACGGTGAGGGACATACGCACATAGCCGTCGCCGTGCGCGCCGTATCCGATTCCCGGAATGGCCAGAACGCCGGCCTTCTCAAGCAGTGCGGCGGCATAGGTCATGCTCGTGAACCCGTCCGGCACCGGCGCCCATACGTAGAACGTCGCTCGTGGGCGTTGGATGTTCCAGCCTAGCTCGTTGAGGCCGTCCACCAGGATGTCGCGGCGTCTGCGAACCAGGTCCAACGATGGGGCGTTGGAGGCCCGATCGGCAGCATAGGCTGCGGCTTGAGCGATCGCTCGGAACTGCTTGCTGTCTACGTTGGACTTGAGCTTGTTCAGCGCCGCTATGGCATCGGGGTTGCCGAATGCCATGCCGATGCGCCATCCCGTCATGTTGAACATCTTCGAAAACGAATGGAACTCGATGGCGATGTCCATTGCGCCTCGCACCTGTAGGACGGACGGGCAACGGTATCCGTCGAAGGACACCTCGGCGTATGCCGCGTCGTTCACCAGTAGGATCTCGTACTCCCGGCAGAACCGGACGGCATCTTCGAATAGGCTCGGATCGGCTGTCGCTCCGGTTGGATTGTTGGGGTAGTTGAGCCACAGGATGCGCGCCCGTTTGGCTGCCTCAGTTGGGATGGCGCCGAGATCCGGAACAAAGCCGTTCTCGCGGAGCAGCGGCATCTCGACCACCTCAGCGCCTGCCATCAGCGAGTTGACGCGGTAGACGGTATAGGCAGGATCGGGAACCAGCGACACGTCGCCGGGATCGAGTATGGCCCATGCCAGGTGCGCAAGGCCCTCCTTGGAGCCGATAAGCTCAAGGGCCTGCGTGCTCGGCTCCACTGCCACGCCGAACTCCCGCTGGAAGCGACGACACACGGCGTCGAGGAACGCCGGGTCTCCCGCGGGAGACTCGTCGTAGCGATGCGTTTCGGGGTCCCGTGCCGCTGTCGCGAGCGCATCAATGATGTCAGCCGGCGTCGGCTGGTCGGGGTCGCCTATGCCCAGATCAATGAGGTCGCGGCCGGCTTTGACGGCTTCTGACTTCAGTCGGGCGATTTCGCCGAAAAGGTATGGCGGAATGGCATCGAGACGTGAGGAACGTCGAATCACTGGGAACCTCCCGGGGCCGCGCAGAACATCGTGCCCCGCACCGGTGCGCGGAGCTTGAACCGCCCATTGTAGCATGCCCGCGAGTATAATGTGTGAGCTTGGAGGTCGGCATTGAGGCGGGTTGACATAGCGAGAGACGGGTTGGAAGCTGCGCGGCAAACGGTCCGCCGCACCTTGCCCGAGGATGACGCGGCGATTGTGGGTGTGGTCAAGGGCATCGTGGACGACGTGCGCGCAAGGGGTGACGAGGCTCTGCTCGAGTTGGGGCGGCGGTTCGACGCGCCGGATCTGGCTGATCTCACCGTCAGCCCGGAAGAATGGGACCGGGGCTGTGCTGCAGTAACGCCGGATGTTGCCCGGGCGCTGGAAGCGTCGCAACGGTCGGTTGCGGCATTCCACGAACCGCAGCGCAGGTCGAGCTGGCTGGACGTCGCCGGTGGCGTGGTCAAGGGCCAGATGCTGCGTCCTCTCGATCGCGTCGGTGTGTACGTGCCGGGTGGACGCGCGGAGTACCCGAGCAGCGTGATCATGGCCGCGGTGCCGGCAGCGGTGGCGGGTGTGCCTGAGATTGTTCTCTGCACGCCCGCTCGACGCGATGGGAGCGTCTCGCCGGCTGTGTTGTTCGCCGCAAGGATCTCCGGCGTGCGCGCAATCTACAAGGTCGGAGGCGCCCAGGCGATCGCCGCGTTGGCGTACGGCACCACGACGATCCCGCGCGTTGACAAGATCGTGGGGCCCGGCAACTCCTATGTGTGTGCCGCCAAGCGGCTGCTTTGGGGCGTCGCCGATATGGACATGATCGCGGGGCCCAGCGAGGTGTGTGTGGTGGCCGATGAGACGGCGACCCCCGAGTATGCGGCTGCCGATCTCCTAACACAGGCCGAGCACGACCCGGAGTGCGCAGCGTTCCTGATCACGCATTGCGCGGGCCTTGCCGATGAGGTCGAGCGGTGCCTCGAGCGTCAGATAGGCGATCTGTCGCGCGCGCCAACGATCCGGGCTGCGCTAGAGGACCGTGGAGGCATCATCGTGACGCGGTCTCTCGGGGAATCCATCGAAGTCGCCAACGAGTGCGCGCCCGAGCATCTCGCGCTCATGGTGGACGATCCGCTTGCCCTTCTCTCCGAGGTGCGGCACGCGGGCGCGGTGATCCTGGGGCGCTGGACGCCGCAGACAGCCGGCGACTATGTGGCAGGGCCGAGCCATGTGCTGCCGACGGGCGGAACGGCTCGGTTCTGGTCGCCGTTGAACCTAGACACGTTCACCAAGAAGACCAGCTTCATCGGCTACGATCGCGGCGCGCTCGAACGTGAGGCTGGGGGAATTGTGGCTCTGGCCCGCGCCGAAGGCTTCGACGCTCATGCGGCCTCAGTGCTGGTCAGGACGGCTGCGTCCGATGCGCAGGGGCGTGTGGAGGGCAGACAATGAGCGACGGCAACCGGGTGGCTACCGTTGAGCGCAAGACCGCCGAAACCGATGTGCGGGTCAGGCTGAACCTGGACGGGTCGGGGCAAGCCCAGCTTGCCACCGGCGTCGGCTTCCTGGATCACATGCTCCACCAGCTCGCACGACACGCTCGGTTCGACCTGGAGGTGTCCTGCAAAGGCGACACCCATATTGACGACCATCATACGGTAGAGGATGTCGGGATCACGCTGGGCATGGCCGTCAGGAATGCCCTTGGCACGCGAGAGGGCATTGCCAGGTATGGGAGCGCAACTGCGCCTTTGGACGAGAGCCTCGTCATGTGCGCGCTGGACATAAGCGGCCGAGCCTTCAGCGTCTGCGAACTTGCCTTTCGTACTGAGAAGATAGGTCGTTTCGACACACAGCTCGTGGCCGAGTTCATGCGGGCGTTCGCCCATCACGCCCTCCTCACGGTGCATGTCCGCTCCGTTTCGGGCTGGAACTCGCACCACTTGGCCGAGGCAGCATTCAAGGCGTTGGCGCTCGCCCTGCGAGACGCAACGCGCATCGTGGATGCGGGCGGCGGGGTGCCCAGCACCAAAGGGGTGCTGTGACGTGCGTCTGCTCGTCATCGGCGGTACTGTATACCTCGGACGCCACATCGTGGACGCGGCGCGGGTGCGGGGCCACACCGTAACGCTGTTCAATCGGGGAAAGTCCAATCCGCGCCTGTTTCCCGACGTCGAACAGATCGTCGGCGACAGAGAGCGCGACCTTGACAGGCTGTCCGGGCGCGTGTGGGATGTCGTCGTGGATACCTGCGGATATGTTCCCCGCATCGTCGGGGCATCAGCGAGGATGCTCGAAGGCGCATGCGAGCTCTACGTGTTTGTCTCCTCAGTGTCGGTCTATCGTGACTTCAGCCGTTACGGCATCACAGAAGAGGCTCCGCTTGCTCAGCTCGACGATCCTTCCGTGGAAGAGGTTACGGGCGAGACCTACGGAGCTCTGAAAGCGCTGTGCGAGGCCGAAGTCACCCGTGCCGTGGGTGAGAGGGCGCTCATCGTACGTCCCGGCCTCATCGTAGGTCCATGCGACCCGTCGGATCGGTTCACGTACTGGCCGGTCAGGGCGTCCAAGGGTGGCGACGCGATTGCGCCCGGCTCACGTGAGCGCCGAGTGCAGTTCATTGACGGTCGCGATCTCGCGCAATGGATCGTGGACATGTGCGAGCGTCGAGCAGGAGGCATCTACAACGCCGTTGGGCCGGAAGGAGAGTTCACTTTCGGTGAGCTTCTCGATATGTGCTGTGAGGCTGTCCCGAATACGGCGCGGTTCCACTGGCTGCCAGAGTCGTTCCTGCTGGATCAGGGCGTCGCGCCGTGGACGGAACTCCCCCTCTGGATCCCAGACGATGACGAGTCGCGCGGCATGGACGCCGTATCGGGCTCCAGAGCCTTTGAAGCCGGACTGAAGTGCCGCGCCGTTGAAGACACGATTCGGGACACGCTGGATTGGCATGCGATGTTGCCGCCGGACCGCCCGCAGCGTGCCGGCATGACGCTCGAGCGCGAACAGGCTGTCTTGGAGGCGTCGCTGAAGCACGGTCCGCGCGAGGATGCAACCAGGTGATCGCAGTCGTGGATTACGGCGCTGGGAATCTCGGCAGCGTTGACAAGGCGTTGCGCTATCTCGGCCTGCCCGCAACGGTGACCAGCGACCCCGAGGTCGTGGTTCGCCGAAAGGCCGTGATCTTGCCCGGCGTAGGCGCATTGGCGCACTGCATGGAGGGCTTGCGGCAAGCCGGGTTGATCGAACCGGTGCTGGAAGTGATTGCCGCAGGGCGTCCATTCCTTGGGATCTGCATTGGAATGCAGATGCTCTTTGACGAGAGCGAGGAAGGCGGGCGCACTCCGGGGCTCGGCATCGTCACGGGCAGGGTGAAGCGCTTTGACTTTCCGCCCGATGACGAGCGGAAGGTGCCCCACATGGGTTGGAACGCCATCGAGACACAGCGGGATTGCCCGCTCTTCGCGGGGGTTCCGGATGGCGCGATGGCGTACTTTGTGCACTCGTATTATTGTGTGCCGGCCGACGCCTCCGTCACGGTTGCCACAACGAACTACGGCGCCCCGTTCTGCAGCGCGTTGATGCGCGGCAATGTGATGGCGACTCAGTTCCACCCGGAGAAGAGCGGAGCGGTCGGCCTGCAGGTTCTCCGAAACTTCGCGGCGCTGGTTTCGTAGGGCATTGCGATGGTGATCATCCCGGCGATAGACCTCCGCGGAGGGCGATGTGTTCGTCTCCTTCAGGGCGACTATGCCCGCGAGACTGTCTTTGGACATAGCCCGCTGGACTATGCGCGTCGGTGGTGCTCCGAGGGCGCCGAGCGACTGCACATTGTGGATCTCGACGGCGCCCGAACAGGCAAGCCCTCGCGCGAGCACTGGGACATCGTCGCGGAGATAGTCCGATCGGTTCCGGTCCCCGTTCAGCTCGGCGGGGGCATACGGAACCTCGAGGTCGCGCGCCAGGCGCTCGCCATTGGGGTGGACAGGGTCATCGTCGGTACGGCGCTTGTAGCCGCGGAGGCCGAAGCCGCTGCGCTGTTCGATGAGCTTGGTGATGGCGTCATTGCCGGCATAGATGCCCGTGACGGTAAGGTTGCGGTTGACGGCTGGACAGAGGGATCTTCCTGGGAAGCGGATGACCTTGCTGCGCACGTCGAGACGCTCGGAGCAAGGCGCATCGTGTTCACCGACATATCGCGTGACGGCATGAGGACGGGGCCGAACCTCGCTTCGCTCAGCGCCGTATGCGGCCGCGTCCGATTGCCGGTCATCGCGTCGGGTGGGATCAGCAGTCTGTCGGACGTCGTCGCGTTAGAGCGAGCGGCGCCACCGAACGTGGAGGCCGTGATCGTGGGCCGCGCGCTGTATTCGGGCGACCTGAGCCTGGTTGAGGCAATCGCGGCGGTTAGCGCGCAGGCGCCTCGATGTCGGCAGGGGAGGGAAGAGTGATGCAGGACACGCTGGCAGTGACGCTGATCTTTGGCATTCCGATCGTGGCCATCGTGACATCGCACATGAGACGCATGGCAGAACTCAAGCTCCGCTTGCGACAGACAGCCGCCAACGCCGGTTCGGAAGAGATCGCGAAGCTGCGCGCCGAGATTCAAGAGCTGCGTGACACGACGACCCGTTACGACCTCAGTTTCGACACGATGCTTCAGCGCTTGGAGAGCCGTGTGGAGAGGCTCGAAGGACAGGCTCGAATAACCGGTTCCGAGCCGGCAGTGGGTGCAGACGCCTTGCGAAAGGGGCCGTAGCCATGCTGTTCAACCCGTTCATGTTCGTACTCGGCATCATGGCGCTCGTGTTCTCGATCCCGGCACTGGCGATCTGGACCGAACACAAGCGCAAGATGGCCGAGATGCAGTTGCGCCTGAAGTCCGCGCGCGACGCCGAGGGCGCTTCGGAAGCTCAGGTGCGTGAGCTCGCCAAGCAGCTGGCCGAGCTACGCTCCACGGCCACCGAGTACGATCTCAGTTTCGACTCGGCGCTGCAGCGGCTCGAGTCTCGTATGAACCTGTTGGATGAGAGACTGAAGCGGATCGAGGGCCAGAGCGCCACGGTTGCGCAAGACGACTCGAACGAGATCCGGTTGGGGGCGCGATGAGCATACTGATTGGGGACGATACCCGTGTCATTGTGCAGGGGATCACGGGGCGTGAGGGTTCGTTCCACACGCGGGAGATGATCGCCTACGGAACATCGGTGGTCGCGGGCGTCGTGCCGGGGCGCGGAGGAACCACCACGCCCGATGGCGTTGCGGTATATGACACGGTGCAGGAGGCGGTTGCCGAGACCGAGGCTAACGCCTCTATCGTCTTTGTACCCGGTCCCTATGCGGCCGATGCGATTCTGGAATCGGCGGATGCCGCCATCGAGCTCGTAGTCGTCATCACCGACGGCATTCCAGTCCACGACATGATCCGCGTGCTGCCGTTTGCACGCGCTTCCGGCACGAGAGTGATCGGCCCCAACTGCCCGGGCATCATCAGCCCTCCGCGATGCAAGATCGGCATTATGCCGGGCGACGTGTTCATGCCCGGACCGGTGGGCCTCGTGTCTCGCAGCGGGACGCTGACCTACGAGATCGTTGATGAGCTGACCCGCGCCGGATTGGGGCAGAGCACGTGCATTGGCATCGGCGGCGACCCGATCATCGGAACGAGTTTCCTTGACGCCCTTCGGCTCTTTGAGGCGGATCCCGCCACACGCGCCGTTGTGCTGATCGGCGAGATCGGCGGCAGCGACGAGGAAGCGGCAGCCGAGTTCATACCGACGATGACCAAGCCGGTAATCAGTTTCATCGGAGGCCGATCGGCGCCTCCAGGCAAGCGGATGGGCCATGCCGGAGCGATCGTGAGCGGGCGATCGGGCACCGCGGCTGCCAAAGTAGAGGCGCTGACGGCAGCCGGCTCTCCGGTCGCCGAGACGACGCATGAAGTCGCAGGACTCGTAGCCGGCGCTCTGGCCGGAAACACGGAGGGATGATCATGTACCTTACGGCACGGAAAGTGGCGGTGATGGGGGCGGCGGGGGCGATCGGCTCCAATGTGGTTCAGGACCTGCTGAGCACAGGCACGGCCAACCGCATTGCCATGTACGATCCGTACGAGCAGGGGCTGGAAGGCGCCGCCCAGGAGATACTGCACAGCGCGTATCCCGCCGCCGACGTAAGGTGGACGACCGATGCGGCGGAAGCGCTGTCCGGTACCTCCTATGTGATCTCGTCGGGCGGCGCGCCGAGAAAAGAGGGCATGACGCGCGAAGACCTCCTACTCGGGAACTGCGAAATAGCCCGGCAGTTGGGCAGAGACATCGCCCAGTACGCTCCCGATGCCGAGTTTGTGATCATCGTCTTCAACCCCGCCGACATTACCGGACTGGTTACGCTTGTGCATTCCGGTCTGGACCCCACGAGGGTGACGACCCTTGCGGCGCTCGACAGCACCAGACTGCGCGCCGCCCTCGCTGCGCACTTCGGGGTGCTGCCCGATGAGGTCACCGGCTGCGCCACATACGGAGGCCACGGCGAGAAGATGGCCGTGTTCAAAGCCGGCATCCGCGTCGCCGGTGTAGCCCTGACGGATATCCTTAGCGGCGGTTCGGTGAACGGACGTGCCCTGTCGGCAACCGAGTGGAACGACGTCAAGGAGAGCGTTCGCGGGGGCGGGGCGAGGATCATCAAACTCCGAGGGCGCTCGTCGTTCCAGTCGCCGGCCCATCAGAGCGTGGCAATGCTACGAGCGCGGATCGAGTGCAGCGCGTACCCCTGGCCCTGCGGCGCGTACTTTGCGGAAGGTCCATACGCCAAGGTGATGATGGCGGC
>JBBIQU010000009.1:3541-14098 GCA_037442185.1 Chthonomonadales bacterium | reverse complement strand
GCTGGCTAGCATCCCGTCGGGCGACGACGAGGATACCGCGGCGCTTGTGGACAGCTGGCAGCACATCTGCGCCCTGCGTGACGAGGTCATTCGCGCCGGGCTGCTGCCGGCTGTAGACGAGTGGGGCGCGATGAATGCCGGCCTCTGAGGTTGTCCCCGCGCCTCCGGATATCGGACCCGTTCGTGACCTTGTGGTTGAGGCAGGGCGTCGAGCCCTCGGTACATGGGGACAGGTCGGAGCCGAGGCGAAGGCCGATCGGAGCTTGGTGACTGAGGTTGATCGGCGCACCGAGGACTTCCTTGCCGACGGGATATCCCGTCTGTTTCCGGAGGCGGCGTTTGGCGGCGAGGAATATGGACTGAGGGCCGTTGGACCATCCGATGTCTGGATCTGCGACCCCATTGACGGGACCACCAACTACGTAAGGGGACTTCCGTACTGGTGTGTGTCGCTCGGGCTGCTTCGCGACGGCGTGGCGGTCGCCGGCATCATCTACGCTCCCGTCCTGGATCGTCTCTACTGGGCTGTGCGCGGCGACGGCGCCTACTGCAACGGGTCCCGGCTGAGCATCTGCGATCCGGAGATCATTGAGTATGAGGCCTTGCTGTGTGTGTCAACGAACGGCCTGAAGACGCTGCCGGTTGATCGGGTTGACGCCCGCCTCCGTTGCCTCGGAAGCATCGCGCTCGAGCTATGCTTGGTGGCCGAGGGTCGCGCGATTGGCGCCATTGGGCTCCATGAAGGGATTGTGGATATGGCGGCGGCCATGTGCATATGTGCGGAGGCGGGCGCCACATTCGGCTACCTGCAGGGCGGCGCCCTGACGCCGGCCGGCCTGCTTGAATACTGGCGCACGACGCGACACTTCTACTGCGCTGGCCCGAGGATGGCCGGTCTGCTCATGGAGCGCCTCGGAAGCAACGACTGAGGGGCAGGAACAGCTGGATCGAGCAGAGACGCTCTTCACTCAATGTGACCCGACGACCAAGCGTCGGTTTGCGGGACCAATTTCGCGTCACCGCCCGTTCGATTCGTGCATCGCCTGGCCGGCCGGACCGATCGCCGTTGTCGCGAGCGGCGGCACGGTCACTTTGAGACCCTCCTGCGACGAGACGAGAGCTGCTTCCAGTACGGCCTGAGCCGTGGCGGCGTCTGACGCTGTGGGCCATGTGGGATCTGCGGGCGCTCCGCCGATCGCCGAGATGAAACCGGCAAGCAGCGAGTGATAGGCTGTTCGCCGATCGGACGAAGCGTCTATCCTATCCGGAGGCTCCGTGTGGATCGGCGATTCTGCGCCGCGCAATGTCAGGCTGAAAGCCCCCGCGCCGTCTATCGCTCCCGCAGCCGGAGAGGCGAGTTCGAGGACGCCTGTCGAACCCGTTGCGATGTAGCGTTCGAAGCGAGCGTTCCGGGAAGTTCGGTGAATGTGATGCACCGAGACGCCGGTATCATGCTGGACTATCACGTTGGCATGGACCCCGCGACTCAAGCCCGAACCGCCTGCATCTATGTCAGCGCTGACCGAGTGGGCCTCGCCAAGCCACCAGCGGGCAAGGTCGAGACTGCGGACCGCGTGGCGCAGGAGCGCTCCCGACCATGTCTGCAATACGGACTTGCGCTCGGACCAGGCGCCGCTGTAGGCCCATTCGCACCTTAGTTCGCGAACCTGACCGATGGCTCCATTCGACAGGAGGCGGAAGGCTTGTCGGACCGTGTCGTCGAATCGAAGCAGCATGGACGGCCAAAGAAGCGAACCAAGGAGCTGCGCATAGCGCGCCATGTCCAGGCCGGCCGCGGCGCGCGTGGCCAACGGCGTTTCGGCAAGGACATGCTTGCCTGCGTTCAGCAGTCTGACGATCTGGGCTTCGCGAATCCCGGGCGGGGTGGCAACGATAACGGCGTCGGTGGGAGCGTCGCTCAGGAACTCGTCGAAGTCGCAATATGCGCGGGCCCCTCGGACCTTCTTGGCCCACAGCCTGGCGGACAGGATGTCAACGTCCATGAGGGCGGAGACGACGGTTCGGTTCACGACGCCGGAAGTCGGCGCGTCGGGCTGTGAGGCGAGTTCTGCCAAAGCTGGGCCGTAGGTCTGCCGAGAGCCGCCGCAACCGACAACGCCAATGCGTATAGGAGACTGGAGTGGATCAATTGCCATTGCCGGAGCCCATCGAAACCCCATTATGGCACCCAAGCGCTGAGACCGGCGAGACTGCGGTGTCATCGGGCCCCGCAGATAGTGCGGCCAGAAGGGTGAGGCCAGAGGCCGGAGCGCCCGGGCGAATATGCCTGTTCGGTGAGCATCAGGACTATCACGGACTGCCTGTAGTTGCAGCCGCCATCAGCCTGCACATGCGCGCCGAAGCGGAAGAAGCACCCGACGGATTGCTCACCATCGAGCTGCCTGATATCGGTGAAAGCCTCGTCATTGATCCCAACGCGACACAGGAGTACCAGTCCGCACGCGACTACCTGAGGTCCTCGGTCGCGGTGCTTCAGCGTAGGGGGTACGGATGGCCGCGTGGATACAGGGTCCGCATAACGGGGACCATTCCCATCAGGGCAGGGGTGAGCAGTTCGAGCGCGATGGTCGTGATGTGGCTGCAGTTCCTGATGGCGATCAGTGATCGCCCGGTAGCCGTGGATGCCGAGGAACTGGCGAGGCTGGGGCATCTGGCCGAAGTCGTCGAGTTTGGCGAGCCGGGCGGCATGATGGACCATTTCTGCGCGGCCATGGGCGGTCTGCTGTGCATAACGACGGTTGCTCCATACAGCGCAGAGCGTCTGAGCGCACCCATTGACGGGATCGTCCTGGGCGACTCTCTGGAGCCGAAAGCCACGATCGAGACACTCGCCCGTGTTCGCTCTGAGGTTGGCGAAGGCATGCGCCTCATGCGCGAGAAGCTCCCTGATTTCGATCTGGCGCGCACGAGCCTGGATGAAGCTGAGGAGCACCTCGGCTCCATGCCCGCCGGTCCGGCAAGGCGTCTTCGGGCCAACCTTGTGAACCGGGATCTGACGCGCGCCGCCCTTGCGGACCTGCGCCGCGGGGATGTGAGCCGATTGGGACCGCTGCTCCTTGCCCATCACGAACAGCTTCGGGACGGTCTGGACCTCTCGACGCCCAAGGTGGAGCGGATGCTCGCCGCAGCCGTCGGAGCAGGCGCGCTTGGCGGGAAGATCAACGGGTCGGGTGGCGGGGGCTGCATGTATGCCTATGCGCCCGGAAAGACCGAAGCAGTGGCTGACGCCATCAGGGGTGTCGGGGGAGCCCCGATCATTGTGTCGGTTGCGCCGGGAGCTTGGTCCGAATAGCGCCCTGGACGTTTCATCGCTTACCGACGCGTCTCACTGCAGTCGCTCGCATGCGGTCAGACCGCGGCAAGTCCGGGGTGCGTCATGTTGAACGTGTCGAGATATGTCTGTGTATCGGGTATCATAATCCGTGACGTGGTCGAATGACCGAGGGGGTGATCTGAACTTGGAGAATGCGGACACAGTGGTGCCTGATCAAACCGGCGCTGAAGTAGACGAAAATATACATTCTGAGCTTCCGCCTGAGGCTGAGCGCGTTGAGGCAGTCTACGACGCACAGCAGATACAGGTCCTGGAGGGCTTGGAGGCGGTACGTCGCCGGCCTGCAATGTACATCGGCGGAACCGATGTCAAGGGGCTCCATCATCTGTTCGTCGAGGTCAGCGACAACGCAATAGACGAGGCCCTTGCCGGCCACTGTGACCGCATTGTGGTAACCCTGCATTCGGACGGCAGCGTGTCGGTCCTGGACAATGGCCGCGGCTTTCCGGTTGATATCAATCAGCAAACCGGCCTTCCGGGTGTGGAGCTGGCCCTCACTCGCCTGCATGCTGGGGGCAAGTTCGATAGCGGGTCGTACAAGGTATCGGGTGGACTCCATGGCGTTGGCGTGTCGTGTGTCAATGCGTGCTCCGAGTGGCTTACTGTGGATGTCTGGCGCGACGGCATACATCACCGCATTGGCTTCTCGCGGGGCGACACCACGGAACCGCTGCGCGAGATTGGCGATGACGCGTCGCATAACGGGAGTCTGGTGCGGTGGAAGGCCGATCCGGGCATCTTCGGCGATCTACAGTACGACCCCGAGCGTATCACTCGCCGCATGCGTGAGCTTGCGTATCTGAACCCGTACGTTACGCTCGTGTTCAGAAACGAACGCGACGGGGCGCCGGACGAGGAGTTCCATTATCGGCGCGGTCTTCAGGAGTTCGTCGAGTACCTTAACGACAACAAGGACCCCGTGCATCCTTCGATCTACTTCTCCGGAGAGCGGGACGCGGTGATCGTCGAGGTGGCCATCCAGTACAACATGGGCTATCAGGAGGCGGTCCTCTGCTTCGCCAACATGATCAACACTCCGGACGGCGGGACGCACCTTTCCGGATTCCGCACGGCGCTGACGAGAGTCATCAACGCATACGCGCGCAAACAGGGGCTCATCAAGGAGAAGGAGGCCAACCTCACGGGCGACGACGTTCGCGAAGGACTGGCCGCGGTCATATCGGTGAAGCTGCCCAATCCCCAGTTCGAGTCTCAGACGAAGGTGAAGTTGGCCAATACCGAAGTGGACGGGATTGTGAACTCCATCGTCGGCGACAAACTCGCTAGCTATCTGGAAGAACACCCGGCGGTTGGGCGGCGGATTGTCGAGAAGGGCCTGACCGCGCAGCGCGCACGCGAGGCCGCCCGGAAGCACGCCGACCTCGTCCGCCGACAGAGCGCCCTCGAGAGCAACTCGCTGCCCGGCAAGCTGGCCGACTGCACCGAGCGGGACCCCTCAAAGTGCGAGCTCTTCCTTGTCGAGGGCGACTCGGCCGGCGGTTCGGCAAAGCAGGGACGCGATCGCCGGACCCAGGCAGTGCTGCCTCTGCGCGGCAAGATCATCAACGTCGGTAAAGCTCGGCTCGACAAGGTCCTCGACAACAACGAGATCCGAGCGCTGATCACGGCTCTTGGGACCGGCATCTCCGTGGGCGAGGACGCCGACGCCTCCGAAGATGAGAACGGAGAGACCGGCAACGGGTCGGGCGGCAACGGGAACGGATCTTCGGGCAAGAAGAACGGCTATGACATCGGTCGCCTCCGGTATCACAAGATCATCCTCATGACCGATGCCGATGTTGACGGCGATCACATCAGGACGCTCCTCCTGACGTTCTTCTGGCTGTACATGCGGCCTCTCATCGAGGAAGGGTACGTGTACGTAGCCCAGCCGCCTCTGTTCCGCGTTCGGGTGGGCAAGGACACGCAGAAGTACGCCCAGTCCGAGGCCGAGCGCGACGAGATCCTCAAGAGCCTGCGCGGCAAGCGCGACGTGATGATCACGCGGTTCAAGGGACTTGGCGAGATGGACGCCGTTGACCTTTACGACACGACCATGGATCCCGAGAAACGCAAGCTTGCCCAGGTTGACATTGCCGACGGCCTTGCGGCGCAGGAGATGTTCGACATCCTGATGTCGCAGAAGGTGGAGCCCCGACGCGATTTCATCGTCCGCCACGCCCGCGAAGTCTCAGACGTTGACTGGCATGGGTGATGCCAACGAGTCCTGGCGACTGCTTTCGACGACGCTCAGGGACCCCGCCCTTCGCGGCATAGCCGAGAAGGTGGCTGCGTGTCGGCGTCTCGACGCGGCGGACGGTCAGCTGCTCTACGAAACGGACGATCTGACCGGCGTCGGCGCGCTGGCCAATTCAGTCCGCCAACGACTCCACGGACCACGCGTCTGGTACGTTCGCAACCAGCACATAAACTACACGAACGTATGTAATAAGCAGTGCCGCTTCTGCTCATTTGCCGCGAACATTGGCCGGGGCGGCCCTGCCCCGTACTCCATGTCACCCGACGATGTGCGCGCGGCTCTGTTGCGCTACTCGGATGCGCCAATCACCGAGGTCCACATTGTGGGCGGGATAGATCCGCGTCTGCCGTACTCGTATTATCTCGATCTGTTGGCGGCGGTGCGTTCGGTGAGGCCGGATGTGCAGACCAAGGCATTCACCGCCGTTGAACTCGACCAGATTGCCTCGGTGGCAGGGAAGCCGTTGCCTGAGGTGCTGGCTGAGCTGAGAGAGGCCGGTCTGTCTGCGGTGCCCGGCGGCGGCGCCGAGGTCCTAAGCGACCGCGTGCATCGGCTGCTGCATCCGTGCAAGCTCACGCCCGATGAGTGGCTCGACGTCGCGCGGGCGATCGCTGATGCGAAGCTCACGCAGTACGCGACGATGCTCTATGGCCACGTCGAGACAGTGGAGGAGCGAGTCGAACACTTGATTCGCCTCCGCGACCTTCAGGACGAAACGGGCCACTTCGTTGCGTTCACGCCGCTGTCGTTCCATCCTGAAGGAACCGGCTTGGAGCATCTGCCGGGGCCGACGGCCATGGACGACCTTCGGGCCATTGCCGTTGCCCGGCTGATGCTGGACAACATCCCGCACATCAAGACGTTCTGGATCATGAACACGCCGGAGGTGTCGCAGGTCGCGCTCTGGTGTGGAGCCGATGACATGGACGGCACGGTGGAGGAATATCGGATCACGTTCGCTGAAGGACGATCCGGTGAGGTGCGTCAGGCTCTCAGCGCCGATGCCATGGAGGAGCTGATCCGCGAGGCAGGGCTGACGCCTGTTGAGCGCGACGGCGTCTATCGCGAGGTCACGCGATGAAGGAAACCGACGACATTCTCTTGCGTGCGTCCTCGGCAGAACGCCTTGCCGCCGATGACCTGCTGGCCCTCGGTTCCTGCCGGGACCTGACGGCGCTGGCGGCATGCGCCGACCGGGCGCGCCTGCGCCACAATCCGGATCGTATCGTGACCTATGTCGTTGGGCGCAACGTCAACTACACGAACGTCTGTTGGGTTCGTTGTCGGTTTTGTGCGTTCTATCGCGCGCCCGGCAGTTCCGAAGGCTACGTCCTGACCCGCGACGAGCTGCGCTCCAAGGTCCGCGAAATGATCGCTGAAGGCGGCGTCGAACTGCTGATGCAGGGCGGTCTGAACCCGGCTCTGGACCTCGCCTGGTACGAGTCTCTGTTCCGAGACCTGAAGGCCGAGTTCGGCCCGTCCGGATTGATTCTCCATGCGCTGTCGCCCGCCGAGGTGATCTACATCGCTCGACGAGCGCGCATCGGCATAACAGAGGCGCTGAAGAGGCTCAAGGATGCCGGTCTGGACAGCATACCGGGCGGAGGCGCGGAGATACTGACGGAGCGCGTCCGGCAGGAGATCGCGCCCCTGAAGACCGGAGCTGACGAGTGGCTGGACTGCATGCGTCAGGCTCACCTCCTGGGCATACCGACCACCGCGACCATGATGTACGGTTCTGTGGACACCTGGGAAGATCGCGTCGAGCACTTGTTGCGCGTCAGGGGACTGCAGGATGAGACGGGCGGTTTCACGGCCTTCATTCTTTGGCCGTTCCAGCCCGACGGCACGGCGCTGGCGCAGATGCGAGGCGGTGAAACCGGACTGGTCAAAGCCGGGGCATACGACTACTTGCGAACGCTGGCCATCAGTCGCATCGCTCTCGACAACGTGCCCCATTTCCAGGTTTCGTGGGTTACGCAGGGGCCACGAATCGCCCAGATCGCGCTTGGCTATGGAGCAGACGACTTCGGCTCCACCATGATGGAGGAGAATGTCGTCTCGGCGGCCGGATGCACCTATAGAGTCGGGGCGCGCGAAATCGAACGACTTATCAGGGCAGCGGGCTACGAGCCCCGGCGGCGGAACACACGATACGAAATCATCGGGTCGCGCGCCTGAGTGGCAAGGCTGTTCTGCGCCCAACCCGACACGAGGGCGGGGTATAATCCTCGCCATCGTGCCGCCCGGCCTGTTGTCCGAGCGGCGACAAGTCTCTTGAGGAGACCCCGCGTGCTTCGTCCCTCTCGTATGTTCGCCACGCTCTGCCTCCTTTGTGTGGCGGCAACCCTTGTCCGGCAGTCATCTGCCGCAGCCGCTTCGACAACCTGGTACGGCATGTTCATGAACGGGCGGAAGATCGGCTTCCTCACGGCAACGCAGGATACGGTTAACGAGAACGGACGCGAGCGCAAGCGGCTGACAACCCGCAGTTCGGTCACCCTGACCATGATGGGAACGACGCTGACACAGGAGACCGACCTCATCACTGTGATGGATGCGTCACTTCGGCCGTTGCGGCAGCAGTACACGATCGTATCGGGAGGGAGTACGACGCGCATCCAGGCAACGTTCGCGCCGAAGGAGGTTCGCTGTGTAGTCGAAGCAGGCGGCTCTCCATCTACGAGAGTGATCCCGATTCCGCCCGGAGCGGTCATCGCGGCCGACACCGGCCTTCCGGGCGTGTCGGAGACCCTTCGGGTCGGAACGCGTTCCACGGTCTACAGCCTCAACCCGCTCACGGTATCGCTGGACAAGACGACGGTCTTCGTTGAGGCTCGCGTGCGCGCAGAGCTGGCAGGCGTCCAGTACGACGCGTTCAGGGTTGTGACGACAACGCCGCTCGGCAAGGCGACCGGGCTACAGACTTCCGACGGCGAACTGCTGTGGGCGACGCTGCCTCTCCAGATGGCGGTCTACCGCATGTCGGAACAGGATGCCGCAAAGACCGACGCGCCCGTGCCGGCCCATGCGGAAATGGGCGAAACGCCTGCGTCAGGCGCATCGGAGCCGGATCGTGAAGAGGACTTCGCGGCGCTCACTGCGATTGTTCCGGACAAGCCCATACCCTCGCCGCGCACAACGCGGCGGCTGGTCCTGGACCTTGGCGGGTTGCCGAGTGACGTCAAGCCGCTCGCGGATGCCAGACAGGCGGTTGCGAGTCTCGGGCGCAAGCAGGTCAACGGGCACAGTCTGACGTACAGGTACACGATCAGTGCCGCGAAGCCTCCGACTCGCGGCGTCAAGCTGCCGGTGAAATCAGGATCGCTGTCACGCTACGTGCGCTCCGGACCGTATCTTGATCTGGACCGAGTCGAAGTTCGGACGCTGGCCCGCCGTCTTCGGGACCCCGGCGGTGACACTGCGCAGACGGCATCGCGCATACGAGCATGGATACACGGGAACATGACCGCGGACTACGGAATCGGAACTCCACGGTCGGCATGCGACATTCTGAGCCGTCGTCGCGGCGTCTGCCGAGACTACGCAACGCTGTTCACCGCAATCGCTCGCGCGGCGGGCGTGCCAACGAAAGCTGTGGGCGGCATAGTGTATGCCGACGGTCGTTTCTATTACCATGCGTGGGCTGAATGCTGGGTCGGAGCGTGGATCCCGTTCGATGCCACACTGCCGTCGGATTTCGTTGATGCAACGCATGTCAAGTTCTCAGAGGGAGAACCGACCGACATGATGCAGGTCTTTCGGATCATCGGCAAGCTGACTGTGAAGGTAGTCGCTCATAGCGAGTGACGCGTCACCGGTGTCCGAGAGGGTGAACACAACAGAATCTCAGAAAGGAGGGGACCGGAGCGTGGCCATGCGCAACTTCCGTCAGGTCTTTGCAATCCTATTCACGCTTATAACGACGGCCGTTGCCTTTACGCTCAGCCGGAACCTGGGATGGCGAGGCGTCGGCGAGTTCCCGTCACTTGCGGAACTCGATCGAGCTCTGCCCGGCTACCGGTTGTTTCTGGTGAGCGCTACAACCGTCTTGGGGCTACTGCTTGGGGCGATCCTCGGGCCGAAGCTGGCGGCCAGGCTGGTCAGTATGGGCAATGCCCTTGACCGAATGTCCGCGCGAGACAAAGTCGCCGTTGTGCTTGGGGTCGTGATCGGAATACTGATCACGCTGCCGTTCCTGGTGCTGCTTGCGCGCTCGCCGGCTGTGGGGCTGCCGATCGGGGCGCTGCTCTGCTTGGCCTTCGTCTATCTCGGCATCAGAGCGGCCATGGGCATGAAGGATGAGTTCCTGTTCATCGCGACACCGAGCCGAGCCGACACGACTGCGGGTGACATGCCCGAGATGCAGCAATGCAAGGTGCTGGATACCAACGTCATCATTGACGGCAGGATCGCAGACGTCTGCAAGGCCGGGTTCGTGGAAGGCACAATCTACGTGCCTGGGTTTGTACTCGATGAGCTGCAGCACATTGCGGATTCAGGCGACAATCTGAAACGAGCTCGAGGACGGCGCGGCCTGGACATCCTGAACGCCATGCAGAAGGAGCTCCCGCTCGTCGTCCGGTCATACGACGATCGTCTCGGCGCAGACGGCGACCCGAGCGTGGAGGTTGATACCAAGCTGGTGTATCTTGCCAAGAAGCTCAATGCCAAGATCATCACCAACGACTTCAATCTGAACAAAGTGGCAGCGCTTCAGGGGGTCACGGTCCTCAACGTGAACGAGCTGGCCAATGCCCTGAAGCCTGTGGTCCTTCCGGGCGAGGAAATGAGCGTGACGCTCATCCGAGAAGGCAAGGAGATGAACCAGGGCGTGGCTTACCTCGATGACGGCACGATGGTGGTGGTTGAGGATGGACGCAAGTGCATCGGAGAGACGGCCGAGGTGGTGGTGACAAGCGTGCTTCAGACGGTGGCCGGC
>JBBIQU010000009.1:0-3531 GCA_037442185.1 Chthonomonadales bacterium | reverse complement strand
AAGATGATTTTCGCAAGGCTCAAGGAATGCGGTACGGAACCGGAGGACACCTATGACGGTGGGCGCAGTCGTTCCGGCGGCGGGACGAGGAACAAGGTTCGGCAGTAGCCGATCCAAGTTATTCGTCACCATCGCCGGTCAATCGGTGTTGCGCCGATCGGTTCGGGCGCTTGCGGAGCATGAAGTGGTCGCGGATGTTGTCGTCGCGGCCTCCCGCGATGATCTGGGCGACGTCGCTCGTGAGCTCGCGGGCCTTCCGAAGATAGCGGACATCGTCGTAGGCGGCGCAACCCGGTGCGAATCTGTCCTGGCGGGTCTACGGGCGTTGCCCGCGCGTGCCGATACGGTTCTCGTGCACGATGCGGCTCGCCCCGCGCTCAGTCGCGCTGTTATCGAAGCTGTCGTTGCCGGAGTGGCCCGTTGGGGTGCTGCGGTTCCGGGCGTTGCGGTATCGGATACCGTGAAACGGACAGCGCCGTCGGGTCTCGTGGAGGAGACCGTGTCGCGTGACGGGTTGTGGTTGGTGCAGACGCCGCAAGGGGCGAGACGCGAGTTGCTGGAGTCGGCATACGGCCAGCTCAGCGGGATGGCCGAACCGCCAACGGATGAGGCAGGCCTTCTCGAGCGCGCAGGACATGGGGTCGGGATCGTGCAAGGAGACCCGAACAACATCAAGCTGACGACTGCAGCCGACCTTGCGCGCTTGGAGACGGTCATCCGCGCTGGCGACGGTACGGCTGGGCCGAAGGAGGCCGGTTCTCATAGCGCGAGTCCGACTGATGCGGGGCAGGCCGAGCCCATGCCCCTCCGGGAGCACAACGATCGGCCGCCGTTTCGGACCGGCATTGGGTACGACGTTCACCGCTTGGAGGGCGACGTTCCGCTCTGGCTTGGGGGCGTTCGGATCTTGCATTCGCATGGCCTGGTCGGTCACTCCGACGCCGATGTGGTGATGCATGCCGTATGCGACGCCCTGCTGGGAGCGGTGGGCGCCGAGGACATCGGCACGCTGTTTCCCAATACCGACGAGCGCAACAGGGGCAGGGCGAGCCGTGAGTTCGTGGAGGCTGCAGCATCGGTGGTTCGCGCGGCCGGCTATGAGATTGGCAGCATTGATGTGGCGATTCAGGCCGAGAGGCCACGCATCGGGCCGTATCGGGACGCTATGCGCATCGAGATTGCGGCGGCTGCAGGCGTCCCGGCGGATCGGATCGGTATCAAGGCAACGACCAATGAGGGGCTGGGATACGTCGGCCGTGAGGAGGGAATCGGGTGCTGGGCGGTAGCTTCCGTCTATCAGGGGTCCCGGTTTCTGTCGTAGGCCAACTGAACATGGAGGGATGATATGACACTAGGATTGCGGGCGACCGGCACTGAGGTCGGCGACAAACTTCGAGGATACGCAGAACGCAAGGCGGAGAAGCTGCAGCGCTACTTCGGCGACATACAGCGCATGGATCTGGCAGTCGCACTTGAGCGGGGCATCTACGTCGTTGAGCTGACGGTGGAGGGCGACGGCGTCCTTCTGCGCAGTCAGGAACGAGACGATGACCTTCGCGCGGCGATCGGCAGCGTGACCGAAAAGGTCGAGCGGCAGGCCGTGAAGTACAAGTCCCGAGTCCGAGATGACCGGCGCAAGCCTCAGGCAGACAAGTTCGCCGACCTCGCGGCAAGCGAGGACGAAGGCGAGGGTACCGCCGAACCGTTCGTACCCGTTGTGGCGCGGCGCAAGCGGTATGCGATGAAGCCGATGTCGGTTGACGAGGCGGCTCGGCAGATGGAGCTGGTCAGCCATTCCTTCTACCTGTTCAGGAGCGAAGAGACCGGCGAAATCTGCGCGCTGTATCGGCGACACGACGGAAACTACGGTCTGATCGAGCCCGATGTCTGACGTGGCTTCCAGCGGCGATGGTGTGCATCCGGCTGTGCGGCGCGTCGGCGTGTTGACCAGCGGCGGCGACGCGCCGGGCATGAACGCCGCGATCCGGGCGGTGGTTCGGACGTGCGTCAGTCTCGGCATCGAGCCGATTGGCGTGGAGCGTGGCCTACACGGCTTGGTCCACGGCCAGGTCCGGCCGCTTGACGCCCGTTCAGTCAGCGGAATCATCTACCGCGGCGGCACGATGCTGCGGACGGCCCGGAGCGAGGAGTTCCGCACTAGAGAAGGGCGCGCCAGGGCCATTGAGACGATCAGAAGCGTCGGCATGGATGGTCTGGTGGCGATCGGCGGCAACGGAACCTACAACGGCATGGTTGCCCTTTCAGCCGAGTGCGACATCAGCATCGTCGGCGTCCCGGGCACCATTGACAATGACATCTCGGGCACTTTGTACACCATCGGATTCGACACCGCAGTCAACACGGCGCTGGACAGCATTGACCGCATCCGAGACACGTCTGAGGCACATGAGCGCGTGTTCGTCGTCGAGGTGATGGGACGTGAGGCGGGTTTCATTGCCATGGAGTCCGGGTTGGCCGGCGGAGCAGAGGCGATTCTCGTGCCAGAGCTGCCTGTGGACATGGATGGGCTGTGTCGCAACGTGCGTCGCTGGCAGGCCGACGGGAAGAAGTCCTGCATCATCGTGGTGGCGGAAGGAGCCGCTCGCGGTGCGGATGTGGCCGCGTGCATCGAGCGCGGCACGGGAGTGCGGACGCGGCTGACGGTTCTGGGATACATCCAACGAGGCGGCAGGCCGACGGCAAGGGACAGAAGTCTCGCGACGCGACTCGGATATCACGCTGTCCGGCTATTGGCGGAGGGACGCCGCTCGATCGCAGTCGGCATCGGCGAGGGCGAGAACGTGAGCGTTTGTTCGCTCGAGGAAGCGGTTACGGGCAAGAGATTGCTGCCGCCGGAGATGGGGGCCGTCGCGATGGTGACCGCCGGATGATCGTCGCCGCAAATCGCCCAACCGCGCGCTCGGCGTCGGGAGCGGCCCAATGGACATAGCCGAGTTCCGGCGGCGAGTGCGTCATGAGTTCGGACCGAACCTCGAGTACGCGACGCCTGCAAACGTCCGCGACTTCCTGGACGGCCTGAGTCGAGAGCAGTTCGAGGGCAAGCTGAAGCGGCGCATCGTCCTCAACGAGCCGAAGACGACATACGAAGAGATCCTCAAGGACTTCTTCTCTCGGGTGCTCGATATGCCCAGGGACGAGGCGCTGATGCTGCTCTGGACGATGGCATTCGAGTTGTCGTTCGAAGTGCTGCAGCATCACCTCGCAGACAGCTTCAGCGCTCTTTTCGGCGAGGGCGAGTAGCAGGAGCGCGACGACGGGAGCGCTTGGTTGTGAGGGGAGCCTGGCCCGTATGACCAGACTGCCGTGTCGCGCTTGTTGGGGATGAGCCGGTCGGCGCCGTCGGTCGGGCGCTATTCGACGAAGGTAATGTCCGTCAGCGGGGGCACGAAGCCGCGCGCGGCACCCTCGCGGAGGAATGTCCGAAGGCTGTTCCGCCCGGCTTCGCCCATGTCAATGGTCCAGTCGTTCACGTACATGCCGACAAACTTATCCGCCTGGCTGCGGTCCAAG
>JBBIQU010000008.1:38594-49666 GCA_037442185.1 Chthonomonadales bacterium | reverse complement strand
CGGGCGACGATATGAGGATCAGGCGAGACGCCTGCGCTACGGGTGCGGGAATGCCTGCGTGACGAAGCGGCGGAGTGAGCCGAGATGACCAGAGCCGAGGAGAACGCATTGATTGCCCTGGCTGCGGCGGCGCGTCGGCACGCCTATGCGCCTTACAGCCGCTTCGCTGTCGGCGCGGCCGTCGTTGCCGATGACGGTCGCACCTTCTTCGGGAGCAATGTCGAGAATGCCTCGCTGGGACTGTCGCTCTGCGCGGAACGCACGGCCATGGCTGCGGGCGTATGCTCAGGGATGAGAAGGCTGCTGGCGGTCGTTGTGGTCACCGATACGACAGCGCCGGCGATGCCATGCGGCGCCTGTCTGCAGTGGATGGCGGAGTTCGGCTCGGGCGCGACGGAGATCGTGAGCGCGACTGTGGGCGGCGCGGTGCGTCGCACAACCGTTGGCGCGCTGCTGAAGGAGCCATTCGAGCGATGAATACCACGACAGAGCAGACAGTCGGCCATGCCGGAGCGCCGCTGGCGGTCCAGTTTGGCGCCGGCAACATCGGGAGGGGCTTCATTGCCCAGCTGTTCCATGAGAGCGGCTTCGACATTACGTTTGTGGATGTCGTGGAACCGGTTGTGGAGCGCCTCAATGCCGATCGCGCCTACACCATTCGCATCGTAGGACCCGGCGCGACCGATGTGCGCATTGATCGCGTGGCCGCGGTACATGGCGGGGATCGCGACCGCGTAGCGTCGGCGGTCGCCGCATGCGAGATCGCCTGCACGGCTGTCGGAGCCAACGCACTGAAACACATAGCTCCCAACATAGCGGCAGGGCTGGAGATGCGGCTGAGCCACGACGCGCCTCCGCTGAACGTGCTGGTGTGCGAGAACCTCCATGAGGCAGGAAAGGTCCTCAGGGACCTGGTCGCAACCCATCTGGCGCCGGACATTCGCGATGCCTGTCTGGCCCGAACGGGGTTCGTGCAGGCGGTCGTCAGCCGGATGGTGCCAATCCAGACGCCGGACCCTGCCGAACCGCTTACCGTGCGCGTTGAAGCCTACAAACGGCTGCCCGTTGACGCGACGGCGCTGGTGGGCACGCTGCCCGCGATCGTTGGGGTTGAGCCTGTGGCCAACTTCGCGGCTCACGAGGCGCGAAAGCTCTTCACCCATAACTGCGCGCATGCCGCGCTTGGCTACCTCGGGTGGCCCGAAGGGATCGAGTACGGCTACCAAGCGCTTGAGACGCCCAATGTGAGGCGGACGCTGGACCAGGCTCTGGACGAAACGGGTGCGGCATTGGTGCAGCGCTTCGGGTTCGATCCGGCCGAGCATCGCGAGCACGTTCGGGACCTGATGGCCCGGTTTGCCAACACGGAGCTGGGAGACACCTGCTTCCGTCTGGCGCGGGATCCGCTGCGCAAGCTTGGCCCGAGTGACAGGTTGGTGGGAGCGGCGCGACTCTGCGAGGAGTGCGGCATCCGTCCCGACGGGCTCGCACGCATCATCGGCGCCGCGTTGCGGTTTTCGGCTCCAGATGATCCGTCTGCCGCGCAGCTTCAGGCCATGTTGAAGGAACAGGGACCGGAAGGAGCGCTGAAGACCATCTGCGGCATTGCGCGCGACGAAGAACTGGGTCAAGCGATCCTGCGCGAGTATGAACGGCTCGGGCAGCGATAGCATACGAACGGATCGGCTCGGCTCAGCCGGGTCGGTATCACGGAGGTACGAACGATGACGAAGATGCTGGCGGAGATTGGCGAGCAGCCCGATTGGGTGGAGCGCGCCATCGGGCTTGAGCATGCGAAGGCCGCCGCCCTTGCGGCAGAAGTGCGCGAGCGCGGCATACGCTTTGTGGTAATCGCCGCGCGCGGCACATCGGACAACGCAGCCACCTATGCGAAGTACATGCTGGAGATCGTTGCGGGCATGCCGACCGCTCTCGCAGCTCCATCGGTCTTCACGCTGTACGATGCGAAGCTGGACCTGTCGCACACGCTCGTCATCGGCATATCGCAGTCGGGCCAGGGCACGGACGTCGTGCAGTACCTTTCGTCGGCCCGAGCCGCAGGCGCGCTGACGGCATGCGTCACAAACAGCAACGACTCGGCGATTACGCACGTCAGCGATCACGTGCTGCTGTGCCACGCCGGTGACGAGAAGGCGGTCGCCGCCACCAAGACGTACACGACTGCGCTTGCCGTCGTTGCGCTCCTTGCGGCAGCACTTGCCGACCGCCGCGACATACTCGATGCGTTGAACAAGACTCCGGACCAGATGCGCCGCGTGCTGGAGCTTGCGCCAATGATTGAGCGCTCGGTTGAACGGTACCGCTACATTCAGGAGTGCGCGGTGCTGGCTCGCGGCGTGAATCAGGCGACGGCTCTCGAAACCGCCCTCAAGATGACCGAGACATGTTATGTCGTTGCCAAACCGTACAGCGGCGCCGACTTCCTTCACGGTCCAATCGCCATGGTCGAGCCCGGCTTCCCGTGCCTCTTGTATGCTCCCGACGGCAAGGCATACGCCTCGCAGCTAGAGCTGGCCCTGAAGGTCCGCGACCGCGGCGGCGAGATCATCGTGATCGCTCACGGGCAGGAGGCGCTGGACCTGGGCCGAACGCGCATACCGGTGCCGGACGCCATTGATGAACTGCTCAGCCCGCTGGTCTACATTCTGCCCGGACAGATGTTCGCGTGCTATCTTTCTATGACCCGCGGCGAAGATCCCGACAGTCCTCGTGGCCTGACCAAGGTTACGTTGACGCGTTAGCGATGCTGAAGGCTGAAGGTTGAAGGCTGAAGGGCGAAGGCTGAAGGGCGAAGGTTGAAGGCTGAAGGCTGAAGGGCTCAGGTTGGCGTGCCGCGCCGTATGTCCCCTCTCCCGCGCGTGGATGCGTGCCGCATTCATCACCGTGAAGTGCGCGGGAGAGGGCCAGGGTGAGGGCCGAAAGACCAGCGCTGAAAGGCTGGAGGGTGAAGGGTGCGCTATGCCCGTGCGTGGGGTCGCGCATGTGGCGCTAACTCGAACGGTGAACAATAAAGGGGGATTTCCGCGATATGATAGACCGTGACCGTCTGGTTGAGACTTTCCTCGCGCTTTGCCGCATGAACAGCCCCGCGCGATCGGAAGGTCCTGTGGCCGATTGGCTGCAGACCAACCTCGAGGCGATCGGCATGACCTGCGTGCGCGACGGCGCTTCCGGCGCAACCGGAAGCGAGACGGGCAACCTCATCGCCACGCTGCCCGCAAACGTCGAGGGCGCGGACCCCATCTTCTTCGCAGCCCATATGGATACTGTCGAGCCCAATCCCGGCGTGAACATCGTCATTCAGGATGAAATCATCAGGACCGACGGCACCACGATCCTCGGCGCGGACGATCGGGCAGGCATCGCTCCGTTGGTCGAGGCTCTGCGCGTCATTGTCGAGCGAGGCCTACTGCACGGCCGGATCGAGGCCGTGTTCACGGTCTGCGAGGAGATCGGGCTGCTTGGCGCCAAGGCCCTCGACCTGGAGGGGCTGTCCGCCCGATATGGCTATGTGCTGGACAGCAATCCACCGGTCGGCGGAGTGGTGGTGTCAGCTCCGTCTCAGGACAGCTTCACGGTGACCATCAAGGGACGTCCTGCGCATGCCGGCGCCGAACCCGAAAAGGGAGTGTCTGCCATCCAGGCTGCGGCGGCCGCAATCAGCCGGATGCGGCTGGGGCGCATTGACCACGAAACCACGGCCAATGTGGGCGTCATTCATGGGGGCGAGGCTACGAACATCGTCTGCCCGGAAGTGGTCATGCTTGCCGAAGCGCGAAGCCGCGACCCCGAGAAGCTGGCCCGACAGGTCGAGCACATGGTGCAGACCTGGCAGTCGGCAGCGGCCGAAATAGGGGCCCTGGCCAACATCGAGGTGGAGCATCAGTACGAGGCGTACCGCTACGACGAGACTGATCCGGTCGTTCAGCGGGCATTCAAGGCCGCGCGGCGGATCGGCCTTGCGCCAACCACGAAGTCGGTTGGCGGCGGGAGCGACGCCAACGTGTTCAACGCCCGTGGGCTTCCGACGTGCGTTCTGGGCACTGCGATGTCGGGCGTCCACACGCACGAGGAGCGCGCCGCGATTTCCGATCTTTGTGCGACTGCCGAGCTGATCGTCGCGATAGCAACCGAGGGGGTGAATGCGTCCGAATGACCCCTCGCTGTGAGGGGCGCGTCACGGCGATCGTGGCCGAGCGCCCCGGATGTCAGGAAATCACGGTCCAGGTTCGCGATGCCACGCGCGAGGCGATGGCGTATCCGCAAATCGTGGGCGAAGTGGCCGTTGGCGACAGAGTGCTGCTGAACACGTGGGCGGTCGAGATGGGCCTCGGCACCGGCGGGGTGGACTTTGTGACTGCTGTGCTGCGATCGCCGGGCGACGCGCAGCCGCCGGGCCACATCATGAAACTCAGGTACACGCCCGAGCAGCTGCCGGTGTTGGCGGCGGAAGCGCCGGAATCGGAGTACCACGAAGCGCTCAGCCGATTCGCCGGACTCGGCGCCATGCCTGTCGTGTGCGCCGAACTGCTGAGCCAGGTTCCGGCCATTGCCGCCGCGGCCAAGTGGGAGACGCGGGGCGAGGCCCGCATCGTCTACGTCATGACCGATGGCGCTGCTCTGCCGCTCGGGTTCAGCCGCCTCGTGGCCTCCATGCGCTCCGCCGGCCTCCTCGATTCGGTCGTGACTGCCGGACAGGCGTTCGGCGGCGACTACGAAGCCGTCAACATCTACTCGGCGCTTGCGGTGGCGCGAGTCGCCGCCGGCGCCGACATTGCCATCGTCTGTCAGGGCCCGGGGAACACCGGCACCGGGACGCCGTTGGGCTTCTCCGGCATTGATCAGGGCATCGCGCTCAACGCTGCGACATCCCTCGACGGGACGCCCATCGCCGTTGCCCGGCTGAGCTTCGCCGATCCGCGACCCCGGCACGTCGGTCTCAGCCATCACACTCTGACCGTGCTCCAGAGAATAGCGCTGTGTTCGGCGCTGGTGCCGCTGCCGAGACTGCCGCAAGCTCAGGCGGCGAGCCTGCGTCGCACTCTGGACGAAGTCGGCCTGCTCAGGCGGCACGAGGTCATGACCGTACTGGCCGAGCCCGGTCTCGAGGCGCTCCTGGACAGCGGGGTCTCGGTTACCACTATGGGACGCGGGATCGGCGAAGAGCGCGCATTCTTCCTTGCGGCGGCGGCAGCCGGACTGGTTGCAGGCCAGTGGTTCACAGGCACCAAGGACAACTGGACGCCGGTGCGTCCGCGCATGCGCGCAGCAGCGCAGCCGTGCCCTGAGGCAGTGTCGGCATCGCCCGAGACGGGCCGAGGATGAACGGCGACGTGAGCTCGGAACGTGTCTATGAGGGACGCGTTATCGCCGTCCGCGTGGACACTATCCGCGATGAAGAAGGCGGCGTTCTGCGGCGCGACGTGGTCGAGCATCCCGGCGCCGTGGCGATCGTACCGTTGACCGACGACGGAAGGATTGTCATGGTGACGCAGTACAGGCATCCTGTCGGCGAGTGGCTCCTCGAGATACCGGCAGGCACGCTCGAGGAAGGGGAAGACCCCGACTGGTGCGCGGCGCGCGAGCTTGAGGAGGAAACCGGCTACACGGCCTCATCCCTGCGCCGCCTCTTCTCGATGTACATGGCGCCCGGGTACTGCACCGAACTGCTGTACGTGTACGTCGCCGAAGGGCTTGCGCCGGGCGAGGCAAGGCCCGATGACGATGAGCGCATCGAAGTCACCATGGTCGCTCTCAGCGATGTTGCCGATATGGTGCGTGACGGCCGCATCCGGGACGCCATGACGATCGCGGCGCTCATGACGCTCGGGCGCTGATACGTTGCGTAGCTGCAGGCCGCCACGGGCGCGAACGTGGCGCTACGCGCGCTCCAGTGTCACCGTGACGAGGTCAAGGCCGATCGGCCTATCACGCCCCTCGGGCGGGGTTAGTTTGAGCATCAGGCGCTGGGGTCCGGCTTCGAAAGTCGCCACGCCGAGTTCGCGCGTCTCGATGCGACGGTCGGCGGCAAACATGGAGACCGGCGGTCCAACCGGCGCCTCATTGCGGTGCCACTGAACGCGGCCCACTTCCGGCCCAAAGACTGCCTCGACCGAGACGCGGTACTGCCCTGCTGCCGGCACATCGCAGACGATCTCGATGAAGTGGCTGCCGAACACGTCGCCGCCTTCGGCCCGCATCGAGAGGACGCGCGCGCCGCGCCCGCCGATGGTTTCGGGCAGCTTTCGCAGCGACGCTCGCTCGAATGAGAATGCCTGCACCGGTATGCTCCAGCCTGCGGCAATGACCACTTTCGATGGGTCCGCGACTGCGCGTTCGGCGACCGGCGGAACCGTGCCCGCTCCCGTCGGATGTCTGTCGGAGTACAGGTAGGTCACGGCCACGTAATCGGTGGGCAGGTTGTTCTTTTCGGGAGCATGCTCAATGTTCAGCTCGATGCTCCGGCGGTAGACCCACGGGTCCGGCAGCATGAACCGGTAACCCGCGCTGCGTCCCAGGTGCTTCTGGTAGTCGAGGCATCCGCTCAGCGGCAGGGACGTCCGCCTGTCCCAGCGCCCGGGCACGTCGTACCAACCCCCGTTGAAGAAGTCCTCGGACCCGGTGCCGTGTATGGCGAGCTTGCCGTCCACGATGGCCTGTTCGTCGCCCTCGAAGAACGGCGTCGCGCCGGGCTCCATGCCCTGTGCCTGCAGGGCGACGCCGACGACATGACCATGCCCTTCGGTCTTGACGAAGGTGAACGGCACTCCATCGGTCGTCGGGTTCTCGCGTCGCCAAACGGCGTAGAACCGTCCTTCGTCGTCCTGTCTCGGCGCATCGGCATACGCTATCTCGGCTTCGATCGGTATGGGCGCTCCCGACGTGCGCTCGGAGACCAGCTCGATGCGCGCGGAACGGTCGTAGGGCATGGGCAGGAAGCAGTAGCTCGTGTCTCCGTCGGTGCCCATGACCAGCGAGCGCATCGCCGGATCGCCCCAGGATGCGCCAAAGAAGTCCCCTGCGGGACAGAGGACCGCCGGTTCGCGCGCGCCGTCGAAGGTGATGCGCAAGAGCACGGCCCGATCCTTGCCTGCGATGGCGGATGCGGGACAGATGCGCAGACCGACCACTCTGCCTCCGCGTCGGGCGTCGAACAGCCTGACGGTCTTGCCCGGCGCCAGCGAACGTTTGACCGCCATACGCTGAATGTGCGCGCCCGGAGGCGTCATCCGCTCGGCAATGTCCTTGCCTGTCTGCGCGATCAGGTCGCATGCCGCCTTGAGTTCAGGACTGTCATCGGGCGTCCAGGTCGCAACGGGGACGCCCTCGGGCAGGGCGACGTATCCAATGTGGTAGAAGTTCATCAACGGGCCACGATAGGCGATCTTGAGGGATTTCGCGTATGCCATCGGGACGTACGAGTAGAAGCCTCCGACGCCAAAGCCGACGAGAGGCGCGGGCAAGCCGGGCACTTTGCCGAGAAACAAATCGCGGAACGGGGCTCGGAGGCGCGGCTCGGCTTCGCCGTCGAAGGTGAACTCAAGCGGGAGATCGGTCGGAGTCGGCGTCGAGATGCGCCGAAGAATGCCTGGGCCTTTGAGGTCGGCGATCACCAGCGTGTCGCCTTCCTTGCGCAGAAACGAATACTTGCCCGAGAAGCCGTCGTCATTGCCTCCGGTTCGATCGTAGCTGGACTCGCCGCCGAGGGCAACGTTCCTGAGTACCGGCAGTAGATAGGGCCTCGCGAGGTTGTCCAGCGGACCGATATGTCTTTCGGCGGCGGACGCCGTGGCAATGGCGCAAGCGAGGAACGATAGCATGATGGCAGTCTCCTGTAGGCTCTCAGTTTGAAGTCATATGGCCGGATGGTCCGTAGTCCGTTCTGCAGCGGGGCCTCGGGTTCCTTCACGGAGCAGGAGCCGGCTGCGTCAAGAGGGAACTAGCACGCCATGGAGATCATTTCGCCGTCCGTCACGCTGAATGCCCGCGACGTTCGATTCGGCGACCAGGTTACGGTTCAGCACCTCTCAGTCGAGTGTTCCGAGCTGAGGCTCGGCCTTCCGTTCGGAGCAGCGCCGTCGTTGCTTCGCGCGCGCCTGCAGATAACGATCAACGAGAAGGAGCTCAACCGGCAGCTCGTCGGTCGTCAGGAGCAAGGCCTTCGCGATCTGGCGCTGAGCCTCATGACCGACAAGGTGCGGATCACGGGGCGCTACGAGCTGATGGGGCCGCTGGCGGTCCCGTTCGCCGTGGTGGCGGTGCCGGAGATCGTCGGAGGCATCGCCATCAGGCTTGACATACGTGATGTGAGCATCATCGGGGCGGCGCTCCCGGGCTTCAGCGCGCAGATGGTGGGCGAGCGGATCAACCGCAGCCTCGCCGACACTCTCAACGTCGAGAGACTCGGCGTGCCCGTGCGGCTGACGGAACTTCGTGTGGAGCCGGGCCGGCTTACGGCGTTTGGCGAGGCCGAGCTGGAGTTCAGCAGGTCGTCGGGCACGGTGCCGGCCATCGCCGAAGCTCCGTGATACGCTGAGCCCTTACGCCGCGACCGGAGCCTGTCGTCTCAGGCGCATCATCAGCAAAGCCAGAATGGGCAGCGCCACAATCGCGACAAGCTGTCCGTCGGTCAGCCCGAACGCAAGCGCCTTCGAGGTCGCGCCGCCGCGGAAGAAGTCGTTGATGAACCGATAGACGGCATACAGCATGAAGTAGACGAGGAGGACTTCGCCGTCTCGATGCTGTCTGCGCCTGAGCCGATGGAGGACGGCGAATATGCACAGGCTCATGACGGCGGCGTATATCTGTGTCGGGTGGCTTGGAGCCGTCAGCGCGTCGCTTGTGCCATCGGCGTGGAAGCGCACTGCCCAGGGCAGATTGCAGGCGTGGCCATAGCAGCAGCCGTTCAGGAAACACCCGATGCGGCCGAACGCGTAGGCCAGCGCAAACCCCGGCGCGCCAATGTCGGCAGCCGACAGAAACGACAGGTTGTGACGGCGGCAATAGAGCCAAGCATAGCCGAACCCGAAGATGGGAGCGCCGATGAATGACAGGCCGCCCGTCCATATCTTCAGCGCCTCGATGGGGTTGTCGGCGAACAGGTTCCAGTTCAGCGCCACGTAGACGATGCGTGTGCCGAGAAGGCCGGCGACAAGGCCGAAGATGGACATGTCGAAGACCTGATCGGGCGTGATTGAGTTCCGACCATCGGTTGCGCCGGCGGCCATTCGGCGCGCCTCGGACATGGCGTAGCGGAGGGCGAGGAAGAACCCGATGAGTATGAGAACGCCGTATGCGCGTACCGGGAATGGCCCAATGTGGAACAGGATAGGGTGCATGTGGGACCTAAGCGTCCGGGGCTGCGCCGTCGGCCAGGTCGGTGACGCCATCGCGGGCCATCGTACGGACCGGCCGGAATGCGCGGATCAGGAGCAACACAATCGCAACGGTGATCGCGGAGTCGGCGATGTTGAATATGGGCCAGAGGGTCTGGCCCGAGATCGTATGGATGTGGAAGAAGTCGCGCACGTGGCCGAACTGAGCCCGGTCCATGAGATTCCCGATGGCGCCGCCGAGCGCGAGCGCCAGCGAAGCCGACAGCCAGGTGTCCGAACGCGGAAGGGAGTGGTACGCGTAGACAAGCGCGCCGATCGCGATAACCGCTACGGTCACGAACACCCAGTTGCGGGCCTGCAAGAGGCTGAAAGCGCCGCCCGAGTTCACCGTTGGCGTCAGCGAGAAGAACGGCTCGATGATCGGGCGACCGGACTCGGGCACATAGCGCATTACGGTCGCCTTCGATACCTGATCGCAGGCGACCAGCACAGCGACCGCCAGGTAGAACACCCGGGCGCGCATCAGGCCTCGTAGCGGTCCTGGCAGGTCACGCACATGGTCGCATAGGGCAGCGCCCGCAGCCGGGCGTCCGGTATTGGCTTGCCGCAGGCATCGCATATCCCGTACGAATCGGCGGCAATCTTGGCAAGGGCAGTGTTGACCTGGTTGAGAAGGCTATTGACGTTCTCAGCCAACGCGAGGTCCTTCTCGCGGTCGAACAGCTCGGAACCGGAGTCCGCCGGATGGTTCATGTCGTAGTCGGCCATCTCGGGAGCGCCAGATCCGTTGCTGCCACGGTCCATCAGGCGCGCGCGTTCGGCTTCGAGCCTGCGCTTCTCAGACATCAGGCGATTGGCCAACTTGGAAAGGTTCTTCGTGCTCATTACCGTCTCCTCGCTAGCAGGCGCCGTCGCGGTGCCTGCGGGAGTGCGCGGGCTGCTCCCCGTTCGGGATCAGTCCTGTACGCCGGTGCGGCAGTTATGTCTCGAGTAGGCAGTCATGGGATCGGTTGGCTTGGTTGGTGTGCGTAGGTACGTCGGCCCAGATTGGATACTAGTGGGCCGGTCCGGCTTGCACGACCCGGGCGCAGCGGCTGCACAGGTCGGGATGCGTAGCGTCAGTTCCGACATCCGCTCGGACCAGCCAGCATCGGGCGCACTTGGTACCGTCTGCCGGCGCCACGGTCACCTGCGGGGAAGCAGTCCCTTCGATGCCCGCGACCGATGCGGACGATACCTTCAGCACGATGGGCAGGTCGGCAACAAACGGCGCAAGCGCCATGCTGCTCGCGATGTCAGTTTCGATACGGACAGAAGCCTCCAGAGGGTTGCCGATCTTCTTGGATTGTCTTGCGTTTTCGATCGCCTGATTCACCGTCTCCCGAAGCGCCAGCACCGGTTCCCAGGCGGCGAGCAGTTCCTCTGCCTCGGCAACTCGGATCTGCGGCCAGTCAGCCAGTTGAGCGCTCGGAGGACCGGTCAGGCCCAACAGCGACCATACTTCGTCGGCTGTGTGGCTCAGGATGGGCGACACAATGACGGCCAGATCGTGAGCCAGCGCGTAGAGCGCCGTCTGCGCCGAGAGGCGTTCGTGCGATCCGGCGCCTTCGCAGTACAGGCGGTCTTTGATCACGTCCAGGTAGAACGCGCTGAGGTCAACGGCGCAGAAGTTGTGGACCGCATGGAACACCCGGTGGAACTCGTAGGCATCGTAGC
>JBBIQU010000008.1:9089-38568 GCA_037442185.1 Chthonomonadales bacterium | reverse complement strand
GCTTCGGCGATACGGCCCATGCGCGCCAGTATCCACCGATCGAGGCCCAGCATACGGTCGGTCGGGACCGTGTCCGTCTCTGGATCGAAGCGGCAAAATCCTCGCGTGGAATCGGCAAGGTTGTTCACGAGGAAGCGCAGCGTGTTGCGGATTCGCCGGTAAGCCTCGGCAACCTGCTTGATCTGGTCGTCGGAGCAGCGGACGTCTTCGAAATAGTCGGTTGATGCAACCCAGAGCCGCAGGATGTCGGCCCCGTAGCGCTCCATGATGTCGAGCGGCGACACGACATTGCCGAGCGACTTGTGCATGGCCTTGCCGGTGTCGTCGAGCGTCCAGCCGTTGGTGATGACGGTTCGATAGGGAGCCTGACCGCGAACCCCGACAGCCACCATCAGCGATGAGTTGAACCAGCCGCGGTGCTGGTCTGATCCCTCAAGGTACAGGTCGGCAGGCCATGTCAGCTCGGGGCGCAGGTCGCTTTCCAGGACTGCGAAGTGCGTCGAACCCGAATCGAACCACACGTCGAGGATGTCGGTCTCCTTGTCGAATGCTGTGCCTCCGCACTTTGCGCAGGCAAATCCTTCGGGGAGTATCTCCTCGGCCGTTCTGGCGTACCAGACGTCGGCATTCTCGCGGAGCACGAGATCATGCACGGCATCAATGGCGCGCTTGTCGAGCGTCTCCGTGCCGCACGCGCGACAGTAGAATGCCGGTATGCCGACGCCCCATGCGCGTTGGCGGCTCAGGCACCAGTCGGGACGCCCCGAGACCATTGACCTGATCCGGTTGATGCTGACCGGAGGAATCCATGATGCGGCTTCGATGGCATCGAGGGCCTTCTGTCGGTGCCCTTCGTGGTCAATGTCCATGAACCATTGTACGGTGGCTCGAAACAGCAGCGGATTGTGGCAGCGCCAGCAATGGGGATAGCTGTGCGAGTAGCTCCGGCTGGACAGAAGGTGCCCCGACTCGGCGAGGGCATCCATCACTCTGCGGTCGGCTTCGCCGCCGTGTATCCGCGCGCCGACGAAGCGCTCGCCTGCCTGTTGGGTGAACGCGCCCGAAGCGTCCACAGGGCACAGGACCTCGAGGCCATAGGACCGTCCCGTCTCGAAGTCCTCTTTGCCGTGACCGGGCGCGGTGTGGACGACGCCCGTACCGTCTTCCATGGTGACATAGGGCGCGAAGACGACCGGCGAATCGCGATCGAACAGCGGGTGGCGGCACACAAGCCCCTCAAGATCGCGCCCGCGCAGTCGTTTGACCACTTCGCATCCGTGCGGCAGCTCATCGCCGACGGTTCCGCCGATGTCGTGCATCACTTTGGCCGCCAGCGGCTCGGCGACTATGTACCGATCTCCGTTGGCAGCAAGAACGAGGTATTCCGCGTCCTCGTGAACCGCGAGCGCCAGGTTCGCCGGGATGGTCCATGGCGTCGTCGTCCAGATGAGAACATACGCATGTTCCGGATTGTCACCGGCGGAGCCGAAGACACCGGACGGGTCAGACCGGACGGGAAACCGCACGTAGATGCTGATGGACGTGTGCTCGCCGTACTCGACCTCTGCGTCGGCAAGCGCCGTCTCGCATGTGGCGCACCACAGCACTGGCTTCAGGCCGCGGTAGATGTAGCCCTTCTCGGCAAGGCGGCCGAAGACCTCGATGATGCGGGCCTCGAAGTCGGCGCTCATCGTCAGATAGGGATTGTCCCAGTCGCCGCGCACGCCCAGACGGCGGAACTGCTCCCGCTGGCGGTTGACCCAAACCGCGGCGTACTCCCGGCATCTGCGGCGCAGCGTTACGCGATCAGGGGTCTCGCCCCGCTCGCGGAACTCCCGGGCAACGTTGTTCTCGATCGGCATGCCGTGGTTGTCCCAGCCCGGAACATAGGGAGCGCGATAGCCCTGGAGCGTGCGGTACTTGACGATGATGTCTTTGGCGATCTTGTTGAGGGCATGGCCGAGGTGGATGTCGCCGTTGGAATAGGGCGGTCCGTCATGAAGGATGAAAGTGCCCGAAGGGGCCGGCTTCTCCAGCGACAGGCGGTACAGGCCGATCTCGTCCCATCGGCGCTGAATCTCAGGCTCACGCGTCGGCAGGTTGGCGCGTTGCGACATGGCGCCGGGATCGCGGTCGTTGAGCGTGATGTTCAGCGTATGTTTGTAGTCCATGACGGTACCTGGCCGGTTCGTCGCGCATTGCGGCGACGAACACATGCGCAAACGACCCCGACCGTCGGGGTCGTTGTTGCGGGATGAGATTATAGCTCACCTCGGCGCGGAAGTAAACCTTCGCCCGGATGGAAGCGACGGTCGGCGCTCATTGACGCCGATGTGTTGGACGCCGCGGATGGGCCGAGTCACGGCGCCGCGAGAAGCGACGGCTACACGCTGCGCGTCCTACGGTGCGGCACCGGCTCCCGTTTCGCCGCCGCTTGCCTTCGTCCAGGCGGGCCGCAGCGTCGCGAGAAGCGACGGCTACACGCTGCGCGTCCTATAATGCGGCACCGGCTCCCGCGTCGCCAGCGCTAGTCGTCGTCCGGGCGGGCCACAGCCGCTGAAGGCGGAGCGCAACGTTCACCAGACCGATCAGCACCGGCACTTCGACGAGGGGGCCTATGACGGCTGCAAATGCTGCGCCCGAGTTGATCCCGAAGACAGCCACAGCCACCGCAATGGCAAGCTCAAAGTTGTTGCTCGCCGCCGTGAATGAAAGTGTCGCCGACTTCGGATAGTCGGCCCCAGGCTTGCGGCTCATGTGAAACGACACCAGGAACATGCCGACGAAGTAGATGAGCAAGGGGATGGCAACGCGAAGCACGTCGAGCGGAATGCGGACAATGTATTCGCCCTTGAGCGAGAACATGACCACGATCGTGAACAGCAGGGCGATCAGTGTCAACGGGCTGATGCGAGGTATGAATCGCTGCTCGTACCAATCGCGGCCCTTGGCTCGGATCAGGGGGAATCTGGTCACCATCCCTGCGATGAAGGGTATCCCGAGGTAGATGAAGACGCTCTCCGCGATCGAAGCGATGGTGATCTTCTACAGATCAACGTCGCCGAAGTTGACGCCGATCAGTGGCGGCAGCACCTTGACGAACAGGTACGCGTAGACCGAATAGAACAGCACCTGGAAGATTGAGTTGACGGCGACGAGGCCGGCGGCGTACTCGGTGTCGCCCTTAGTCAGCTCATTCCAAACAATCACCATGGCAATGCACCGCGCCAGGCCGATCATGATCAGGCCGATGGCGTATTCGGGCTTGTCCGGAAGCAGCAGAACCGCGAGGGCGAACATGAGTATCGGTCCGACCACCCAGTTTTGAACAAGGGACAGGATCAGAACGCGAGTGTTGCGGAAAACCTCGCCGAGCTCCTCATACTTCACCTTGGCCAACGGCGGATACATCATCAGGATCAGGCCGACCGCGATCGGTATGGATGTGGTGCCCACCGACAGACCGGTGATGGTCTCGACGACGCCCGGCGACGCGTAGCCCAGCCCGACCCCCAGCGCCATTGCGGCGAATATCCATAGGGTCAGGTAACGATCAAGGAACGACAATCCCGTCTCGCGCCCGGCAGGGCAGCCTATGTCATTTGCACTCATCGAGCAATGCGTCCACACGTGTCTTGATCTCGTCGCGAATGCGGCGCACGGCTTCGATCGGCTGTCCGGCCGGATCGTCCAGACCCCAGTCTTCGGTAACCATGAACCTTGCCGGACAAGCGTCGGCGTCCACTCCGCACCCCATGGTGATGATGCGATCCGCGCGATCCGCCATCTCCTGGGTGAGCTGCTTTGGACGGTGGCCGCTCATCTCGATGCCGATCTCGGCCATCGCCTGGGCCGCCATCGGGTTGATGCGCTCGCCTGCCACAGTGCCGGCCGACTCGGCGCGCACGTCGAGTTTCCTCAACGCGGCAAGGTGGTTGGTCAGGGCCTCAGCCATCTGGGAACGACCGGCGTTGTGAACGCATACGTACAGGATGTTCGTCATGATCTCGGTTTCTCCGCGCGGATGAACGCGCTGATCATGGCGCCCGACGGAAGCTCCCCGTTGTCGGTCGCCTGCATCATGCTGGCCATATCCTCCGCCGAATAGGTTCGGGTCGGCGTGACGGAGGCATTGCGGAACCCGGCGGCCTCGAGCTTGGCGAGGTACTCCGTCTCGAGCAAAGCCCCTGCGACGCATCCGGCCCAGAGGTCCGCGCTCCGGCGAATCGCCTCAGGCACCGGTAGCCTCCATACGATGTCCGATACGGCCAGCCTGCCGCCGGGCTTGAGGACGCGAAAAGCCTCGCGCAGAACGCGGTCCTTGTCGCCCGAGAGGTTGATGACACAGTTGGATATGATGACGTCAACGGAGTCGTTCGGGAGCGGGATATCCTCGATGTGCCCCTTCAGGAAGCGAACGTTCTCGATGCCCGAGGCAGCGCGATTCCGTTCGGCGATCTCGAGCATCTCGTCGGTCATGTCGAGGCCGTGTGCGAACCCGCTCGGACCCACGCGCCTTGCGGAGAGAAGAACGTCTATGCCGCCGCCACTCCCGAGATCCAGCACGACCTCGCCTTCGCTGAGGCTCGCCAGCGCCGTCGGATTGCCACAGCCCAGCGACGCCTGCAAGGCCTCTGGAGGCAGGTTGCCTACCTCCTCCGGTGCATAGAGGTCTCCCGTGATGGGGTCAGCGCCCGGGAGCGCCTCGCAGCACGACCCGGCTGATCCCCCGGACGAGCAGCACGCACTGTTCTTGCCTTCCAGCACCAGCTTCGCAGCGGCGCGATAGCGCTTGCGGACCGTATCGAGTACGCCCTGCGCTCCCTGAGCATCGCTCATGACGTGTCTCCTTCGGCATCGCAGCAGTCGCCGTCGTCGGCCGTGTCACCGGCCAGGTATCGGCGGAGGTCCTCGACGGCCTCAGCGTTGACGCAGCATACGATGTGCTTGCCGCGCCGTTCGGTGCGTATAAGTCCGGCGCGTCGCAGCTCCTTCAGGTGAAACGACAGAGTTGACGTGACTCTGGCGATGCCCGTGATGTGGCAGCAGACCTCGCCGACGGTGGGGCCTTCCAGCCGTCGCGCGGATCCCGAGTCGTCGAGGGCCACCGCGCAGCTGCACGACCTGAGGAACGCGAACATGCGCAAACGCATGGGATCGCCAAGCGCCTTGCACATCGCGGCCAGCCTCACAGTAGCATCGTCCACGGCAACGATATTACCATAGTTCTAGAAATATCGAACTATGGTTGGCGAGATTCGGTGAGTTTTTTCCGAGGCGGCAGCCGCGGTCGCGTTCGGGACGGTGTTTGCGAGGGCGCGCATCGCCCTGCGCGATCTGAGCGCGCCAACCGTGATCACGTCATCGCTCGCCATTCGCGCCTGAGTTGGGTTCGTCACAGGATGGTTCGCCGAGGCCGATTGCGAGGAGGATAGGGGCCGGCCGGTCGCGAATCCGGCAATGATGGAGTCTTCGCTGTCAGAACCTAGCGGCTCGGCGGGCGCCCCGCGCATCCGATGGACCTTCGTGGCGCTTGCCGTGCTGCTCGTCGCCGTGATCGCCGGTTCGGTTCCGCTGCTCCGGCTGCGTTCGTATCAGATGGGCCGGGTGCGCTGCCAGACCAATATGCGGCGTCTTTCCATGGCCTTGCTTCTTTACGCGCAGGACCACGACTATCGCTTCCCGCCGCCGGATTACCGCGCCGCTCCGGGCGGCCATCGGACCTGGGTTGACCTGCTGCGCATGTACATTGACCGTCAGAGGATCCTCGAGTGCCCCTGGAACCCCGTCGGAGAAGGCAAGCACAGGGAGAAGGGCTTCACGTTCCGTTGCAGCTACGCGTTGAACTCTCGGTTCTGGGGCCACTTCTTCCCGGGACCGTTCCCAATCGAGAACGTCGAGATACCCGAGGGCACAGCTCTGCTCGTCGAGGCAGGGCGCAGGCGAGCCCATAGTCCCTTTGATCCGCCGAACACACCGTGGATCACCCACACGTACTGGGACACCGGCGCCGATCCACTGGCCTACCCATCGCCGCACGAGCGCAAGATGAACATCGTGGCCCTTGACGGGCACGTTCAGACCATTACCGTGGCGCACTACGGCCCGGCCAACCACAGCGCCGAATATGGCCGGATAGGAGGCGGAGTGTTCAACTGGAACGGCGGCCATCCGAACGGCGACACATCCGGCGCGCCGAGGGAATGACATCATTGGTTTGGCCGATCGGCGGCTCGGCGGGAACCTCGCCCTCCCGCTGAGGTAGCATATACCACCAGCGGACCAAGAGGACATGCGTCCGCAAGCGTTACAGGAGACCACCTTCCATGCCCAAGATCACGTTCATCGGAGCCGGCAGCCTCGGCTTCACGCGCGGCCTGGTTCGCGACATTCTGACCTTCCCCGAGCTGGCCGGCTCGACCCTGAGCCTGATGGACATTGATCCGGATCGGCTTGCGTTCGCAGAGACGGCCGTCAAGCGGATCGTCAAGGCGGGGAACTACCCGGCCAAGGTCGAGGCGACGCTGGACCGACGCCAGGCCCTCGACGGCGCCGATGCCGTGCTGTGCACCATCCTTGCCGCACCGACGAGCGTGTGGCGCCATGACATCGAGATCCCCAAGAAGTATGGGGTGGACATCAATGTCGGCGATACGCGCGGTCCGGCCGGCGTGTTTCGGGCCCTGCGCACCATCCCGGTGATGGTCGGAATCGTGAAGGACATGGAGGAGCTGTGCCCCGACGCGATTCTGCTGAACTACACGAATCCCATGGCGATGCTCTGCCGCGCCATGCAGGGCGTCTCGGATATCAAGCTCAGCGGCCTATGCCACAGCGTGCAGGGCACGGCGGGCATGCTGGCGCACTGGATCGGCGCGCCCATGAGCGAGATCACATACCTCTGCGCAGGCATCAACCATCAGGCGTTCTACATCGAGTTCAAGTGGAATAACAAGGACGCCTATCCGCTCATTCGCGAGGCCGTCGAGAAGCCGGACATCTACAAGGAAGAGATCGTTCGGAACGAGATGTTCAAGCACCTCGGATACTACGTGACCGAGTCGAGCGGGCACAACTCGGAATATGTGGCCTGGTTCCGCAAGCGGCCCGACCTGATCGAGAAGTACTGCACCCACGGCACGGGCTGGAACCCGGGTGTCTATGCCTACATCCTCGACGAGTACCTGCGCCGCGAGGACACGTGGAAGGCCGAGACGGAGGCCTGGCTGGCGAAGGACGAGCCGATTGACCTCAAGCGAGGCCACGAGTATGCGGCCAGCATCATCAATGCCTATTGTGGCGACGGCGCTCTGTTCGAGTTCAACGGCAACGTGCGCAACTTCGGGCTGATTGACAACTTGCCCGAGGGGTGCTGCGTCGAGGTGCCGGTTCTGGCAAGCAAGCGGGGTCTCGATGCGATGCACGTGGGCTCGCTGCCGCCTCAGTGCGCGGCTCTCTGCTCCATCAGCGCGCAGAACGAAGAGATGGCGGTCGAATCGGCGCTGACCGGCGATCCTCGACCGGCGTTCTGGTCCATCTGCTACGATCCGCTGACGTCGGCGGTGCTCTCGCTGGAAGAGATCCGCAGCATGGTCAAGGACATGTTCGCGGTCAACAAGGACTATCTGCCGCAGTACAAGAGCGTGGACTTCTGACGCGGTCGTCGGCTTTCGAATGCAATGAGGGTCCCGCGCATGCGTCGGGACCCTCGGCGCGTATGGACAAGCGGTCTTCTACAGCCAAAGCCTCAGGTCCCGCTCGTAGTTGATCCGGTAATCGGTTGGTTGCTCGAGCTGGTCGTATCGGAACATGGTGTCAATCAGAGCGCCGGTCTGTTTCGGAACCAGCTCAGTTCTTCGATCGAGGGTCACCACGCGGCGCGGCGGCTTCCTTCGGAGGTCGGCCTGCCGCAGCTCGGCCGAAAGCGACCTCGCTGTGAGGCCCCAGGGCGTCGGCTCGAACGACTCCGTAAGCCAGGCGGACGGATGGGCGGAATCGGCCACATTGGCGCCTCTGGGGTACTGAAGGTACCAGGTCAGCCACCCTGAAGCGTGCCCGACGGAGCGCCGGACCATCAGCGCCTGCATCTCCGCTGTCTGCCTGGGGTCGGATGAGCCGAAGGTGAACTCCTCCATGACGACCGGCATGGGACGGCCGGCGCGGCTGAAACGGAGCATGACCTCCATCTCGCGCAGATGGAACTCCATCGGCTCCCGCTGCAGGTCCTTGACGTCGCGGTTGCAGTGATAGGTCATGTAGTCAATGTAGGGCGACTGCTCGGCGGGCGTGTAGCCGAGGAAGTGCCTGGCAGCGCCGGTCCACAGGTTCCAGCTTCGTTCATGGTTGCTGATGGTTACCATGCGTCCCGGATCTGCCCTGCGGATGGCGGCAATCTGGGGCAGCAGGTGGCGCATGGTGGTCCATTCGCGGAAGTTCTGGTAGTCGAAGATCATGGCTTCGGGTTCGGCATAGCGATTGGCCGGAAGGTCATGGGCGTAGGTCACTTCGGGAATGTCGTCGAATGAGCGGTGCGCGGTCTGCCATGCCCGGTTCAGACGTTCCGGCGTCCGGTACTTGGCCCGGAGCCAGCGCCGCCAGTACCATAGCGCGATCTCGCCCGGCATGATGCCGATCCTATCCGGAGGCGGAGCCCAGGGCGGCGTGAGGTTGCCGCTGGGGGTGGTCAGTTCCACGACGGGGGAGTACGCGAATACGGCCGGCTCGTGGCGCAATGCCGCGCCCAGTTGACGCCAGAAGTCGCACAGGACCGCGATCGAATCGGGACCGGCATCCATTTTCCAGGGTCGCCTGCCCCAGTACTGGCCGCCGTCCTGCCACCATCGGCACTCGAAGCCGCGCCACTCGGCCAGCGTCACAACGACACGGATGCCCTTCGCCCGGCACATCCGGAGGAAGACAGTCAGATTGTCGAAGTATCCCGCCGCAGGTATCGCGCGGTCGTTGTGTTGCGGGTCGGGGAGAACCGCTCCGATCGGCAGGAACACCTTGAGGATGTTCAGGTTGAGCGATCTGCAGGCGTCGAGGATCGTCTCATACCGGCTTCGGGAGAAACGGGGTCCGAAGATGTCGAGGTCCTCCTTGTCGGTGAGGACGAGATTGGACCCGAAGGGAACGAACGGCCGACCGGTCCTCGCGCCGACGAATGACCATCGGTCCTTGCCGACGCGTATGCGCTCGTCCAGCTCCGGCGGATTCAAGCGGGCGTGGGCAATCGTGCAGCCGATGCCCATCGTTGCCGCGCCCTGCAGCAGGTCTCGGCGCGAGATCACGTCACTGGCATGCATGGATGGCGCCCTCCCGAAGATCCGTCAAGTTGCAGGCGGGACGCCTGCGCGACGCATTGCGGATGCAGCCGTTGACGAATAAGGTTCCACCACGGGTGCGGAGGGTCCTCTACGCAGCCGCGGGTTCAAAGGATCGATCGGACGGGCCGGACCAGTCGGACCAGTCGGACGAGTCGGACGAGTCGGACAAGTCGGACGAGTCGGACGAGTCGGACGGGTCCGCTGCGCTATGGGTTTGGGAACTTGTCCGAGCGTGTCCGCGCGGCTTTCAGGTAGGCCTCCATGCGCTTGACGACTGCCGGATTGGCTGCGGCGATGTCGTGGGTTTCGCCGCTGTCCGTTCGGAGATCGTAGAGCTCGATTGGCTTGTCAGGTGCGTGGCGAACCGCCTTCCAGTGGCCGATCCTCGCGGCCTGCTCGAAGCCCCGCTCGGTGAACTCCCAGTAGAACGGCGGATGCTGGGGGATCGGCTTACCGAGCCACGCCGGTAGCACGTTGACTCCGTCTATGCCGCGAGGCGGCTTCGCTCCCCCGATGGCGGCGCAGGTCGGCAGGAGGTCCCAGAACGCCCAAGGGGTTGCGTTGGAGGTCCCGGCCTTGACGCAGCCCGGCCAGCGAATGACCGTCGGCACTCGTATGCCGCCCTCGTAAAGGTCCCGCTTGATGCCGCGGAGCGGGCCGTTGCTGTCGAAGAAGTCGGCATCGTGGGGAGGCACTGCTTGCGGACCGTTATCGCTGGTGAACACGACGATCGTGTCGCGGTCGAGGCCGAGCCGTTTCAGGTGAGCCATCATCCTGCCGAGATCACGATCCATGCGAGTGACGACCGATGCGAAGCGCTTCTCGATCTCAGGCCAGGGCTTGTCGCGGAATTCGGGTTCGATCTCCGGCACTTCGATCGTGCGCTGGGCCGGAAAGGCGTGGGGAATGGTGTGCCACCACAGTAGGAAGAACGGCCGGTTCCGATTCCGTTCGACGAAACTGAGCGATTCCTTGAGGAACAGGTCATTGGAGTAGGCTCCCTGCTTCTTCTCGGCGTTCGCAGGGAGAGGTTCGCGGCGGTTGTTGCGCCATAGCTCGGTCGGGAAGCTGTCGTGAGCGTGAACCTGGTTCAGATATCCATAGAACTCGTCGAACCCCTGTTTGCTCGGCACGCCTGTGGTGTCGGGCTCACCGAGACCCCACTTGCCGATAATGGCCGTTCGGTAGCCGGCTGATTGCATCACCTTTCCGATGGAGGGGTCGTCCGGCTCCAGAGTCACATAGGCGTTGCCGCGCACCCGCGTATGACCGGTATGTTGGCCGGTGATCAGGCAGCTTCGCGACGGCGCGCAGACCGTGCTTCCCGAGTAGCATTGCGTGAACCGCACCCCTTCCGATGCCAGCTTGTCCACGTTGGGGGTTCGGATCACCTTCTGCCCAAAGCACCCGACATCGCCATACCCGAGATCATCGGCCAGCATGATGATGATGTTGGGCTTGCGGCCATGCTGCGGATCAGACTCGGTGATGCGCATGGTCATGACAGCTCCGCACTGAGCCACAAACCCTCGACGCGTGATGGGGCGCATCTGCCACTCACCAGTCGCACACGGAGCCGTCATCCGGATCGTACAGCTCCGGGCAGTGCCATGGATCGTCGGTGATCTTGTCCGCGAGGGCGTCCTCGTCGAGTTCGATGCCGAGGCCGGGTCCGGTCGGCAGCTCGACATAGCCGTCTCTCAGGACAAACGGGGCCTTCAGATAGCCCTCGCCAAGGGTGCCGTGCTCTTGGGCCACGAAGTTGGGGATGCAGGCGTCAAGCTGGATGCAAGCCGCCAGCGCTATCGGTCCCAACGGGCAGTGCGGGGCCATGCCGGCGTAGCAGGTTTCGGCCATGCCCGCGATGATGCGGCACTCCATGATGCCGCCTGCGTGCGACAGATCGGGCTGAAGGATGGATGCCGCCCGTTTCTCCAGTACTTCGCGAAAGCCCCATTTGGTGTACAGGCGCTCGCCCGTGGCAATGGGAATGTGCGTCTTGTGCGCGAGATCGGCCAGGACATCCACGTTCTGGCACTGGACGGGCTCCTCGACGAACATGGGTTGGTACGGCTCCAGAGCCTTGATGAGAAGAGCCGAGGTCTGTGGGCTTACGGCGCCGTGGAAGTCTATGGCGATGTCAACATCCTTGCCCACGGCGTCGCGCATCGCCGCGGATGTGGCCTCGACACGTTCGACGAAGCCCATGGTCTCCACAATCCGAGCCGGTCGCCCGCCCGCGATGGCTGTCTTGATGGCCGTGAAGCCGCGCTCGACACATGCCCGTTCCGAAGCGGCAGCTTGTTCGGGGGTCGCGCCGCTGGCCCCGTGGTACACGCGGATGCGATCGCGTGTCGGGCCGCCCAGGAGCGCGTAGACGGGAAGCCCGGCTGCTTTGCCCGCAATGTCCCAGAGAGCCTGCTCGACGCCAGACAGCGCGCTGGTGAGGATTGGACCGCCCCGGTAGAACGCATGGCAATACATGGCCTGCCAGTGGTGCATAATGCGGCGAGGGTCCTGGCCGATAAGGTAGGGCTCAAGCTCTCTGACCGCGGCGGCGCAGGTGTCCGCCCGCCCCTCGAGGATCGGTTCACCCAGGCCGACAATGCCTTCATCGGTGTGAACCTTCAGGAAGAGCCAGCGCGGCTTGACTTTGAACGTCTCGAGGTGGGTGATCTTCATGGCGCTACTCGAGCCCGGTCGTCGCGATGCTCCAGGCGGGCATCATCTTGCCGAGCTTGGTGACCGGGTTGAGCGAATGGTTCAGCCAAAGAAGTTGCCCGGGTTCGATCAGCGTCACGAACACGGTGTCCTCAGCGCCGTCGGCCGCGACCATCTTGCGTGTGGCAGCCGACAGCTCAGGCGCCGACGCCAGGGCCTTGGACGCGAAGTCGCGGAACTCTCGGGTTGTGCTCAGGCCTGCGAACGTCAGCACGCGCCCCTTGCCCGACGGCTTCAGTATGCGATCGTGCCATGCATCGTCGCCTTCGACGGAGCGCAGTCGGCCCATGCCTTCGGCGTAGATCAGCAGGCCGCCCGAAGCCACCCAGTCGGCGATCTTCGCCCACGTGGCCGCTTCGGAAACGTTGCCGTGGAGCAGCAGGAGCGCCTTCACACGGCTTAGCCCGCCGTCCCTGATCATGCCATCGCTGACATAGGCGAAGTCGAAGCGATCGCGCAACGTCTGCAGGCGCTCAAGGAAGTCGTTGCCGTTCAGCTTGATATGCGTTTGCGGGTAGTAGACGGCGATCTCGACGATAGGCTCACGCTGCTTGAACTCGCTGCCCCAGCGTTCGAAGTTGGCCCGAGCCTCATCCGACCCGAACAGGTTGGGGAAGTAGTAGTGAAGGCCGTCCGCGCCCGAAGCTGTTGCGTTGTAGACGCGGCTGATGACGCCCCACTGATTGACCTCTCCCGCAGGCTCGAAACTGAACTTCGCGCCGTACTGCCGCGCGGCGGACGCGACCCAACGTGTCATGCTGAAGTTGCCCCGCAGGTCGCTTCCCTCGTTGGTGATGCGGACGCCGCCGCCGATCTCTGCGGCGATCTTGCACTGGTCTCCGAAGTCGGCGCCGTGCTCGGGCGGCGCATGGCCGCCAGTGCAGAGCTGGATGTCTCCCTTCGGAAAGTGCTTCCGTGTCTCGTGAAGCCACCAACGGGACCACTCGGTCATGGAGCCTATGTACCAGTCACAGAAGTCCAGCCAGGCTCGTTCGTTCGGCGCATCGCGCTTCAGGAACGGCTTGACATCCGTGATGCTCCCGGGGGCGCGCGCCGAGCCGGGATCGTCCGGCCTCCAAGCGTCGCGGAGCCGGTCGAAGCCGCCGTACTTCCGGATGAGCCAGAGGCGGAAGCTCTCGATTGCGTATGGATCGCCTGCCCAGAATCCTCCGTGCGTGTGATATGGGCCGTGGATGTCGGCCGTCCAGTCGTTGCCGGTGGCGACATAGATGGCTTCGCCGTAGTTGCCGGTCACGCCGAGCAGGATGGTCTCGATGACGCCCTGATCCCGGTAATGCTCGCAGAAGGCTTTGATGAAGCGGGCGACATGCCGTTTGAGCACGGGATTCCAGAGCGACTGAACGTCGGACTCCTGACCGTGCTCGAGGCAGACGTAGCCCTGAGAGCCGGGCTTCTTGTAGTACCAGTCCGGCAGGCTGTAGGGCGAGCCGACGATCAGGAAGGGGACCCACTTGATGCCGTGCTTCTTGTAAATGCGCACGTAGGCATCGTAGACGCTCCAGTCGTACTTGCCCTCGCTCGGCTCGCACAGGTTCCAGCGGACGTAGCCTTCGTGGCTGGTGACGCCAAGGGACTTGAGGCCCGGCATGGCCGCGTCGAGCGCGGCCGTCTGCGCTGGCACGTCGCCGGCGCGAGCCGGATCGAAGCCTCCGACGATCAACTGGCCTCCGGCGCCGATCTTGACCTTCTGCTCTATCTTGACGTTCGGCATGGTGTTCACCTTTTCCCAATCCTGGGGTCTTCGCGTTGTGATGGCCACGCGCTTGATGTACAGGCGCGTGCCGCTGAGGCGGAAGTCGGCGCCGCAGTTCTGTCGGTTGGCGAATCGAGGCTTCCTGAGTTCGTAATGGGCCTTGCGCCAGCCCTTGGTGCCCAGCGTCCACCCGCCCGCGCGGCCTTCGGCATGTCGGTATCTGTCGGCGATGGCGTCACCCGTAGTGCTGTCGTACTCAAGGGTGACTGTCCCGCCGAGGGTGTCGTCGAAGTACTCGACCGTCACATACAGGGGAGCGCGAACGCTCCGCTTGCGTTCGGCGGCAACGGCGAAGTACAGGTACGTCGAAGGCGGCTGCGTGCCCGGCTTGTTGGCGACGCATGCCAGGTTGCCCTTGACGGACGGAGTGTGGAAGCCGTCGGCCCCTTCGAGCAGGCGTATGCCCGAAGACCTCTGGCCCGAGGAGGCGATCGTCCAAGCAGAGCCGTCAATGCCCTGCGATTGGGCACGCGCGCATCCGGCGGCGCCGATCGCCAGGACAGCCGGCCAGATCAGGCACCATCTTCGCATTTCACACCTCCTGTATGCTGCATCGCATCCGACTGCGTCCTTCTGTGCATGGCGCATCGGTTCCTGCCGTCCTTCGGGTCGTCCCGCAGGAAGCGCGCTGTATAATGGGAATGTGAGCCACACGATGGACGTTCTGAGGCGCGCCGAATGTGCTCGCCGTGAGCGTTTCGAAGAGCTGAGGCTTCGCACGCTGGCCTCAACATTGGTGGCGTTGTCGCGTCTCGTCACATCGGGCGGCCCGTGGACCTCTGCATTCTTGGCGAGACCAGATGCGCCCCGGAGATCGTGCGGGAGGGCGGGCTATGGATGAGGTAGGTCTGTCTGTACTGGCTGCGGAACTCGACGCTGACGTACGCGTCATTGCCGATGCCGCGCTCACGGCGCGCGAGCGGATGCAAGACCGGACGATCGCATCGGCCGAAGCTGCCGCCTTCCACATTGCGCGCGCCTACAATGCCGCAGAGGCGGCGGCGCTTCGGGTCGCGCGTGCCTTCGAAAACACCGTTCGCGAGAACGGTGGATGGTATGCCAACCTCATGCGCCGCATGACGCTCGACATTCCCGGGGTGCGTCCGCCCCTGTTCGGACCGGAAGCGTTGGAGACCCTGATGGAGTTGCGGGAGTTCGGTCACGCGTTCATGCATGCGTATGATATGAGAGTCCTGCCCGAAAGGATCGCGGAGCTCATTCCCTTGGTTGAGCGAGCGGCGTCTCAGATGCGCGTTGCCGTCCGGTCGTTCATTGCATCGGTGGCCGAACCGAACGGCTGGACAGCCCCCGTTTCTGGAGATGGTTAGGATCGGGCCTCGGCCGCCTACACAGGTGCGCGCTGCAGGCGGTTGGAGGCTGCGCGCCCGACCGCCAGAGCTGTGGCGAGAAGCGCCATGTTGAGTGCGAAGGCCGCCGCGTAGACCACGGCGGGAGCGGCTTCCAGGTCCCATAGCACCTTGAGCATTCCCGCGTTTGCGCCGTTTCCCGCGAATGAGACCCCCATCGCCAGCACCACGTTCATGTTCTGCTTCACGGCCTGTACCGTGTCCTTCCAGACCAGCTTGGGGCGCATGGCGTCTATGGCAAGTCCGAAAGCCCCGTTCCACGCAATCGCCACCTGGCTGAGCAGAGCGACGTAGAGCCAGTGTTGCGGCCGGAAGGGCACCACCAACGTGGCAAGGCCGAGCGTCAGGAGATTCAGAGGCGACACCAGCGCATATCCCGCCAGGAGCTTGCCAACGTAGATCGAAAACGGAGCGACCGGCAGCGACTTCTCGACCCAGAGCCGCTTGCCGTCCTTCGAGTAGGATGCGGCGAACAATGACGACAGACTGCCGAACAAGGCAAGCCCCAGCGCGATTCCCACAACAAAGAACGGCAGGTGCGTGGCCATCTGCTCGCTATGCAGCATGGCATCGAGCTGGCCAATGATGTCAACCTTGCCCTTCGACTGTATCTTCATGATCGTATAGGTCACGCCGAGCAGAGGAAGGGCGATGTAGCCTCCCAGGCCGTTCATCGCGACAGCCGGGTCCTTCAGAGTGCAGAGCAGTTCCTTGCGAACGTAGGAAGCCGGAAAGCCGCGGGTCTCTGCAGCGCCGGCGCGCGCTCTGACTTTGCGTCGAACCGAGTCGCCGCGCAAGATGGGGCCGATGTACAGGGCGCTTCCGACCGCGAGCACGGCAACTGCGTAAGCCACCGAAACCGCGATGTTCGCGGCCTGATGCAGCGCCGCCGTCCAGCGATCGTCCACGAGCGCGTACATGCCGAACTGGACTCCGGGGAGCAGCTGACCAATCTGAGCGATCTGCCGCATCCGGATCTGGATCAAGTCGGCCATGGCGCCGGCATCCTCGGCCATCATGCCGGAAGTCATGAGCAGCGACGCGCCGATCAGCGCGACGGTGATGCCGATGTACCAGAACCACTTGTTCTGGCCGACCCCGGGGATGTTCGATACAAGCATGCAGAGAAGCGCCGACAGCGCAAGAGGAACGACGGGCATGAGTATCAACCCGATCAACGCAATGGGCAGGTGGACGAGCGAGGCATACCCGTAGGCGTAGTAGGTGACCAGCGTCGGCAAAAAGAAGGCCCAGCCAACGAGCAGCTCAACGGCGTAGATGGCGGCAAGCTTCGCCGCCACGATCTGCCACGGACTGTACGGCAGCGGCAGCAGGACCGACAGCTCCTTCGACTGGTAGAGTGAAGCGTAGACGGTCGGGATGCCTGCGAAGAGGATCATGAACAGTGCGGCGGCATACATCCCGATGAGGAGCATATCCTCAAGGGGCAGGCCGTTATTGCGCAGGAACGCGAACGCCTTGACCTGAAGCGCCACGATGGCAATGTAGCTGGGCGACAGCAGCGCCGCCATGCCGATTGTGGCTAGCCACGAGCGAAGGCGCTTGCGGCGGACCAGAAGCGCGTTCAGGTTGAGACCGGCCAGAAACTGAACCGCAACCAGCGACCGCATGGCACGCGCGCTCATCGGTCCACCAGATCAAGGAAGATGCTCTCGAGCGTAGAGTCGGCCGCTGTGCGCAGCTCATCGAGGGTTCCGCAAGCGACGAGCCTGCCCTGCACGATGATGCCGACCCTGTCGCACAGTCTCTCGGCGACTTCGAGGATATGGGTCGAGAAGAAAACGGTGTTGCCCGCGTCGGCATGCTGTCGCATCATGCCCTTGAGGGCGAATGACGCCTTCGGATCGAGCCCGACGAGGGGCTCATCGAGCACCCATACCCTGGGGTCATGGACCAGCGCGGCGATGAGGACGATCTTCTGGCGCATCCCGTGAGAGTACGATTCGATCACGTCACCGAGGGCGTCCCGCATCTCGAGCATCTCGGCGAGCTGAGCGATGCGTCCGACGCGCGCCTCCTGCGGCACGCGATAGGCATCGGCGATGAAGTTGACGAACTGGATGCCGGTCAGGCGTTCGTAGACATCTGGGGTATCGGGCACGTAGGCAATGCCCAGTTTGGCGCGGATCGCATCGGTTTGCACGTCAATCCCGTTGACCCGGACCGTGCCGCTGTCGGGTCGGAGCATGCCGACGATGGTCTTGATGGTGGTTGTCTTGCCGGCGCCGTTCGGGCCGATGAACCCGAATATCTCGCCGTCGCGGACTTCAAGGCTCAGGTTGTCAACGGCGCGTTTGTCTCCATAGGTCTTGCTGATCCCAAGTATCTCGATCACGGGCGTGCGCCTCCCTTTGCGGGTCCGTGGGCCAACAGATGCGCCGCGTCCGGCAGGATACCTGACGGAGGGGCATGAGGGTCGGTTTCATCGGTCGGGTGCGAATGGGAAGCGCGAACGCCGCTCGACAGCCCGTTCCGGGCGATCGAGCGGCGTCCGCACAGGGTCTTGCGCGACTGTCAGCCGGTCACTCGATGGTGACGTTCCGTTCAGGCTCCACGATGCCCGGAGGGTTTTCGGGTAGCGCGGTCTGCTCGGGCTCGTCCGGCAAAGCCGCCGGCTGCGGCTCATCGGTGTGTCCGTACTGGGCCGGGTCTTCGATGCGCCCGTACACGAGGTCCTGACGCGTTGGCGCGGGCAGGCTGCGGTAGTGTACGACGATCATATCGGCCGTCGCATAGTCCTGCGGCGGCTGCGGTCCGGACGCACTGCGAGTGGCGGGCGCCGAAGGGGCTCCGACGCGCAAGCGCAGCGTGGCGCCGCCGTTCCAGACGGTCGCTTCGCTGTGGCTGACGCGCAGTATCCGCCAACCCATGTAGACGCCGCCTTGCGGAACCATCACGATCGCCTTGTCCGACTTGAACACGGCAGTGGGATTGCCGCCCATGAGCGTTCCGACCAGTTCGGGCTCGACGCTGACGGGCATCGGCTGTGTTGACGGTGCGGGAAGGCCACGCGGAACCGAGGCGGACCGATCGCTTGCCGTAAAGGCATTGAGCGCCTGCGCTCGCTGGGCTCGGTCACGGCTGATCATGAGCGGAGCCGGAAGCGGACCCGACGCCGGCTGTCGTGGCGCTGTGGTCGGCTTCGTGGGCGTTGTCATTGCGGTCGTCTTGGCCGTTGCGCCGAACGGGTTCGTGCCGACCGCCAGGTCCTCGCCCGCAAGCGGTTGTCGAACGGGGCGCGAAGCGGCCGCCGTCTTCTCGGGCGCTGCTCCGTTTGCCTTCGAAGCGGTCTTGTCGTTTGCGCTCGGCGGAGCTCCCGCGGGTCCCAGCGCTCTATACAAGGCGAACCCGAGAGCGCCGACGATGCCTACGATCAGCAGGACGACTGCCAGAGGATTGGCGGGTTTGTTCTCATTCATCGCCGTTTACTCCGTTCTTGAAGTCGCGGGCCGGGGCGGGTTCCGGCATGACGGGGTAGACGCGCAGGACCACAACGACCTCCGATTGGCTCTTGCGGTTGGAGCGTGATCGGAAGAGACTGCCTACGAGCGGAAGATCGCCGAGCAGCGGAATCTTGTCCACAGAATCGATGGTCTCGTTCCTGAAGAGGCCGCCGATGACGAGCTCCTCGCCTTCGCGCATCCGGACGGTCGTGTCCGCCTCGCGGCTGGCCGTCTGAGGCAGGCCGTCAACCAACGACATTACGGTGCTCACCACCGGATGAACCTTGAGCGTGATATTGCCGTCAGGATGCACGCGCGGGCGCACCAGCAGCGCAACGCCGACGGGCACGGTCTCGGTGCCCTGGACGGTTCCGATGCCCGGCGTGACAACGGTCGAACCCCGGAAGCGCCTCAGCTCTCCGATGAAGATGCTGGCATCCTCGTTGTCAACGCACGAGATGTTCGGATTGGCCAGCATCCTGGCTTTCTTCTTGTTGATCAGCGCAGTGAGTTTCGCGGTGAAGCCGGATATCTGGCGCGTTGAACTGTCAACTTCGGCTGTGCCGGACTTGTCCTGGGCGAAGCTGAAGTGGCCGTCCTTCCACGACCAGTTGATCCCGAGTTCGTCTATAGCGTCCTTCGAGAGTTCCACCAGGCTCGCGTCAATGCGCACGATGGGCTGGGGCACATCCATCTGTTCGATGGCCTGCAGCGCCGCCTGCACATCGGAGCGCTTGCCATGGAGGATGATGCTGCTTGATCGGGTGAAAGCAGGCTGGTAGTTGCCTGAGCCTGTTCCTGAGCCCTGGCCCATGCCCGCCCCGCCGGTACCGCCGCCCATGCCACCCCCCATACCTCCACCCATGCCGCCTCCCATCCCGCTTGAGCCCGTTCCGCCTGCGCCGCCGCTGCTGAAGGCGCCTGTCGTCAGGGGGTAGAAGAGGGCGGTCGGCGGCATGTTGGGCTCGGGAGAAGCCGCGATCTTGACGTTGGGCAGGAAGTCCTTCAGCGCCTCTTCGGCCCGTTCGGCGTTCAGGTACTTCATCTTGTAGACGGCGATCTCGGTCTGCTCGGGCTCAGCGGGGGGCGCAACGTCAACCGCTTTGACGGCCTTGTCGAGCGCCTCGAGGTGAGAGACAGGCCCGTGCGCGATCAGCACTCGATCCTGGCGCACGATCCGGAGCCCCTCGAACGCCTGCTGGAGCACGGCTTCGGTCTTCTGGGGGTCGGCCTTTTCGATGGCGAAGAGGCGCATGTCCTCTTTCTCGGGCACCACGGGAGCTGCGACATCATAGCCGCGAAGCGCCTCTCTCGCTCGCCGGAGGTCCTCAAGCACACCCGTCATGACGACGCCGGTGCGGCTGGGTTCAGCTTTCACCGTCGGCGCGACCTTCGTCAGGAACTCGATGGCTTCCGTCGGGGTGATGTGTTCGAGCGCGACGGCTTCGGACAGACCGAACTCCGAGACGGCGCGTTTGATCTCGTTCTCGCCGCCTACAACGTAGGCTCCCTGAGCGCGCGTGACGTAGAGACCCGCAGCCGATGCGATCATGCGGACCGCTTCATCCGGCGTGCGCTCCCGCAGGTTGATTGAGACGTTACCGGTGGCGCCCGGCGCAAGCAGGACATCAATGCCGGCATACTGCGCCACGCGTACAAGGGCGTCGCGAACATCAACGTTGCTGAACGCGAGCGATATGCGATCCGGTCTGACCGTCGGCATGGTCCGCCGGCTTGGGCGCGTCGGCACACCAACGGCCGGCGTGCGCGGACGAGCGCGATACCCGCGGTCGGGGTCTTCGTCGGCGCGCATGGCCGCGGCGAGCAGAGCCGTTGCTGCAAGCGTCGCGCATAGCACAGCCCCTGGCCGGCGAGACAGGCTTGCTCGTTTGTCCGGTGCTTGCGTCATGCTGCAGTTCCTTTCCAGTCGGCGCCCTTTGGGGCAGAAGTCTCCAGTCACTTAACCACCCGACCCCGCGGCAGGCTCGCCGGCGATCACTTTGGCATCTTCCGGGTTCTTGAGCACGTAGCGTTCGATTTCGATGGTGGCTCGGACGTAATGGTCCGGTACGCCCGGGTCGCCCGCAGGCATCACTTCACATGCCGTGACGGCATACAGGCGCGGCGCAAGTATGATGCCGCGCAGGAGCTGGCGCACGCCGTCGTAGTCGGATTTCACCGCGATCTTAGCCCGCACGGGACGCACAGGTGAGGTGTCTTCGGATTTCGTAGCGCCTTCGGGCTTGTTGCCGCCGAGAGCCAGCTCCTTCTCGCCCGACGGCGGCGCGGGAGGAAGAGTCAGATCGAAGCCCACCAGCTCGCACCGCGACTCGGCTGCCAACTCGCGGATGCTGGCCAGAAACTCCGGCGGTTCCGACGGAGTGTCGGCGGCGGCGGGCTGCACCGTCGCAGCAAGGGGCATGGGAGTCTGCAACAGGTTGTTCAGTCGCTCGGACTTCTTGGCGATCTCGTCCTGAAGCTCGCGGTTGTGCAAATAGCTCGGGTAGACGACGAAGACGGACACGACAAGCGCCACTATGGGCACCAAGATGGCGATGCGTTGCTGCGCCGCGGGTGATAGCCGAGATGCGGTCATGGCCTACTGCCCGTCCTGCTTGGGCTGGCCTTCCGGCCCGAGACCCTGACATGAACCGAGCACCCGGAATGACAGATTCCCGTTTTCGTCCTGGTGCATCATGTCGAAGCTGGGCCCGATAACGCCCGGCGTCTTCGCGAGGTTAGCGGCGAACTGCTGCATGCTCTCGGGCGTCTGGGCATCCCCCTCGATTGTGACCTTTGCCCCCGTCTCAACCTTCACTGTCCTGATGGCTATCTGATCCGTGTACGCCTGAGCCACCGATGCGAGCACCGTCGCGGCCGGCAGAGCCGTCTTGAGCTGGGAGGCTCGCGCCGCGGTGAATATCTCCTGGCTGCGCTGGGGCGCTTCGCGCTTGGCCCACTCCTCATCCAGACGGCGCTGCAGGTCCGAGCTCTGCTGTTCGGCTGACATGTTCATCAGGGCGAGCGCCACAGTTGCGGCAAGGCTGACGAGCATCCACACAGTGGAGGCAGCCATCCCCATGAGCAATACATTGGGCGCTCGCCGTCTGACGATGGCCGATGCTTCCTGACGGGACGAATCGACGTGGGGGATGAGCGCGCCGGGATCGCCGAACCCGACGCCGGCCGCGGCCAGGTATCCCAGAGACCCTTGTTCGCCCTCGGCCGGCTCGGGGAGGTCAAGCGTGTGCGCAGGATCGTCGGCGACCACCGGGATGGGGACGACGCCTTCGAGGACCTCGGCGATGGAGCCGGCAAAGGTCTGGGGAGCCAGTACCACAAGGCTCCTCGGAACGTCCGAGTCGCGGTATTCGCGGGAATAGAAGGCAAAGCTGCGCGCCACTTCGGCTGCGAGGAACGCGGCGGAAGTGGAAGCAGGATCGGCGCCGAGACCGGGCGCATAGGCTCCGGCGTTCGAGCCGTCTTCGCCCAACGCGGCTGCATCGCCGAGCGGCGGCCGCGTGTAGCGCATTTCTTCCCATCCGCCCGGAATGCGCCGCATGTAGCGCACGTGGCTGCCGTCGTGGATGCACAGGTCCGTGTGGTCGGCCGACGGGCACAGGAGCGCAACAGGTCCGGTGTCGGAGCGCGCGGCCATGTAAGCCCGCATTGTCGAGACGGAGTAGGGTTCGATCGCGTCAAGCCGCAGGTTGGCGATCCGGAGCGCCTCGCGAACGCTGTCTACTAGCGCATCGTCAGCGTAGAAGGCGAAGACGTCGGCTTCTCGACGCTCTTCCTCGATCGGAGCCTGAAGCCATAGAAACCCGAACGCTCCGGTGCCGATCGGCAGCGCGCCTGTCTGTTCAAGCTCGCCGCGCACGAGCAGACGCTGTTCACGGGCGGGTGCATCCGGCAGGCGAAAGGCGCGCATCGCCGAAGCGGACGGCGGCAGTACAACCGATGCAGACGTTGCGCGGCTGCGCATGCCACGCAGCAGCGAGCGGATGGCGGTGCCGACGCGGATGGGGTCCCGAATGCCGCCTCCGTCCAGGCACCCGCCCGGAGTTGTTGTCGTTCCGACTGCGGCAACACGCACCTGGCCGCGTCCTGTTCGCGAGAACGCGGCAATGATCACCTCGGGCGAAAGATAGAGCCCCAGATTGGTTCCTCTGGTGTCTGCAGGCATTCCGTTCGTTTCGCCGGAGGTCAGGCGGCCGGGCGGGTACCCGACAGCCGCAGCCGGCCTTTCTCCCTATCCGGTTAGCTTGGTTCGGAGCGCAACGTATCCCGTGAGGCCTGTGGTAACGCTGCCGCGCCGCGCGTTGATAGCGACCTGGACCTCGGTTGCGACCGATGGCGCTCCGTCCACCGCCGTTCTTACGCCGCCCAACGTTCGCACATAGTTGAACGTCAGGCCCGTAACGCCGGTCAACAGCGCGGTTCCCGGGGCCGCATCCGTGCTGCGCTGCTGATACAGAACCCCGTTGGACACGTAATAGCGACACTCGATGAACGATCCGCCCCCCTGCGGGAGCCGAACCACGACTTGATTGGAGCCGCTGGCAAGGCCCGCCAACGTGCCCATCGTTCCTTGCGGGACCACCGAGTTCGCCGATCGCAGGACCCTGGTCATCTGCCGGAGCGCCTGGCGGATGTCGGTCTGAGCCTTAGAGTAGAAGCGCGCTCGCCGGTGAGCCTGGTTGCCCGACCAGTAGAGCGAGAAAGACGCCGCCGTGATGATGGCGAGAATAAGCAGCGCCGACATCATCTCGACGAGCGAAGCTCCCCGTTGCCCCGAGCGGCAGCCGAACCTGGGACCGGACATCACACCCCTCCGAACGTCAACAGAGTCCGGGCCGTCCCGTACAGCGTCGTTCGAGCGCCGTCCCACACCCGGACGACGATCTCTTTCATGTCTTCGCTGTTGCTCTGCAAATCGCGATCAAGGATCACGGTGACCGTGGATTCGGCGCGGAAATCGCCCGAGACGGCCGCCGATCCCAGCCAGTTGCCGAGCTTGTCGTACCAGCGTACGGTAGGCACGGGCTGTCCGCCCTGCAACGGCGAAGGCGTGAGGTAGGGATACCTGAGCGCCTTGAGTCTCTCCATCTCCGAGGTGGCGATGGCCGTTCCGATTTCGGTGGCGCGCTTGTTCGCGGCTGCGCGCGACGACAACGACCAGCTGGCGACGGCGCCCGCGGCGACGATGGCCACGATGAGCGCGGCCATCAGCGCCTCCATGATGGTCATGGCGCGAACGCGCGATCTATGTGCGCGAGAGCCGCGGCCACAGGCGCTCACGGTCGGTCACTCCTGCCACACCGACATGTCGTAATAGGCCGCTCCGAGCGGCTGCCAGAACGGTCCGCCTGCCGTAACCGCGGTGTTGTTCTTGGCGGTGATCTGGTTGGCGACGAACGTCCCCTGCATGTTCATGTTGTTCTTGACTTCGAGGTGGCCCCACTTGTTGCCGTAGGCGTCGGCGTTGTAGGCGTAGATGCCGAAGTTGCAGTCCACGTTGTTCTTGCCTGTGAAACCGCCTGTCGTCGCCAGGTACATCCGAACCGCCTTGGCCGGATCGGTGGACGTGACCGAGAAGTTGGCGTTGTTCTTGGAGTACCACGCGCCTGAACCGCCGTTGGGGCCAATCCAGACGCGGATCGGTCCGTTCGTGTTGTTGAAGCGGATCGTTCCGCCGTTCTTGAATTCTGCGTCGGTCAGATAGTAGTTTGCGCCTCCTGCCTTGCCTGTGAACACAACCGTTACGTTGTTCTTGGCCGAAATCGTGGTGCCCGACAGCGAGACACCGTTGACCGTGGCCATGGCATTGTCGTTGTGAGTAGCGAGCCAGCTCAGGCCACCCTGGGGGAAGAGCCGATCGGCGATCTGCGCCACTGTCGGCCAGATGACGGGGTCCGGGCTCGTCGTGACTTCAGGGTCCGTGTGTTGGTCTCCCGTGAACGACGCGTCCGGTCCGAAGAGATGGACGCCTCCGGTCACAGTGCAGTTGCCGCCCATCGTCACTGTGCCGTTGCTGCCGAGGGCGCCTGCCAACGTCGTGTTCATTTCGACGTCCAGGCGTGTCACGGCGAAGAGGTTGTACTCGCCGGAGGGATGCACTTCGGTGTCGTCCTCGATGTCCTGTGGCGCCGCCTCGGTCTGGGCGATGCAGCTCACGCGGCGCACGACGCCGTTGGACCACCCGTACGAGACAATGTTGGCCGTATCGCTCGGAGCGCCGATCGTTCCCACGAAGTAACCCTGCTGAGACCCGGCCGGGTATCGGACGAGCGTGTACGTGCCGTTCAGGACGCCCTGCCGGAACTGCTGAATCGTTGGGGCGACGCCTCCCGGCCACTCGTACAGCGGCGGCAAGAGGGCGGCTCCCGGCTGGCCTGACGCCGTGCCGAATGTCAGGCGATGCTGGTACGCATTGGCGCCTGCCTCTGCCATCTGCAGGGCGCGCTCGAAGTCACGCTCGGTTCGCGACGTCTTGAACTCAGTTACGACCTCGAGCTGGGTGGCAACCACGAGCATCGTAAGACATAGTGTCAGCGCGAGCGCGATGATCATCGCCGCGCCGCGCCGACGTTTCGAACGAACAACATGTTTCATATGCGCTTCCCTCCTGTGGGTGCGCGCCGGCCTGTAGAGGGGGCCGATCCCCACCCGCCCCAGGTGGGCGGACGGCCTGTCTCCGGTCCGAGATATGCTCGTTACCGGCACTGCTCCTACGGTAACTGATCGCCGCGTGGCGCGGCAAGCTCGACGATCCACTCATCGGCGGCGCTTCCGCCGAAGCCGACATGCTCGGCAGCCTTCGGGCACACCAGCGTCACCGAGCCGTCCTGATTCGTCTGCCAAGCATAGGCGTCCCCAAGAGGACACCTCGGCGTCCAGGCCAGCCCTTCCGGAGCCCCCAGAAACCCTTCGAGCGCAGCCGGATACCCATCGTGACGCAGCGCCCAGGCTGTGGCGGCTCTGGCGATGGCTGCCTCATTCGCCTTGCACACGCGCCCGGCGGCCGACTTGCGCGCACTCGTGTAGACCGGTACGGCCAGCGACGACAGCACGCCCAGGATCAGAGTAGCGGAGAGCAGCTCGACGAGGCTGAACGCTGCATATCTCCGCGTGCGTCGAACGGTCATTGGCACTACCTCCATTCCGCAATGGTTGATAGTGTCCTGCGGCAACGGCCCGCTTTGTCGGACATGCCCGATGCGCCACACGACGCACCGAGCCCGCACCTAATGCATCACGATCTGCTTCAGCTTGCGGGATCGTCGGCATAACGCCCTACGGCCGCATCGCCCAACCTGCGCCCCATACGGCGCACGCAGAACTCAGCGGCATTCCAACACAGATATGTAGCTCCCAGCGCATTATAGCGCGTCGGAGCGGTTTTGACCAGAGGCATACCGGGGAGGCCCCGGATGGGAACCTCCCCGAAGCCAAGTCAGTCGGAGTTACGGAAGATAGTCCGAACCCGGCTTGGCCAGATCAACGGTCCAATCGCCTGCCGCACCACCATACCCGTCATGTGTGGCGTCGTTCGGGCACGCGATCTGCGCGGAACCGTTTTCGTTTGTGGTACAGGCGTAGGCGCCACCCAGCGGGCATGCAGGCCACTTTGCCAGTCCTTCGTTGGCTCCAACCAGGGCGGTGGACCATGCCGCTGCGCCGGTTGCCGGATATGCCGAGTTACGGAGCGCATACGCCGATGCGGCCGACGCGATGGCGGCGATGTTGGCCTTGCAGGCGCGGCCTGCGGCCGACTTGCGCTGGCTGATGTACAGAGGCACGGCGACGGCGGCCAGGACGGCCAGAACGAGCACGACGGCGAGCAGTTCGACAAGGCTGAAGCCTCTCTTTGCTCTCTTGCGATACGCTTGCATTTGATTCCCTCTCCTTTCAGAGGCTAGATGAACTTTGCGCGGTCCGGGACCGCGGTAGGATGCGTCGGGGCAACCCGTGATAAGGGATCAGGCTCCCGACAGGAACACGTTGCCCATGTTGAAGATCGGGTAGTACATGGCAACGAGCACGAACCCGACGATCGCGCCGACCGATAGAACCATGATCGGCTCGATGATCGTCATGACACGACGAATGGCGTACTCAACTTCCTCGATGTAGCCGGCGGCCACCTGACGCAGGACCTCCGGCATGGCGCCCACTTCCTCGGCCATGGCGACCATGCGGACCACCATGGGGGGGAAGTGGCCGCCCCTCTCAAGTTCCGATGAGAGCCGCCGGCCCAGCGCCAGGTTGTGGGCGGCGGCTCGCGCCGACTCGGCCATCACCTCGTTGCCGCACGCTCGCGAAGCCGTCTGCAGCGCTTGGATTAGCGGAACGCCGCTGTCGAGAAGGCCCGCAAGACTGCTGGTCAGATTAGCAGACGAGGATTTGCGCACAAGGTTCCCGACCATGGGGATCTTCAGCTTGATCTGGTCAATGTGCAGACGGCCCTCGGGGGTCTTGTAGTAGCGGCGCAGCGCCGCCAGGCCGGCGATCAGGAAGAGGAGGACAATCCAGCCCTGATGGACCAGCACGTCGCTGATGCGGATGAGGAGCTGGGTGATCGCCGGCAGAGGAGCTTTCAGCTCGCGATAGATGTTGGCGAAGACCGGCACGATGAACACCAGCATGGCGGTCACCGTCAGGACGGTGGCGAAGAGGGTGAACGCCGGGTACATGAGCGCGCTGATGAGCTTCTGCCGGATCTCCATCTGCAGTTCGAGCTGACGTGAGGCTTCCTGCAACGTGTCGGGCAGTCGCCCGCTCTCCTCCCCTGCGTGGGTCATGGTGATGAGCAGTTCGGGGAAGATGTTCGGGTACTGGCCCATGGCCGTTGCCAGGGGCTTGCCTGTGGCAACGGACCGAGCGATGCTGTCAATGACTTCGGACAGTCGTGCGCTGCCGCTCTGTTCGGCCAGCGCTTCGAGTGCGTTGAGGAGCGGCATGCCGGCCATGAGCATGGTGCGCAGATGCCGAGTGAACAGGATGATGTCGGCCAGGCCAACGCCGCGCCGGGTTCCCGTGCGCTTGTGCCGCTTCTCGCGCACTTCGAGTACGTACAGGTCGTTGCTCCGCAGGTATTGCCGGAGCGCCACCTCGTCGGAATACGTGATGGCATCGCTGACGAGCTGGCCGGTGGTGTTTCGGGCTGTGTATTCGAAGGTAGGCATGGCTACGACACCTTCGTCAGGACCACACGGCCCATTTCTTCGGGAGTGGTAATGCCTGTGCGGACGGCAGTGAGCGCAGCCTCGCGGAGCGACAGCATGCCGTTCGCCTCGGCGACGCGCTGCAGTTCGTCTTCCGATGCCTGCCGCATGATAAGCCGCCGAATGTCTTCGTCTATGACCAGGACTTCGAAGACGCCGATTCTGCCCGACACGCCGCGGCCGTGGCAGGCTCGACAGCCCATGCCCCGACGGAACCGGACGGGCTGGTCAGAGCCGTTCTTCAGACCGATTGCCTCAAGTACCTCGGGCTTGGGCTCGTAGTCCACGGCGCACTGGGTGCAGATCTTGGCGCAGAGCCTCTGGGAGACCACGCCGGTGAGCGCCTGCGAGATCAGGAACGGGTCGAGACCCAGGTTGGCCAGGCGCGTTACGGTACCAACGGCGCTGTTGGTATGGAGCGTCGAGAGCAGCAGGTGACCGGTGAGACTTGCCTGTACGGCCATTTCGGCGGTTTCCTGATCGCGGATCTCGCCGACGAGGATCACGTCGGGGTCCTGGCGCACGAATGTGCGGAGGCCGCTGGCGAACGTCAGACCGATCTTCGGGTTCACCTGAACCTGATTGAGGCCGGCGACGTTGTACTCGACCGGGTCCTCGAGCGTCATGATGTTGCGCTTGGCGTCGTTCAGCAGGTTCAAGGACGAGTACAGGGTGGTGCTCTTGCCGCTGCCGGTCGGTCCGACAACCAGGACCATGCCGTGCGGCTGCAGGATCAGCGCATCCAACCGCTTCTGCTGGTCGTGCAGCAGGCCAAGGCGCGCCAGAGGCACCAGGACCGACGCCTGATCGAGGATGCGCAGGACGACTTTCTCGCCGAAGACCGTTCGCACCGAAGAAGCGCGGACGTCATAGACCGTGCCGTGATGGTCGAACCGCATGCGTCCGTCTTGCGGGCGGCGGTTTTCGGTCACGTCCATGGCGCAGAGGACTTTGAGGCGTGCCGTTACGGCCGGTATCTGGTTGGCCGGTATGTTCGTGTGCTGCACTAGCACGCCGTCCACGCGGTAACGAACGCGCAGGCCCTGCTCGCCGGGCTCGAAGTGGAGGTCGCTTGAGTTCAGGGCCAGCGCGCTCTCCATGATGGAATCGACGAGCCGCACGATCGGGGCTTCGGCTGCCGCCGCAAGCACCGCTCGGGTGACCGGCACCGTCTCCTGAGCCGCGGCTTCGGCCTCGAGCTCGTGCAGGGCGCCGGTCGTGCGCGCCTGAGCGTCGTAAAGGTCGTTGTAGATCGCCTGGAACTCGCCGGCCATCGTCAACAGCGGAACGACGCGGCGGGCAGTAAGGAATGTCAGCCGGTCTATTGCCGACACGTCCAGCGGGTCCACCATCGCAACTTCGACGATGTCGTCTGTGAACCGGATGGGGATGGACCGGGTGGCGCGCATCACGTCTTCGCGGACCAGGGACACCGCCTCGGGATCGGGCGGAGTCTGCAGGAGGTCAACGTAGCTGACTCCCAAGCGTGACGCGATGATGGGGCCGATGACGTCGGCGCGAATGAAGCCGAGATCAACGAGGATCTGGCCGATGAACGTGTTGCTGCGGAGCCGTACGTCCATGGCCTGCTGCACCTGCT
>JBBIQU010000008.1:6834-9064 GCA_037442185.1 Chthonomonadales bacterium | reverse complement strand
TCGGTCACAAGGCCGCGCTGGACGAGATACTCGCCGAGGAGAAGATGCTGGGCTTCGTACCCCGTCATGGGGGACGTTGCGCGAATGCCCGATACCTGTGCAGCGTTAGCGGTCATGGTTGAACTCCAGGCTCGTGGGTGGCTGCGCGTTTGCTCTGTGCATACCGCCGGACAGACTATTACACGGTTTCTTGCAGTTTGTCAACGGCCCCGACTCAGCCTGTGTTGCAATGATAGACCGGGCAACAAGAGGACGGTATCGGACCATCTCGGCAACGTATGTCGGATGATGGACTACGCGCCGCGAACTTGTCCTACACGGCGAGTGTCGAGATCGGATCGGCGAGCAGGAGACACGCTCGCTCACGCGGAAACGGATGGGCAAGGAGGCTGAGACGGCTATGAAGCGTACGGGGCTTTCGAGGTGAGATTCAGATCACCGGGAGCGTGCCTTGCCGGACCGTTGCCTGCGGCGGCCATTGCGTTCGGCGTCTACTGGCGCACGCTTGCCCGTCACGGGGATCTCGGCAACGGTCCGGAGCTTGCTGTCGCTGCAGCCCAGTTCGGCGTGCCGCACCCTTCCGGCTTCCCGCTCTATACGCTCGCGGCCGGAGCCTTTGTCCGCATCCTGTCCGTCGGGTCGGTGATCTTCGAGACGGCCATATTCTCGGCAGTTCTCACGGCGGTTGCGGTGGCGCTGGTTCATGTTGCCGCAGATGCGCTGTTCCGACGTCGGTGGGCGGCGATGCTGGTGTCGCTCTTGTTTGCGTTTTCGGACTCGGTGTGGTCTGCGGCCACGGCGACCGAGGTCCACGGCCTGCACCTGGCCCTTTCGGCGGGGATGCTCGCCGCGCTCATGCGGGGCGCGCGAACCGATGATCCAGAGGTCCGAGCCCGTTGTCTCAGGTGGGCTGCGCTGTGCTTCGGCCTATCGCTGACCAATCATCTGATGGCGTTGACCTGGCTGCCGCTGATGGCGCTTGGTCTTGTGGTCTTGAGGGACCGAGAGCGGGGATGGAAAGGGATCGGCGCACCGGCGCTGATTGCGGTCGTGCCGCTGGCGCTGTATGCCTACCTGCCGATCGCGGCCCATCGGGACCCATTGATGAACTGGGGCGATGTGCGGAGCCTTGCCAACTTCGTCCGCCATGTCAGCGCCGCCGATCATGGGACCGACGGAACGTGGCGCAGTCGCCTCGACGCGCTCGTCAACTACGCCGGATGGCCGGAGGAGCATGTGCGCGAGGGCTATCTGCTCTCTCAGTTCAGCGCGGCCATCATCTGGCTTGCGCCCGTCGGCATCTGGGTCATGGCCCGACGACGGCGCGCGGCCAACGGTCTGCTCATCGCTGCATATGCCGTTCCGGTCGCGTGGACGATCGGCGCTGACATCGTTGAGCCGGGACCCCACTATGCCACTTCCCACATGGTCGTCGCCGTCTGGATCGGCGCCGGCCTGAGGCACCTAGGGCACTTGGCTGCCCTTGCCGCGCGCCGAGCGTTGCGGGAACGAAAGGGTCGCCGGCGCATGAGGGGTCTCGTCGAGATCGGCGCGCTTGCTCTGCCGGCGATGATCCTTGCGGGGAACTTCCGGGTGAATGACCGGAGCGCACAGCACATCATGCTGCCTCTGGGTCGCGCGATCATCGAACGGCCCGCGAAGAACGCCTTGCTGATCGCGTCGGGCCGCACCTGGGCGTTCTCCGCACTCTATGCCCAGCAAGTCGAGAGGCGTAGGCTGGATGTTGTCGTGCTGCCGGAACCGTGGTTCCGCGATCCGAACTACCGACTCATTCGTCGCGAGGGCAAGCGCGGCGTCGTGGTGCGGGAGCCGAAATGCCACCACTTGCCGGGTGATGCCTCGAACGAGACGCACGGGTGGTGTCGCATCCATCAGGTGATCTGGGACAACTACGCTCGGCGGTCCGTATACGTGGCGGGTCCTTCGGCGGACATGCTGGCGCGAGAGGAAGCCATCTTCTCGAAGCTTCCGCCCTTCCGCAGGGTCGTCGCATCCGTGCCGATGGTCGAGTTCGTGCCTCCTGCAGAGGGTGTAGACCCGCCGCCCGCTCCTGCTCCGCCGGCGCTCGTGGTGGTTCGTGACAGGCTACCGGAGGCTGCCCATCAGCACGAACATGCACATGAGCATGATGAATGACGAAGGGTGAATGCTGAAGGGCGAAGGGTGAAGGGTGAAGGGTGAAGGGTGAAGGGCGAAGGGTGAAGGGTGA
>JBBIQU010000008.1:0-6800 GCA_037442185.1 Chthonomonadales bacterium | reverse complement strand
AAGGGTGAAGGCTGAAGGATGAAGGCTGAAGGTTGAAGGATGAAGGATGAAGGATGAAGGGTGAAGACTGAAGGGTGAAGGGCAGAGGGTTCGGGTTATTCGATGGTGTGGGTGCGGCGCTGTTCGATCTGGACGGCACGCTGATAGATACGCACATTGACTTCCCGGCCATGAAGCTCGAGATGCTGCAGCTAGCCGCGGCGCACGGGCTCGACGACCGCCGCCTGCGTTCGCACGACATTCTGGCGATTGTCGAGGAAGGCGCCGCGCACGTCCGCGCTGAGGCTGGGGATGCGGCCGGAGCGGCCTTTCGCGCGGGAGCGTTCGATCGGTTGCGTCAACTGGAGACCGAGCAGTGCGCCGATCCGGTGGAGCTGCCGGGAGCTGCGGAGCTGTTGCAGTCGCTCCGACAGGACGGCGTCAAGGTCGGCATCGTGACGCGCAACTGCCGGGACGTCGCGGAAGCGCTGATCGAGCGCGGTCGTCTTCACTGCGATGCCCTGGTGAGCCGCGACGATGTGGCGCAAACCAAGCCCCATCCCGAACACCTCCGCGATGCCCTCAGACTCCTGGGCCTTGACGGGCTGCCGGCCGGTTCGGTCGTGATGGTGGGGGATCACTGGATGGACGTGCTTGCAGGTCGCCGAGCCGGCTGTCGCACCGTGGGACTCCTGCGAGGACGCGACACGGCCTGGTTCGATCGGGCGAAGCCCGATGTGCTGCTCGAAGACGTGGCTGAGCTTGCCGAAGCCTACGGCACTCGTGAGCCGTTCATCTCGCGACGTGAGCTGCTGGTCATGACGGGAGCAGGCGCCGCGATGGGCGGTACAATCGGACCTGTCTCACAGACGTCAAGAACGGCGCGTAGGCCAAACCGGAAGGAGACGCCCGGCATGAACCTGGAGCACATCCCCAGCTACTGCACGCATGAACACTGGGGCAGCCTCGCTTCGTTCGGCATGACGCCTGAGGGGTTTCGAGCCGATGTCGTCCGTGGGGCGGTGCCGGAGAGGCGAACCGGGCTCTTCGATCTCATCCTTGATCCGTACTTCAACGGGTGGCTCGCGGGAGCGGGACTTGACATCGGCGCGGTGGCGCGTGATGCAGGCGTTCCCAGCCTCCACGGAGCTCCATCGGACGATGTGGCACGATGCTGGCGCGCGCTGCGGGCACATGCTTCGACCTTCAGCATGACCGGCATCTATCAAGCGCTGAGGCTCGGCCTCCGATCGCTCTACGGCGCCGACATGGCGCTGGGCTCCGACGGCATCGTGGTCCAACTGGACCGGAAGGTGGGCGAGGCGTACTTTTCTCTATATTCGTGGTACGAGACGGCTATGAAGAAGGCCCGGCTGATCAAGCCCATTCGGCCCGTGCACCCGGAGTTCTTCTGGAGGTTCGATGATGCAGGCGATCGTTCCGGCGAGGCACGGGTCTTCCGGCCCATCTTGCGCATAGACCCTCTCCTTGAGCTCTGGCCCGAATCGTGTCCGCGACGCGACGCGCTGGCGGAACTCACGGGCGCCGACCCCGCGGATGCCGCCTCATGGAGGAAGTTCCTCGGGGCTCTCATGGACCGTGCAGAGAAGTATCGCTGCGTGGGCATCAAACAGCTGCAAGCGTACTCGCGCAACCTGGATTTCCGACCGGTCGCAGATAGCGATGTGGTCTTCCGCGGAGCTCTCAGCGAAACGGAAAGGCTGGCATTCGGCAACTGGGTGGTGAACGAGTGCTGCAAGCTAGCCAACGACCGTGGCTGGCCGCATCAGATACACACCGGCACCCACAACCTGCCAAACTCCAACCCCTTGCCGCTTGCAGCGCTGGCGCAACGGTACCGGCGCATGCCGCTGGTTCTCCTGCATTGCTGGCCGTACCTCACCGAAGCCGGATGGCTCGCCTGGCAGAATCCGAACGTGTATCTGGACGGATGCTGGATGCCTGTGATCAACCCGGCGTATCTGCAGGAGGCTCTGGTGCGCTGGTTGGGCCTGATGCCCCGGACGAAGGTGATGTGCGGCCATGACTCCACTTCCGTTGAGATGGCGGTAGGCAGCGTTCAACTTGTGCGCGAGGCTGTGGGCGCCTATCTGGGTGAAGCTGTCGCGCGGGGCGTCCTGGATGAAGGGTCAGCCAATGAAGCTGCACATGACCTGCTTCACCGCAATGCTGAGCGGCTCTATTCGGAGCCGGTCGGCCGGTCCTGAGACTTGGGATCGCGAACTCCGCCGCCGAGTGCCGTCCGATGATGGACATCACGCTGTCCATTGTCATCGTCAACTGGAACACGCGCGACTACCTCGTGGGCGCGCTCAAGTCCATCTACGATCATGCCCCTGCGTGCCCGTTCGAGGTCATCGTCGTTGACAACGCAAGCTCGGACGGCAGCGCCGAGGCGGTGGCTGAGCGTTTCCCACAGGTCACGCTGGTTCGGAGCACATCCAACGAGGGGTATGCGAAGGGCAACAACATAGGGATCGCGCGCGCGACCGGGGAGTTCGTTCTTCTCCTGAACCCCGACGTGATCGTGCCCGAGGGGGCGCTCGACAAAGCCGTAACCTATCTAGAATCCCATCGCGATGTCGGTGCGATCGGCGCGCGGCAGATCGGTCCCGATGGCAGGGCACAACGATCGGTCAGGGGGTTCCCGACGCCCGTGTCGGTGGCTGCGGAGGCCTTGGGGCTGAGCCGCCTGTTCCCGAATAGCAGGACCCTGGCGGCGTACCGCATGGGCTGGTTCACTTACGACCGGGAGGCGGACGTTGACCAGCCCATGGGAACGTTCCTGATGATCCGCCGAGAGGCGCTGGACCGCGTAGGGCCGATGGACGAGCGGTTTCCGATTTTCTTCAACGAAGTGGATTGGTGCTATCGGGCGAAAACGGCAGGGTACCGTATCGTGTTCGTGCCCGAAGTCACCATCGTTCACTTCGGAGGAGCAAGCACGCGCCTCGTGGCGCCGCAGATGGCATGGGAATCGAGACGCGGCCTGCTTACGTACTTCCGCAAACACTACCCGTCGGCGCGTCACTGGCCCGTGTATGCGGTTGCGGTTGTATTATCCTGGGTGTACGCGGGAGTGATCAGCCTGTTTCGCAGGCTGCGAGCTTAGGGCTGATATCCGAACCATGGACCTCTCGATCGTAATACTGAACTGGAACACGCGGGCCGATCTGGAGCAGTGCCTCCGATCGCTATTCGGTCACCGCTGGGAATCCGAGGTCGAGGTCATCGTTGTGGATAACGCGTCGGAAGATGACAGCGTGGGGATGGTTCGGAGCCTGTTCCCGGAGGCCAAGGTGCTTGCCAACGAGCGCAATCTCGGCTTCGGCGCGGGAAACAACCGGGGCATGGCGCTTGCTTCGGGCCGGTACGTCATGTTCCTCAACTCCGATACTGTCGTCACTGAGGGCGCGATAGACGCGCTCGTGAGGTATGCCGACTCGAGGCCGGATGCGGCCGTATTCGGTCCCAAGCTGCTGAATACCGACGGCTCGCTGCAGTACTCGTGTCGGAGTTTCCCCAATCTCGGGACGGGCTTCTTTCGCAACACCCCCCTGGGCAGGCTTTTTCCCCGAAATCGGTTCAACGAGGATTATCTGCTAACCGGCTGGGACCATGCCGACCCGCGCGATGTTGGTTGGGTGAGCGGATCGGCGCTGATGATACGCCGCGAGATCGCTCTCAAGCTCAATGGCTTCGATGAGGGATTCTTCATGTACTGCGAGGACGTGGACCTGTGCTACCGAGCGCGGGAGCTCGGCATGAAGACGGCGTACTATCCGGGGGCGGTGATCTATCACCACATCGGGCGGTCTTCGGACCTTGTGCCGACACGGATGACGTTCGAGTTTCATCGGAGCATGTACCGGTTCTACAGGAAGCACTACCGGAAGAACACGCCGTGGCATGTTCGCCCGTTGATCGTGCCTGGACTTGCCGCTCGGGCGATCGGCAAGCTGATACGGTATCGTTTGTATAGTTACGGCAAGCAGCTGGCGGCAAGGAGGCGAGGGCGAGGGTGAAGCGTCCCAAAGTGGCAGATCGGGCCGCAGAGCGTCAGGCCCGGCGCGAGAAAGCGAGGAGCGCAACGGCATCCGGCCTTGCCGCCAGTGCGGTGGTTCTGGCTGGGATTCGGGGCGGCATGCTGTACGACCGATTCCCCAGCTCCATAGGGGCTTCGTGGTTCGATCTGGTGGCCGTGCCGGTGGCCACGGCTCTTCTCGGCTTGGCGCTCGTGGTGTGGGTGATCGCAGATCGTCGCCGAGGAGGGTGCGCCGATCCATGGGTCTGCGCGGCGACCATTCTGGGAAGCGCGACGCTCGGCTGGACGGCGCTCTGCCTGAAGCACACGCCGGTAGTTCGCGCGGGTCTGTCCATCGTGAGCATTCTGGCTCTCGGTCTGGGGGTGGCGATTCTGACGGGGGCGGTGTGCCGATCACGCCGCCGGGCAGGTGTTGTCGCGGCGGCAGTGGCGCTAACGGCGACGGCCCTGGCTGTAACCGGGGTTCAGGAGTATCTGATACAGTGGCGTTCGGGAGACGCCGCGTGGAGGATATTCGCGGGATTCGCGGTTCCGAACTTCCTCGCCGGCCTGTTTGTGATTACGATCCCTTTGACAGTCGCTCTGTTTCTGAGATCGAGGGAGCGAACGGCTGCGTGGGCGACGGGCGCGGGACTGGCGCTTCAGTTCCCGGCGTTGTTATTGACCCAATCCCGTCTCGGGGTCCTCGCTCTGGCGGTCGGCGCGCTGACGTTCGGGATTGGCGCGCTCATCCTGCGCAGCTCGTCCAAGAGGGCGTCCGCTTCAGGCGGTACGCAAGCGGTGCGGATCATCGGGATGGCTACGCTGGCGCTGGTGGTTGGGCTTGCGGCCGCAAGACCTGTCATCGGCAGGCTCAGGGCATCGAAGGATCAGTCTTATTCGGCGCGGTTCAGAGTCATGACCTGGTCGGGCGTCGGCAGCATGGTTCGGGCGATGCCGGTGATGGGTGCGGGACCCGGCGCGTTCGATGTTCGCTATCCGAGGTATGCAAGGGTCGGCTACACCCAGCATGCGCATAACAGCTACCTGCAGCAGGCCGCCGAGACAGGTCTGCCGGGCGCGCTGCTGTTGATCGCAACGCTCGGGTCGGTCGTGGTCGTCGGCTTCCGGGGGTTGCGTTCGGTGCCGCGCGCGGACGGCGCAGACCATGACGGCATCGTTCTGGCCGGCCTGCTGGCAGGTCTTGTGGGCGCCCTGACGCACAACGTTTTCGACTCCGACCTGTACGTCCCCGCCATTGCGGTCACGATAGGCGCGATCTGCGGGCTGATTGTGAGCTATGCGCGTCCCGCTTCGTCCGGCGCGCCACATGCTGCCCGTTCTGCGCCTTCGTTTCTGTGGAGGACGCCGGCCGGTTTGCTTGGGATAGCGCTGCTTGCCGCGGGCGGCCTGATGACGCCGGCACGGCTATGGGTTGCTGAGGCGTCAGCGGCTATGTCGGCAGGGGATGTCTACGGAGCGTTGGACGCCTATCGTCACGCGGCGAAGCTGGACCCATTCGACCCGGAGCATCATCTCGCGATGGCCTATGTGTTGAAGGGGATGGACGAAAGGGACGCAGCTCTATCGGAGCTGACCCGGGCAACGCAGGTCGCGAACATCGGCAAGACATGGTATCGGCTCGGGCGCCACTTGCTGGAGGAAGGCGACGCCGCGGGCGCCGTTAGAGCGCTCGAACGGGCGCGACGGTTGGATCCGCTGCATCTACGTGGTGGGCTCGCCCTGGCGCAGGCCTACAGCGCGGCCGGCAGGCCCGGCGACGCCCACAGGGTGTACGTGGAGATGACCCAGCTGCACGGCAGCCCGGTCGGACAGATCAGAGCCGTCCCTGAAGTGGTGGACTGGGAGTATGGCATGGCGTATGCCGAGCTCGCCGAAGATGCGATGGAAGGCGGGAGAACGGAGGAGGCCAGCGACCTGTTGCGCAGAGCCGAAGCCGTCTTGGGCGAGCTATGGCGAACGCGGCATGAACCCATGGTGGCGCTCCGCGTATCTCACGACGCGATGCAGGAGGCCCAGGCGCGATACGAGTGGGTCCTCGAACAACGCGTTCGGCTTGCCGACAAGAGCGGTAGCCGAAGCGACGCGCGAGCCGCCGCAGATGCGCTTGCGGCGTTCAGGGCCGAGCGCGAGAAGGAGGCTGAAGGCGCCGCCACGCCGTAAGCCGAGCAAAAACGGGCAGGCGGGACGCCTGCGTTACGGTTTAGAAGCGACCATCGCGGACGGTGAACTTGGTGGGCTTGCCGATGGTGCGGCCCCCTGCCTTGACCCACGCTGCGGTCCATTCGATCAGGGTATCGCTGCTCACTTCGGGACCTGAGAACAGACTCCAGCATCGTCGAGCGTCGCTCAGGAGTGCGGTCGGCGCTTCCGCGCCCATAAACGCGGGTCTGCCGACGCCCATGAGCGACGCCATGCGTTCCGCGGCGTCTCTGACCCGGATGACGTCCGGGCCGGTCAGGTTCAGCGCATCCGGCGGAGATGAGCACAGGCGGAATGCCTTGATCAGGACCGCGTTGGCATCGCGCTGCCAGATCGTGTTGAAGCAGCCCATCTGCAGGTCAACCGGATCGCCGGCAACGACGCACTGGGCGATGTCCAGCAGCACGCCGTAGCGCAGATCGGTGGCGTAGTTCAGGCGGATGAGGGCAACGGCAGTTCCGTGGCGCTCGGACATGTAGGCGAACATGCGCTCGCGGCCGAGGCACGACTGGGCGTATTCGCCAACGGGGTCCGGCGCGGTGCCTTCGTCGGC
>JBBIQU010000007.1:0-50077 GCA_037442185.1 Chthonomonadales bacterium | reverse complement strand
CGGATCCGAGATATGAGCCCGATGAGGTCCGGAACATGCTCAGGGCATCCGGCGCCGTCGAAGTTTCGGAGGTCCGGGAATGATCGACCGACGCATTGTGTTGGTGGTTGGCACCGCCGCCGGTATGCTCGGGCTTGCCGGATGCCATGTGGACATGTGGCGACAGCCGAAACTGATCGCCCAGCATGAGAGCACGTTCTTCACGGACGGAAGTGCTTCGAGACTGCCGGTACGAAACACCGTCGCTCGCGGCCAGCTGCGCGAAGACCAGGGCTTCTACACCGGTGCGATCCGAGGGGAGCTTCTCGACACGCCGCCGACGCCGGTTACGCGCGCCGCGATCGAGCGCGGGAAGCAGCAGTACGGCATCCACTGCGCGCCGTGCCATGGAAACGTGGGCTACGGGAATGGCATGATCGCTCAGCGCGGACTGGCGATGCGACGGCAGCCAGGCAACTACCATACCGACCGGCTGCGGTCCATGCCGATCGGGCATTTCTATGATGTGATGACGCATGGATACGGCGTCATGTTCAGCGCTGCGGCGCGCGTTACGCCACGGGACCGATGGAATATCGCGATGTACATTCGAGTGCTGCAGCTCAGTCAGTACGCGGAACTGGCCGACGTTCCTGCAAACGAAAGGGCCGCGCTGGGGATCGGTGCGGAACAAGGGCCGGGCGCTTCCGATCAGGCTGACAAGGAGTCACGGCCGTGAGCGGCATGTTCGAGGGGTATCTGTTCGCGTACGTGTTCTGGCTGAGCCTGTCGCTTGGATGCCTCGGCCTCTTGCTGCTGCACCATGTGTTCCGCGCTAGATGGGGTCGAGCGATTCTGCCGGTCCTGGAAGCCGGCGTCTCCGCTCTCTGGCCGATGGCGCTGCTCATGGCGCCCATCGTGCTCTGGGGAATGCCTGATCTTTATGAGTGGTCACATGGCGCCGGCGGCGACCATATCTATGAGCACCGCGCCGTTTACCTGAACATACCGTTCTTTGTGGCGAGGGCCATTCTCTACTTTGCCGTCTGGCTTGGTCTGGGCACATACCTGATTCGCTCGTCCAGGCGCGAAAGACAGTCCGGGAATCCAGACCTTGCTCAGGCGCGGACGAACGTCAGCGCGCCGGGGCTGATAGCGTTCGTCCTAACCGTGACTTTCGCGATGACCGACTGGGTCATGTCAGCCGAGCATCACTGGTTTTCGACAATCTACGGCGTGTGGTTCATCACGGGACAGGGACTGTCTGCAGTCGCCATGGGAGCTCTCTGGTGGCGCAGGGCATCGGCGGCGGGGCCTGCAGATGGGCACGGCGATGACTTCCCCGTGAGCCGCGATATCGGCAACCTGATGCTCGCGTTCACGATGACCTGGGCGTACATCAGCCTGTCGCAGTATCTGATCATCTGGTCGGCCAACCTGCCTGAAGAGACCACGTTCTACCTGAGGCGGTCCGCAGACGGTTGGCAGGATGTTGCCGTCGGCCTCATTATCGGTCAGTTTGCTTTGCCGTTCCTGGCCCTGCTTTCAGGCAAGACGAAACGGAGTCCCAAGATGCTCGCGACCGTAGCCGCGCTCGTGCTCGCCATGCGCTTGCTCGACGTCTACTGGATTGTCGCACCTTCAGTCCGTGGGGGCAGCGCCGTTCCGACGGCGTCGGATATCGGAGCTCTGGTAGGCATCGGGGTTGTCTGGCTGGGGACGTTCGCGATCGGTCTGCGCAGTCACATGCAGGCACGCAACGCCGCCGGCGTTACCGAGGAGGTCCTTTCGCATGCGTAGCGGACATGTCCCGGAACCGACGATCTCTGAGGAGGTGCGCAAGGCCGGACACGAAGCGTCGGATGTTTCTGCCCCTTCCATGCTCCGCTGGGGCGTCGGGCTATTGGCGCTGATGTTCGGTTCGATGCTGGCGATGCTTATCCTGTATATCGCGTTTGGCGGTCCATTCAGGACGCAACCGAAGACAGTCCAGGAGAATCGCCTCGAGCCATGGCCGAGGCTGCAGTCAAACCCGCTGAAGGACATTGCCGACTTCGAGAGGGAGCAGGCTGAACTCGAGACGGGCTACGCATGGGTGGATCCAACGATGGGCCGCGTCCGGATTCCGATAGAGAGGGCTATGGATATCGTTGCCGAGAGAGGACTGCCGCGCTGGGCAGGTCCTCAGCAGCCGAAAGGGGACATGCGATGAGATTTGCAGGGCTCTCCGCGAGCTTGTTGCTCGTGGCCGTGGCCGCAACTGGCGGCTATGCCCAGGCTCCGCGTTACGATCTCAAGAAGGACGTTGTGCTGGAGCAGCGCCTGAATGAGACCATACCCCTCGGCCTGCGCTTCATGGACGAAGGCGGCCGAGACGTGGAGCTGCAGCGCTACTTCGACGGCAAGCCCGTTGCGTTGATGCTGCCGTTCTACCAGTGTGCGGGCATTTGCACCGCGGAGCTCAACGGGTTGGTCAAAGCGCTCAAGCAGATGACCCTGAAGCCCGGCCCGGACTTCCGAATCGTTCTGGTGAGCATCAATCCAACAGAAAAGCCTCCGCTGGCGGCCATGAAGAAGCAGGCCTATCTTGCGCAGCTCGGCAGTCCCGAAGCAGGCGACGCCTGGCACTTTCTGACCGGCAAACAGGAGGCCATCAATGCTCTCACTGACGCGGTCGGCTATCACTATGTCTACGATGCCGAAACGGATCAGTACATCCATCCCCCGGGGCTCATCATATTGACGCCCAAGGGGAAGATATCGAGGGTGTTCGGCAGCGTTGAGTACAACCCGCGCGACCTGCGGCTGGCGATGATCGAAGCATCGGAGGGCAAGATCGGCACCAGAACCGAGCAAGTTCTACTGGCGTGCTACCAGTTCGATCCGGCCAAGGGGCGCTACGGCGTGGCGATTTCTCGGGTTCTGCAGATAGCCGGAGCGGCAACGCTTGCGACGCTCTGCGGCTACATAGGTCTGAGCCTGCTTCGTGAGCGGCTCCGAGCTGCCCGCGCAACAGTCGGCGACGTCGAGACAGGGGCGAAGGCTTAACCGCATGGACATACCGCTCATGCCGGAGCAGGCGTCGTCGTTCGCCGTCGAAGTGGATGCGATCTACTTCGTGCTCTGGGCGCTCACCATCTTCTTCTCGTTCCTGGTGATGGCCGCTCTCGTGTTTCTGGCGTACCGATACCGGCGCGGATCCAAGGTCGATCGCTCGCGGCCGGTCCATTCGGATCTCCGCGTCGAGCTGATCTGGAGCGTCGTTCCTCTGATCATTGGTCTGATGGTCTTTGCTTGGTCAGCGCACCTGTATGCTCGAACCAGGATTCCGCCGAAGGATGCCATGGAGGTGTACGTCATCGGCAAACGGTGGATGTGGCAGATGCAGCACATGAACGGGGTGCGCGAGAATGCCGAGCTCCACCTGCCCGTCAACCGCAACGTGAAGCTGACCATGATTTCGCAGGATGTGATCCACTCTTTCTATGTGCCGGCTTTCCGCGTCAAGCATGACGTTGTGCCCGGCACGTACACCGAGCTGTGGTTCAAGCCCACGCGGGTGGGGCGTTACCGACTCTATTGCTCGCAGTACTGCGGCACCCAACATTCCCAGATGGACGGATGGGTAACGGTCATGGAACCCGATGCGTTCGAACGCTGGCTGGCCGCCGGAGGCGAGAAGGGCTCGGAGAAGACCCTGAGCCTTGCGGAGGCTGGCAAGAAGATCTTTGACCGTATGGCCTGCGGTTCCTGTCATGGCAGCGCTTCGGAACTGGGACCGATCCCGGCATCTCAGCGAGGCGGCTCGCTCAACGGGCTCTACGGCTCAACCGTGACGATCAAGGGAGGGCGACGGGTCAAGGCAGATGAGGAGTATCTCAGGGAATCGATTTTGAGGCCGAACGAGAAGATCGTGGACGGCTACTGGGCGATTATGCCGTCGTATGAGGGTCAGTTGACCGAGGAGCAGGCGCTGCAGTTGATCGCATACATGAAGACGCTGGGCAAGGCGGACCGGTCGGGAGGGGCAGAATGAACCAACAGGCGAGTGCGGCGCAAGCGCCGAGCTATCTGTCGGCCGGCCACTCTCTGCGGTCCTGGCTGTTCACGCTTGACCACAAGCGCATCGCGATTCTGTATCTGATCAGCATCTCGGCGTTCTTTGTGGTGGGCGGTCTTGCGGCCGGCGCCGTCCGCGTCGAGCTGATCAAGCCGCGCGGGACGTTCATGTCGAACGAGATGTACAACAGGATGTTCACCCTGCACGGGGTCGTGATGATCTTCTTCTTCCTGATCCCGGCAATCCCGGCCATCCTTGGGAACTTCCTCGTCCCGCTCATGGTGGGGGCGCGCGACCTCGCGTTTCCGCGCCTGAACCTGTTGAGCTGGTATCTGTATACCGGCGGCGGGATCATGGCGCTCACTGCCGCCGTAACCGGAGGGGTGGATACGGGCTGGACCTTCTACACCCCGTACAGCACGTTCTACAGTAACTCGCAGGTCACCATGACGATTGCCGGCGCGTTCATTGCGGGCTTCTCGTCCATTGCGACCGGCATCAACTTCATCGTGACCATCCACAAGATGCGCGCTCCCGGACAGACGTGGTTCCGATTGCCGCTGTTCATCTGGGCGCACTATGCCACGAGCATCATCATCGTCCTGGGAACGCCGGTTGTGGCGATCACGCTGCTCCTGGTCGTGGCCGAGCGGGTCTTCCATATCGGCGTTTTCGATCCGCGATACGGCGGCGATCCCATTCTGTTCCAGCACCTGTTCTGGTTCTATTCGCATCCGGCCGTCTATATCATGATCCTTCCGGCCATGGGCGTCATCAGTGAGGTCATCGCCTGCTTCGCCCGCAAGCGCGTGTTCGGCTACCACTTCGTTGCCGGATCGAGCCTGGCCATTGCCGTGCTGGGGTTCCTTGTATGGGGACACCACATGTTCGTGAGCGGGCAGTCCATGTATGCGGGGATGGTGTTCTCGTTCCTGAGCTTCCTGGTCGCAATCCCGTCGGCTGTCAAGGTTTTCAACTGGACGGCGACGATCTACAAAGGATCGGTGTCATTTGACGCGCCGATGCTCTTTGCGTTCTGCTTCATAGGCCTGTTCCTCATCGGAGGACTTACGGGCCTGTTCCTGGCATCGCTTGCCACGGACGTGCACCTTACGCACACCTATTTCGTCGTTGCGCACTTCCACTATGTGATGGTCGGAGGCGCGATCTCGGCCTACTTCGCGGGTTTGCACTTCTGGTGGCCCAAGATCACGGGGCGCATGTACCCCGAGATGATTGCGCGCGTGACGGCGGTGATCCTCTTCATGGGATTCCATCTAACGTTCATCCCGCAGTTCCTCATGGGATTCGCGGGCATGCCCCGACGGTACCACTACTACCCGCCGGAGTTTCAGACGCTGCACGTGCTGTCCACCGCCGGCTCAATCGTCATGGCCATTGCCTATCTTCTGCCGGTGATCTATCTGATCTGGTCTTTGAAGTACGGTCGCGTGGCTTCGGCGAACCCCTGGAACGCAACCGGGCTGGAGTGGCAGATCGCGTCCCCTCCGCCAACGCACAACTTCGTGGAACCACCGGTTGTGACCGGTGAGCCGTATGACTATGACGAGCTGTGTCTGGCGGAGAACGAGCCGACTGCCGCCGCCGGAGGCGCGCCAACGACAGGAGCAACCGCGTGACCGCAACCGGCCATTCCACACACGCCTCGGAGCTGTCGCATCAGTTCGAGAACATCGAGCAGCAACGGGAAGCCTATGTTGTCGGAATGTGGGCGTTCCTCGTTACGGAGATCATGTTCTTCGGCGTCGTCTTCTTGATCTACACCGTGTACCGGGTGCTGAACCATGCCGCGTTCTACGACGCCCACAACAAGCTCGATATCGGCCTGGGCGCTCTCAACACATTTGTGCTCCTTACGAGCAGTCTAACGATGGCTCTGGCGGTCCATTGGGCGCAGGTGCGGAACCGTCGGGCACAGATAGCGGCCCTGGCGGCGACGATCGCCCTTGCGTGTGTCTTCCTTGGGGTCAAGGCGGTGGAGTACTCACACAAGTTCACCCACCATCTCTTCCCGGGGATGGGCTTTGCGTACCCAGATCCCACGTTCGCCGACCAAGCGCGCTTGTTTTTCAGCCTCTACTTCGGGGCAACCGGGCTGCACGCGCTGCACGTCGCGATCGGGGTTCTGGTCATTGGCTGGATGCTGGTTCGCGCGCTGCTCGACCGGCAAGGTAGAGCGGATTACATCCCGGTAGAGATGACCGGACTCTACTGGCACTTCGTGGACATTGTGTGGATCTTCCTGTTTCCATTGCTGTATCTCATACCGCGGTGAGAGCCATGACCAAACAAGACACATCGCATGTTGTGCCGATCTCGGTCTACCTGAAGGCATTCGTTGCCCTGATGGTTCTGCTTGTGCTGACCATTGCCGCCGCCCATCTACCACTGGGTACGGGCGTGAACTCGGCCGTTGCCTTCACAATCGCACTCGTCAAGGCCCTCGTGGTGATCCTCTATTTCATGCACGTCCGTTACGGCACACGTCTTGTGTGGCTCTGGTCCGCTGCGGGGTTCTTCTGGCTGATCATCATGTTCGCCATCACATTGAGCGATTACGTGTTTCGCACGGCTCTGCGCGTTCGCGGGTGGTAGGCGGCCCAACTGGAATACGGCGCTTGTCTTCTTGACATTGATCTCACCGCTGTCCATAATGAGCAATCTCGGGCGTGCTGCCGGGGATGCTAGGAAGGCAACGCTGCTGCCGAGCCGCTTGCCGATAGGGGGATGGCAGAGTGGGTGAGAGTGCCGGGACGCTGCCTCTGCTAGAGGTGCTTCAGATCATGGAGGCGTCCCGCCAGGGTGACCGACGCGAGGGAATCCTGCTCCGGCAGGGCAAGGGTTGGTTTTCCGTTGGCGGCATGGGGCAGGAGGCAATCGCAGCCATTGCGTACGCGCTGAGGCCGGATGACCTGCTCTTCCCGTACTATAGAGATCGCGCACTTTGCCTCGCGCGTGGTTTGAGCACCTATGACTTGGCGCTGGAGTTTTTCGCCAAGCGCGACTCCGTTACCGGCGGACGGCAGATGCCCGGGCATCACGGGGCGAAGCGTCTGGGGGTCTTCTCGGTAGCCACCCCGACTGCCTCGCAATGCCTGCCTGCAACGGGCGCTGCATGGGCGCTACGCATGGAAGGCAAGGGGCGTGTCGTTGTCTGCTCGGTCGGGGATGCGGCGGTTCGCCAAGGGGAATACTACGAGGCCGTCGCGTTCGCCAGGCAAGAGCGGCTGCCCATTGTGTTTGTCGTGGAAGACAACGGGTACGGCATCAGCACTCCCACAGCCGGTCTCGACCCGTACCGCCTGTCGGTACTTGACGGCGGGATGGCACAGCGGATAGACGCTCGAGACCCTGAGACCGTGTTCGCAGCGACATCAGCGGCCATCGAGCGCGCGCGGAACGGCGGCGGCCCAACAGTCCTCTGGTGTGAGATGGACCGGCTGAACTCTCACACATCGTCGGACGATCAGCGTGTGTACCGCTCAGAGGAGGAGCTTGCCGCCATCGTTCAGCGTGATCCGATCCAGCGCCTCGCCGACAGGTTGATCTCAGACGGCGTGCTGTCGGCCGACGAGTGGTCTCGCCAGGCGGAGACGATCGCGCGGGATGTCGAGGCTGCGTACATCAGCGCCCAAGCCGCCCCGGACCCGGAACCCTCGGATATCACAGCCGGCGTTTTCGCTCCTGAGTGGGTCATTCCGCCAATGCCGGAGGACCTTGTGGCGGGATTGACGACAGGCGAGGCGATCACGATGGTGACCGCCGCCAACATGACGCTGGCGGCGACCATGCGCGGCGATCCCCGCGTGGTCGTGTTTGGTGAGGACGTTGAGGATCCAAAGGGAGGCGTTTTCGGCTTCACCAAGGGATTGAGCACAACGTTCGGGTCTCGCGTTCGCAACTCGCCTCTGGCCGAGGCGACGATCGTAGGCGTCGGCGTCGGCATGGCAGCCTGCGACCTTCGGCCGGTGTTCGAGCTTCAGTTCATTGATTTCGTTGGACCGGGGTTCAACCAGCTGGTGAACCAGGCAGCGACCCTGCGGTGGCGCACGGCAGGGGATGAAAAGTGCCCTCTTGTCCTCTTCGCGCCATGTGGGGCATACCTGCCGGGGGGCGGAATCTGGCACAGCCAGACGAATGAGGGTCTGTGGGCTCACGTGCCTGGCCTTGCCGTGTGCGTGCCGACCACGCCCGGTGACGCAGCGACGATGCTGTGGGCGGCGATTCACATGGACGATCCGGTGCTGGTGTTGATCCCGAAGCACGTGTTCCGCAGGAGGTCGGTCATAGGCGAACTGCCCGATTGCCGTCCCGGACGCGCGGCCGTGCGGCGTTCGGGAACCGACGTGACACTGGTGACGTGGGGGAGTACTATCATCCTCGCCGATGAGGCAGCCCGCGCGGCCGAGGCTGAGGGTATCTCGGTGGAAGTGGTGGATCTTCGTTGGATTTCGCCGTGCGACTGGGAAGGACTGGCCGAGTCGGTTGCGCGCACGGGTCGCTTGGTGGTACTGCATGAGGATAGCCGTACCGGCGGATTCGGGGATACGGTAGTTGCGGAGATGACCTCGCGGCCGGAGCGATGGGACGCCTTCCTCGCACCGCCGCAGATCGTGGCACGCACGGACACCCACATTCCGTTTTGTCCGTTGCTTGAGTACGCGGCCCTTCCCGATCTTGCCGCGGTGATGAAGGCAATCGAGACCGTAATGGAGTAGCGCCAGATATGTCCCAGAAGGACGGATCAGCTCCGGTAAACATCCTCGATGTCACGATCCCGCAGATGGGCGAGGGTCTACAGGACGCCAGACTCGTGAGGCTTCTGAAGCAGCCTGGCGACAGGATCGCGCGCGACGAACCGATCTTCGAGATGGAGACGGACAAGGCAACGATGCAGATCGAAGCGCCGGTCTCGGGCGTTCTCCTGGAATGGCTCGTTGCCGAGGATGCCATCGTTCCCATCGGGGCGGTGGTCGGACGAATCGAGTCCAGCGACTATGTGGACACGGGCGCATCCACGCGTGCGCCGAGGCCGTCGGAATCCCCGTCGCCGCAGCGCGCTTTTCAGGAGGGTACGACCAAAGCGCGGAACGTTGTCATTCCGCCGAGGACTCGAGCGTACGCTCGCGAGTGCGGGCTGACCGATGATGATTTGCTCGGCGTTGTGTCCGCCTCAGGCGGGAAGATCCTTCCGGCTGACATTGACGCATGGCTGGCGTTGCGGCAGTCGGAGGCGACCGCTGAGCCATCACAGGACTACGAAGATGTTCCCATGCCGGCCGGGCAACGGACGCTCGTGTTCAGGCTGACGCAACGGTCCGGCGAGGTCATTCCGGCCAGCGAGGAGATTGAGGTTGACTGGGCGCCCATAGACCGCGTGCGGCAGGAACTCAAAGTCCTGGCCCGGTCGTCGAGCTCCGAGGCGCCAACGCCGTTTCTGTTGTTCGCCTGGTGCTTGGTCCAGGCCTCGCGCCGCCACGACGTTTTCCGCTCGACCTATCAGGGCTCGGGCCTCGTGCGACGTCACCGCAACCTGCATCTCGGCATTGCCGTCGCGCGCGGAGACGATGAGCTGCTGACGGCAAGGGTGGAGGCGGCCGATGGCCTGTCGTTTGGTGACTTCGTTCTGGAGGCGCGGCGAGCAATCAAGCGGGCACGCGCGGGCGAGGATCAGGCTTCGTCTCTCATGCAGCTGACCTTGTCCAATCTGACGGGTTGGGGCATTACGCGCGCGACGCCGGTAGTGGCCGCGCCGGCCGTCGGCACGGTTTTCGTGGGCGCAGTTCGGGAACGATTGGAACTGCGCGACGGAACGGTGCAAGCCCGACGAGTGGCCACCGTGTCGCTGACGTTTGACCACCGGATGACCAACGGAGTCGGAGCGGCCCGTTTCCTCGCGGACATCGCGTCGGAAGTTGCGGCCCTGTCTTCCGAGAGACTGGCGGGCGGATAGATCTCGGATCGTCTGTTACGAGTTCTGCCCGAACGGTGGCGGCAGACGAGTCAATGCCCTCCGGCTTTGGCTGTGCGGAGGGCACGGGAGACGGGGAATCGCCGAAGGCTGAACGCCACGCCTCTCGGCGATGCCGATGAACGGCTACGTCGGTCTTACTGCAAGAGCCGCCGTGCCCGGTCCGCCACGTTTTCCGGCGTGAACCCGAAGACTTCAGCCAGCTTCTCAGCTGGCGCGGAGGCTCCGAAAGTAGTCATGCCGATCACGTCGCCGCCCGAGCCGACATACTTGTGCCAGCCGACGGGCGACGCAGCCTCGATCGCGAGCGTCTTGGCGGAGGCCGGAAGCACCGATGAGCGGTAGGCCGCATCCTGGGCGTCGAACAGCTCCCACGACGGCATGCTGACGACTCGCGTCGGAATGCCCTCGGCTTCGAGGATTTCGCGCGCTCCCACGGCGACCGCGACTTCGGAGCCCGTGGCAAGCAGGACCAGCCGCGGTTGCGCGCTAGAGGCCTCCATGAGCGTGTAAGCGCCTCGCGAAACGCCGTCGGCCGATCCCACGACCGATCTGTCGAACGTGGGCAGCTTCTGGCGGCTCAGGACGAGCGCCGTCGGGCCGTCGCAACGGAGGCAAGCCAGCTTCCAGGCCTCGGCGACCTCATTGGCGTCGCATGGACGCAGGGTGACGACGTTGGGCGTGGCTCGCAGCGCGGCCAGTTGTTCAATCGGCTGATGGGTGGGGCCGTCCTCGCCGAGCGCGATCGAATCGTGAGTGAAGACGTAGATGACCGGCAGTCTCATCAGCGCAGAAAGGCGCAGAGCGGGCTTCAGATAGTCGGCGAAGTTGAAGAACGTTGCCACAAAGGGCCGAACCCCGCCATGCAGAGCCATGCCGTTGGCAGCGGCAGCCATGGCGTGTTCACGCACGCCCCAGTGGATATTGCGACCGGCGTATCCCCATGGTCCGCCGACAGCGCCTTCGACCTTCGTCGGCGCGTCTCCCGGTTCGAAGTCCCCCATGCCCTTCAGCGCGGTGTTGGTTGACGGATTCAGGTCGGCCGAGCCGCCGATCAGCGCCGGATAGTTCGGGGCAATCGCGTTGAGGACCTTGCCGCTTGTGGCGCGCGTGGCAGCGCTGTCGGCCGGCGTGAATGTGGGCACATCACGGTCCCAACCTTCCGGCAGACGGCTGTCCATGGCGTCGTTCCATCGCCGCGCCGGGTCGGGATTGGCGGCTGCCCACGATGCGAACAGCTGGCGCCAGGCGTCATGGGCGGCCTTGCCGTTCGCGCCGACCCTGGCATATGCCGTTCTTGCCTCATCGGGCACATAGAAGTCGCGGTCGTCAGGCATGCCAAGCGCGCGCTTGGTTGCAGCGACTTCGTCCTTGCCGAGCGGCGACCCGTGGGCCTCAGATGAGTTGGCCTTGTTTGGTGAGCCGTAACCGATCACGGTCCGGACTTCGATGAGGCTCGGCTGATCCAGGTTCGCTCTGGCCTCCGTTAGGGCGCGGTTGATGGCAGTCAGGTCGTTGCCGTCCGCGACGGTGACGACATGCCACCCGTACGAACGGAATCGTGCAGCGACATCTTCCGTGAAGCACAGGCTCGTGGAACCCGCGAGCGAGATCGCGTTGCTGTCGTAGAGGCAGATGAGCTTGCCAAGCCGTAGGTGCCCGGCCAGAGAGGCGGCTTCGCACGCGACGCCTTCCATCATATCGCCGTCCGACGCCAGAACGTACGTATAATGGTCCACAATCTGGTGGTCAGGCGTGTTGTAGGTTGCGGCAAGGTGTGCTTCGGCGATGGCCATTCCCACCGCTGTGGCGAAGCCCTGGCCCAACGGGCCCGTGGTCGTTTCAACGCCCGGTGTGTCGCCGTACTCGGGGTGACCGGGTGTCTTGCTGTGCCACTGGCGGAAGCTCGCTAGATCATCGAGGGTGAGATCGTAGCCTGTCAGATGCAGGAGGCTGAAGAGAAGCATTGATCCATGTCCGCCCGAGAGTACGAAACGGTCGCGATCGGGCCATTTCGGATCCGCGGGATCGTGCTTCATGTGCTGCGTCCAGAGGGCGTATGCCATCGGCGCTGCGCCGAGCGGCAGTCCCGGATGCCCCGAGTTTGCCTTCTGAATGGCGTCAATGGAAAGGGTACGGATGGTGTTGATGCAGAGCTGGTCGAGATCCATGGTGTTCTCCGGAGAGCGGGGAGGCCGGACGCGGCGCTGCCCGAGCGTGTTCGCGCTCAGTATACCTTCGCCGGGTCTGCACCACGACGCGGCCGCGCGTGGGCGACGAACACTGTGAGCTCGCGGATGGGCGTCATCGAGACGATCTACCGCGAGACGATCCGCGGGATCGTCAGGATCACGGTCGCCTGTCTCGGCGGCATGGTCGTCGAAGGCGCGGAACATGTTCCTTCCAGCGGTGGGGTGCTCATCGCGCCGAACCATGTGTCACACCTCGATCCGCCGGTAGTCGGCGTCTGCCTGCGTCGTGCGGCATGGTTCATGGCGACCGATGAGCTGTTCGGTATCCCCGTGTTAGGTCCCATGGCTCGGTGGCTGCGTGCCTATCCCATCAGACAGGATTCGCCGGATCGCGCGGCCCTTCGGAAGACGGAGGGACTTCTCAACGCCGGCGAGGTCGTCGTTGCGTTTCCCGAAGGACACGAGAGCCTCGACGGCAGGCTCCAGCCATTGCAGCGCGGTGTCGTCTGGATCGCGCTAAGGGCCGGAGTTCCGATCGTGCCGGTAGGCATTCGGGGAACCGATCTTGCGCTTCCGCCTCGGGAATGGCGTCTGCGGCATGCAGGACGCCCGATCCGTGTGACGTTCGGCGCGCCGATCGGTCCCGAGGAACTGTCGGGGGGAATGAGCGGCGGAGCCGGCGCGGACCACGGATGCGACCTGCTACGGAAGAGGCTGCTCATGCTGACAGGCGAGGATGCGCGAGCGCCGGAGAACCACCTGGCGCACACGAGTGACTGCAGGGGTGTCGGGCCGATCTTCCCGGATTCCCGGATGTAATAGACTGTCCAGGGTGTGTGACTCCCATCCTGCGATGCCGTGCGCGGCCGCGATCCGACCATAAGCGGCGAACTTAGGGAGAGAACGACACGCACGCTGTTCCGGCACGCAGAAGGATGCGCGGGGTAGAATGGCGAAGTGTCATGCACTACCTCTCAGGAGATGCCTCGATGGCGTATGTCATTTGTGAGCCGTGTATCGGCGTGAAGGACAAAGCTTGTGTTGCGGTGTGCCCGGTTGACTGCATACACGAGGGTGTCGTGACCGGGGATGACGGCGTATCGTACGATATGCTGTTCATCAATCCGGACGACTGCATTGACTGCGGCTTGTGCGAGCCGGAGTGTCCGGTCAACGCAATCTTCGCCGATACCGATGTGCCGGAGAAGTGGGCCGGATTCACAGCGATCAACGCGAAGTTCTATCAGTAAGCGCGGTCTGACTGCGCGGTGCCTTGCCGCCCGGCGTAAGCGACGCCAATGCCGGGCGGCCCTTCGGTACTGATGGCGGGGAATCCGTGAAGATCTACACACGCAAGGGTGATACCGGGTGGACGGGTCTTCGGCGCGGTGTCAGAGTCGCCAAGACCGATCCCCGCGTGGAAGCGTGCGGTGCCCTCGATGAGGCCAACGCTGTGCTCGGCGTGGTGGCCGCGAACACGGGTCTTTCGGAACTGAAGGATATCGTTCGGGGCTTACAGGACATGCTGTTTGCGACTGCAGCCGATGTGGCCTCTGCGGGGAGCTCTGCGAACTCAACGGTGCTTCCTTCCGATGCAGTCGAGCGCATCGAAGAGACCATTGACGCGTACGATGCCCAGCTCCCGGCACTGACCTCGTTCATTGTGCCCGGCGGAAACCCTACGGCGGCGCACCTCCACCATGCGCGCGTTGTATGCCGCCGTGCCGAGCGCGCGGTCTGCGAGGTTGCGGCCGTCCACCGTTTGCCTGAAACAACGCTCGCGTGTGTCAACCGCATGTCGGATCTTCTCTTCGTTCTGGCCCGGTGGGCCAACCGCCAGACCGGTCACGACGACGTTCCGTGGCGCGCGACGCAGGCGTAGCCATGGCTGACTGGCTCGAGAAGCTCCAACTCGGCGTACGGAAGGCGCATGAGGCGGTCAAGACGACGCTCGAGCGTGAACAGGCTGCGTTCGTCATCGGGAAGGTTGCGGGCAAGGCAGTGCGCGACGCAGCAGGGCGGACAATCGTCGAGGCCGGCGACACCATTGACGCTGCCGTAATCGAAGACGCGACGCGAAGCGGCCGATTGCCGATGCTTGTCGCCGCGGTTGCGGCTGCGAACGTACAGGATGTTCAGGAGCGCTTCGCCCAGGCGCGTGACGCTACCGACGAAGGCGCCGAACAGTCGGCTCTGGAGACTGTGGAGGACTATGCGCGGGCACGGCAGTGCGTCGGCAAGGTTACCGGGCTTGACGTGACCGACATCCGCGGAACGGTGGTGGTGTCGGCTGGCACACGCATCACGGAGGACCACGTGCGCACCGCCCGGGCTGCCCGGCTTCTGAATGCGCTCATGCACAGCGTCTCCATTCCGCATGGACCGCCAAACACGGTAGGAGCGGACTCAAACGCTGAGACGGTCCATCCCAATCACACCGACGAGCCGCCTGTCCCTGAGCGTCGGCGCACGCTGCCGTTGGTCTTGCCCGACGACGCGTCGCGCGAGTGAGACCCGAGGGCGCTACGCCTGAGGGGCCGCGATCTCCTCTGCCCTTGCCTTGATCGCACGCATCTGGGCATCGAGGTTGGCTGTCATCTTCTTCTTGATTAACGCCTTGATCATCGGGCCGATGAGCGGCACGTTGTATTCGTAATCGAGTACCGAATCGAACCGAGACCCGCTACCCTCCTGAACAAACTGCCACCAGCCTGACATGCTGTCCATATCGCCGCGGACCAGCCTGAAGTCATCCCGCATTGTTGAGGGGTCCCACACATCTTCCTGAACCCATTTGACCGTCATCTTGAACTCGCGGATCACGCCGACCCATTCAGTCAGGGTGCGGTTGCCGTCTTCACTGCGCTCCAAGACTGTGAGGGATTGGAGGTCTTCCATGAATGTGGGGAAATCCTCCACCTTACGGGCGACGTCATAGACGGTCTGTGCCGGCGCGGTCACATCGAGGCTGAGTTCGATTCTGGGCAATGCCTTCTCCTTGATCCAATAAGAAGCCCTCCCCCGTGATGGGGGAGGGCCAAGTACGTCAGAACGGCATATACGCTACGGCAGGACGTTGAGCGTGCCCTCGCCGAAGCCGGCCTCGAGCCAAGCGTCGCCGTAGAACTCACACCGGATGGTATGGGCTCCAGGAGGATCGAGCGCGAGGTACGAATGCCGTGCGACTCCCGTACCGTCGGTAACGACCGACGCCACGACCGTCCCGTCAATCTTGAAGTCAACGGGCTTGCCGGTCTGCGGCTGGTAGTCCTTCAGGCGGCGGAAGTAAGCATACAGCGGAGCGTTGGTGCCCTGCTTGACCGACTTGCTCATGACCCAGATGTAGACCTGAGCCGGCTGAACAGTCAGCGTGTTGGTAACCGAGCTCGGCTGGAATCCGCCGTCACCGGCCCACTCTGCCAGAATGGCGCGAGCGCCTGCTCCGGCTCCGTCGGGAATGGTGTAGCCGATCTGAGCGCGGCCGGACGACAGGGTCGTGTTCGTACCGACCGGCGTGCCGTCCACGGAGAACTGGATCTGCTTGCCGCTGACCGGTGTGTTGTCGAGCTGGTAGAGCCACGCCTTCAGGACCTGGTAGGAAGTGATGCGACCGGTTCGGTCAACACCAAACATCTTAGTCGCGACGGTCTGGGCATTCAGGGTAGCGTTCGCAGTGGAGCCGTTGTAGGTAGCATCGCCTGCGAACTCGGTCGTGATCGTGCGGGTGGCCGGACCATCGGTGACTACCCAGTTCAGTGCGCTGTCGCCGCCCGCGTTGGTTACGGCGGTGCCGACGTCGGAGCCATCTATCTTGTAGGTGATGGTCTTGCCGGCCAGCATCTGATTGTCAGTAGTTCGCTTCAGGTCGTACTGGCGCAGGATCACGAGCGTGGTGATGATGCCCGTGCGGTTAATCGTGAAGTGGGTCGTGTCCGCAGGGACGACCGTCAGGGTGCCGTTGCCGGAGCTCGGATTGTAGTCAGCATCGCCGGCGAAGTCGGCAGTGATGGTCTTGGAGGTCGAGGAGTCGTCCACAACGACGTTAACCGTGGCCGTACCCGTGCCGTCGGTGACCGCGCTGCCGACGGCGGTGCCGTCAACGGCGAAGTCGAGGGTCTTGCCGCTGAGCGGTCCACCCGTGTTGTTGGCGGTCAGCGTTGCGTTGAGGGCCGCCGTCAGTCCGGGCTTGCCCGCTGCGGGCGCGACGGTAACGGTGGTGTCGGACATGACGCTGAGGGTGCCGGTTGCGGAGGACGGGTTGTACGAACCGTCGCCTGCGAAGTCAGCCTGCAGCGCGTGAGCTCCGACTGCCATACCGGCGGGTATCGCGTAGTTCAGGGTGTAGTTTCCGTCACCGTCAGTCACGGCCGATCCCACGTTGGAGCCGTCCACCGAAACGTCAATGGTGCGGCCCGGGATGGGCGGGTTGGTGCTGAGGTTTCCGGTGATGTCTACGCCCTGTCCGGCAGTACCGGTCGGGCTATTGACTGTTAGCGTGCTGTCGGCCTTCTCGACCGTCAACGTCGCGTCGTCATTCGACGGGTTGTGCTCCGCGTCGCCGATGAAGTACGCCTCGATCAACCGAGCGCCTGCGCCGCCGGCTTCCGGAATCGTATAGCCGAAGGTCGCGACTCCCGAGGCATCGGTGACGCCGTCGCCGACCCAAGAGCCCTCAACATGGAAGTCCACTCCGCCGCCAACGACCGGTCCGCCGTCGCTGTTGCGAGTGACGGTTGCCGAAAGGTCAACGGTCTCGTGAATCTTGCCGGATGCGTCGTCTGCCCCGGTAGTCGTATCCGCAGCCTCGACTGTGAGTGTGCCTGTGTCGTTAGATGCGCCGTACACGACATCGCCGGCGAATGCGCCGCCGATTGTGCGTGAGCCGGTGCCCGAGCCGACAGCGATCACGTAGTTGGTTGCGGCAACGCCCGAGGCGTCGGTGACGCCGGAGCCGACCGCCGTACCGTCAACGTCGAAGTCCACGGTCTTGCCTGCAACCGGAGCGTTGTCCAGGTTGCGGGTGAGCGTGGCCGTCAAGCCAACGGTTGCGCCGATCTGCGCGGTCTTGTCATCAACGACCAGAGTCGTGTCGTCGGTCACGGTCAGCGTCGAGCCGCCGGTGCTGGCGTTGTAAGCCATATCGCCGGCGAACGCGTAGCCGATCGGGTACTGACCCGGAGTGTTGGTCACGTTGTACATGAGCGCGGCGGTGCCGTTGACGCCGGTTACTGCGCTGCCGACAGCCGTGCCGTCCACCGTAAAGTCAATCGTGCGACCCACGACCCACGCGAGATCGGTGGTGCGCCGCAGGTACGCCTTGAGCTCGATATTGTCACCGTTGCGGACTGTTCGGTTGAGGCCGGTCAGGACCGTATTGGCCTTGTTGACCGTCAGGCTTCCGTTGTCGGTGCTCGGGAAGAAGTCGGCATCGCCGGCGAAGTCTCCGACGATGGTGCGGGTACCCGCGCCTGCCGCTTCGTCAATCTGCCAGTTGTAGATTGCGCGTCCGGCGGCCGAAGTGACGCCCGATCCAACCGGGGTCCCGTCAACCGAGAAGTCAATCGTGCGGCCTGCGATCGGCGCGGTGTCGGTGTTCCTATACAGGAACGCCCGAAGCTCCACCGGGCCGCCGATGGTCCCACTGCGATCCGGAACGAACATCTTCGTCGGGGTCTGCAGAACGGTCAGGTCTGCGTCGTCCGTCGAAGCGTTGTACTCGGCGTCGCCAGCGAAGGCCGCGTTGATAACGCGGACGCCGACGCCGCCGGCTTCGGGGATCAAGTAGTTGACCGAAGCGACGCCGGATCCGTCGGTGACGCCGTCACCCACGGCTGTGCCGTCAACCGAGAACGCAACGGTCTTGCCTGCCACCGGATCCGCGTTGTCGCTGCGGGTCAGGGTTGCCGACAGGGCTACCGTCTCTCCCATCATGCCGCTCTGATCGGCCGTCGTCATGGTGGTGTTGACATTGACGTGCAGAGTGCCGTTTCCGGTTGTGCCCTCGTAGTTGGCATCACCTGCGAACTCGGCGCCGATCGCGTGGTCGCCGACCGCCATCCCGTCGGGGATGAGGTAGGAGACTGTTGCGACGCCGGACGCGTCGGTGTCGTCGGTTCCGACCGAGGAGCCGTCAACCTTGATGTCCACGGTCTTGCCGGCCAGAGGCAGACCGGCGCCCACGACGGTCAGGGTTGCCGAGAGGTCAACGGAGGTGCCGACCGTGCCGACGACGTTCGGAACTGCCAGCGCGGTGTCGCCCTTCTCAACGGTCAACGTAGAGTCGTCGGTGCTGGGGTTGTAGTCGCCGTCGCCCGCGAATGCCGCGGTGATCGTGCGAGTTCCGACACCGGGGCCTTCTGGAACGACATAGTCGAACGTGGCAACGCCGCCGGCATCTGTGACGCCATTGCCGACGCCCGTGCCGTCAACCGAGAAGTCAACGGTGCGTCCCACGATGGGTGCGGTGTCGTGGGTTCGAGTCAGCGTTGCGGTCAGACCGACGGTGGCGCCGATCTTAGCCTGCTTGTCATCGGCAACGATGGTGGTGTCGGCCTTTGAGACAGTCGCCGTAGCAGTGTCTTCGCTCGGGCGATACGTGCCGTCGAACGCGAAGGAAGCGGTGATGACGTGATCGCCCGCGCCGAATCCCTCCGGAATCTGAACCGGCAACGTTGCCACGCCGTTGGAGTCGGTGACCGGAGTGCCGACGGTATTGCCGTCCACCTTGAAGGTGATAGTCTTACCGGGGATGCCGGCGCTGGTATCGTCGTCGGTAAGGGTAGCGGTGAGGTTCACCACCTCGCCTATCACCCCCGCAACGTCGTCGGCAACGAGTGTCGTCGGGATAGCCCGAACAATCTCGAAGACGCCGGCGGCAGTCGCTGACTGGCCATCGGGGTTGGTGACCGTGACGTCGCGCATGCCGATCGTCGCGTTGAGGTCAACGTCGAACTTCGCCGTCACCGACGTAGTGCTGTTGTAGGTGATTACGTAGTTGCTGATGCCGTCGCCAGACAGCGTGACGTTGATGTGATTTGGGTAACCGGTTCCGGGATCGAAGAACCGAGAACCGGTGATGTTAAGGACCTTGCCCGTAACGCCCTGAACCACGCTGCCCGCCGCATTGGTAATGAGCGGTGCAGGGGCGAGGAGCCGAGCAACCCAGGTGCCCCAGACGTTGGCCGGATTGGCCACCGTGCTGTCGGCGTATTCCTGGATTGTCCACATGGACATATCGTCGTTCGGATCGAGCGTAGTGGCGCTGTAGTTGCCCCAGCGGTTGCGCCCGCCGATCAACTGGTCATAGGATGCAAGACCGTCCTTTACGGACATGACGGCCTGCGTGGTGCCGGCTGCGTCACTCGACAGACGACCACAGGTGTAGCCGCCGACATACGTCGCGGTGTTCGATCCAGAGAAGCCGAGGGCTGCATGGCCCTGACCGCTGACAGCGACCGATCCATAGTAATAGAACATGGGATCGGATGCAGCCGGATCGTAGACGCGGCCCTGCTGAGACAGCACGAGCGCGCCGGGCAAGGACGCGTCAATGCGGAACCACTCGACAGCGGTTCTGTCCGCAGTGCCTGCGCCGCCGCTGGAGGTGACGCCAACGTTGCGGGTGCCCCAGATGCCGTCGGCGCGCTGCACCGCCATCTGAATGCGGTCATCGCCGACGTCAATGTCCGTGGTGCTGCCCTGTGCGGGTGCATCCAGCGGAGCGTTGTAGCCCGCCGTCAGTATCTCAGCCGTCAGGGACAGCGTCGGAACGCCGGACAGCGCCCACTGGAGGGTCCGGTACTCGATGTTGGCGTATACGGTCGTGGACGACGCCAGGAAGTAGGCGAACCCGTTGGATGCGACGGCGTCCTGATTGTGAATCGGAACCGGTGTCGCCATCATGTCCGTGATGTTGCGCCAGTAGTAGACAGTGCTGAGGCTCGGGCTGGCGGCCAACAAGGTGGACTTCTTCGTTGCTCCGATCTTCCCGAACGGCGCGCCGCCGGATGGGATCATGGAGGCGCCGAAGTAGACGCCGTTGTCGTCGGTGCCGAGCATGGCCTCGTCGGTGGTCGTGTTGGCTTCACCGATCAGGATGGCGTACTTCCGCCACGTTCCGGTCGGATCGTTCGTCGCCGACACCGCGAGGATGATGTGGTTGTTCGCTCCGCCGTTGGTCTCAAGGGCGATTGCGAACCACCGTCCGCTCCGGCGGTCGTAGATCACGCGGGGGCTATAGCAGTCGCCGCGGGGATACGAGCCGGTAGTGAAGAAGCTGTTGAGCGTGACATGGCTGAGGCGAGTTCCGGTCTTGTCGAAGATCGCGACCGAACCGCGCAGCATCGTCACGAAGTGGTTGGGACCAACCGCGCCCATCGTGTCGGGCGGTGCTGATCCTGTGCCGCCGAACGCATCAATCTGGTCCTGCTGGCTGATGCCGGCGAAGTTCGTCCCCATGCCCTGTGGGGCGTTCGCAGGGGAACCAAGAGTGGAGACAGCGCCGCCTGATCCTGCCCGCGGCGCGGCCTGGAAGACGGCTCCATCAGCCTGTGTGCCTTTGGAGCGCCAGCGGTAACGAGTGACGCCCACCGTCGCGTCAGATGCAGGGCGAATGCCGGCAAGGACGTCACGCCGGAACTGCTCGTCCCTTTGCACCATCTGGCGTACGGTGTCTGTGAATGGCGCTCCACCGTTCTGGAGCACCTGGCCCGGGATCCGCGTGGACTCATCGGATCGGGCCGCCGTCGTAAGGCAGGACCCTGCGAGCACGAATAGGCCGGCTAACAGAATGCCTGCCCTGCGAGTGTACGTCTGGCGGTCAGATGGTCTCATGTCCACCATAACGGAGACACCCCCCTTGTGTTGGGATTGGAGAAGGCTCTGCCCTCATTATAAGGGAAAGGTGCCACAACGCGCAAGGGGTTCTGAAGCAAATAAGCGAACTCATCGCAATCGGTATGCGTGATCCGCTACGGAAGCGCGTGCGGAGTGCGGCGGCGAGACCGTCGGCCGCCCGGGGTCTGCGCGATAGTGCGCACCCATGCGGGTACCATGAAACACCTGACCAACTGAGGCACGGATGACGCGAACCCACTGGTCCATTGACCTCGGCACGACCAATAGCCTGATTGCCCGGTGGATGGGCACGCACGCCGAGACGATTCTCCTCGACGAGATATGTGAGCGCGAGCCCGCATGGAACACGCCGCTTATCCCGACGGTGGTGTGCTTCGAGGACGAGGGGCGAGGCTACGTCGGCAAGCGCGCGTATGCAGCCGAAGAGGTCATGCGGGCGACGTTCGCGGGACGCCTGACGCCGTTTGCGCGATCCTTCAAGCGGGCTCTCGCGCGGGACAGCCGCCAAGCCGTCGCCGAGGTCGGCTCTCAGGCGATTTCGGCAAGGCAATGTGCGACGGTCTTTCTCCGCGAAGTTCTGCGAGCGACTGCCGAACGCGAGCAATCGCTAACCAGCCATGCGATCCCCCGATGGAACCTCGTGAGGCGTGCCCTTGCGTGGATCCGGCGCGAGGGTCTCGTCAACGACCTCACCATGACCGCTCCGATTGACAGCTTTGAGGCGTACCGCATGGAGCTGCAGAGCATCGCTCGGAAGCTCGGCGTGCAGCACTTCAGGACGCTGGATGAGCCGGTTGCTGCCGCTCTGGGCTACGGAGTGGACCTCACTGATGACCGCAACCTGTTGGTGGTGGACTTCGGCGGAGGAACGCTCGACATTGCCCTCGTCAGGACGGCGCTGAGCGCTGCTCCCGCTCAACGCACTCGCGGAGTGGGCAATCGCAAGGCCGAGGTTCTTGCGGCGCGCGGCATGGACCTCGGAGGAGAGACCGTTGACGAGTGGGTGACCGACATGGCGTGCGCGCGGCTGAAGGCGCATGCCGAGACCATGCGGCCCGCCATCAGAGCGCAAGCCGAACAGGTCAAGAAAGAGCTCTCCGGGAAGGTGTTGACCACCCAGGACACGTACTTCCGCATTCCGGGCGGCGATGAGCTGGTGGTCACTCGGCAGGAGTTCCTCGAGACCCTCCAATCGCGCGGCCTGTATGACAAGGTGGAGGCCATCACCGGCGCAGCCATTGGCGACGCCAGACACAAGCTTTCCGTTACCGATATTGATGAGGTGCTGCTGGTCGGCGGCTCAACCTTGCTGCCCGGGGTCAGGGAGCTGTTCGAGCGGCTCTTCGGGGCCAACAAGGTGCGCTACTGGAATCCGTTCCAGGCAGTGGTCGAGGGCGCGGCTACGTACGGCGCGGGGTACTATGTGGACCAGATCATCCACCACGACTACGCCATTCGCGTGTTCAGCGAGAGCGCCAACTCCCCGCAGTACGAGATGCTGATCAAGCGTGGGACTGCGTACCCGACGCCCAAGGGCTTCGAGACACGCTATTATGCCGTCGGCCCCAAACAGCAGCTTTTCAGTCTGCCGGTATGCGAAGTGGGGCTGGCCGGCAGGCTTGCGCTGGAGTGGCGGCAGAGCCGGAACGGGCACTACTACTGGCAGCCCAAGGGGTCCGAGGAAGCCGAGTGCGTCATGGCGCTGAACGAAGGTGACGCGATTCGGCTGTTCCCGCCCGGTGCGGGAAGCCAGGCCAGGTTGCGCGTGGACTTCACCATTGACGGCGAGCGCTGGCTCTGCGCCACCGTCCATGACCTTCTGCGCAACCGCGACATCCGCACCAACGAGCGGGTCATCCGTCTGCGTTAGTTACGGATCGCGCTGTTCCCGCAGACCCACCGCGCCTCGCATCAAGCCCAGACCTGCGAGGCAGGCGATGATGGAGGCCGATAGCGCCATGAGGTAATGGCCGAGGCGTGTCGTGGCCGGCTCATATCGGAACTCGAAGACTCTCGCGGGGCGTTCCACCGACACCGATCGGAAGATCCCGTTCTCAGCGGCAATGGGAGTGGGTCTGCCGTCCACTCGGCACGTCCATCCGGGCCAGCGCTGATCGGAAAGTCGCAGTGTCCCGCCGTTCGGCAGGTGAGCCTCAATGCGTACGGCGTTCGGCGTATCCCGAAGCCAGCGAACAGGCATCGCCTGACCCGATTGGTCGTTCGCTCGTACTCGGCTTGGGCTGTCATGACGCCTGTACAGCCACAGGCCGTCCGCGGTGATTGTGCCGTTGCCGTGGCCGGACAATGGCGCCGCGGAGACAATCATCCTGACTCCGCACGCATCGAGGACGTCATTCTTCGGTGCGCGCAGGAAGAGCATGTTGCCGACCTCCGGCGGGCTCGGGTCGGCGCCGACCTTGTCGAGGAGCCAGCGCTTGTACTGGCCGGGCATCAGAGAGTCGTATCCCTGAACATCCCGGATCGCGAACAGCGCGCCGAAGTTCGGCGGCAGCGAGGCGGTTGGCCCCATGAAGCTCCAGTTGTGGTTGATGGGTGCGAAGCGGTCGTGGCCCAGCGATGCCTGAAGCCGTTCAATCGTTTCAGTGGCGCGCAGCTCCTCATCAATGCGGCTCGTCGCATTGTAGGATGCCCCGTGCGCAAGCAAGTCGCACGCAGCCACGATGGCCATGAGGGGCGGCGCGTAGGCGCGCATCCGGTGGCGCGCGAACGGCAGGACAATGCAAGCGATCGCAAGCGCAGCAAGTCCTAGTTGTCGGCCTGTGTCCGGCCATTGAAGGGCGGCAGTTCCGAGCGTCTCGCGCGCGGCCCCGGAGGCGTAGGACACGGCCATCGCGAGGACTATGCCGAGCGCCGGCACGACGAGGAGGGCTTGTCTGGGCGATCGCTCATGCCGGCAGAGCACATCTACGCCGATGCCTGCCAGCCATGCCATCCCGAACGACCACAGGACCAGCACGCGCCCGGGAGAACCGGACTGTGAGAACCCCGGAATGCCGAAGTAGAGCGCCATGGCCAGCGGCGTGCCGACTGCAATGAATAGAGCGCCGGCGGCCAATAGAAGAGGGAACGGCGAACCGCGTCGCAGACCCGTGACGCCGACAGCCGCCAGAAGGAGCGGAAGCAGGCCCACATACATGGCGCCCTCGGCGTAGTTGAAGTACATCCCTCCGCGCGAGAATCCGATGTATGGCGCGTCGGCGTTCGCCGGGTTACCGAACGCATCCGGATGCGCAAGCGTTGCCAGCGCTGCCGGATGCACCGCGTAGGCAACATACGCTTTGTAGCCCTCGGAAGTCGGCTTCCCGATGCGGTGCGAGCGCCGCGACAGCTCGGCCGCCGGCAGAAGTTGCGGCGACGCGACGAGCAGGCCGATCACCAGCGCAGCGAGAGCTCGGCCGACGAAGGCTGTGACGGCGCGGACCCCCCGTATCGAGAGGGCCAGGTAGATGCCGTAGCAGGCGGCGCATATCAAGCAATAGAGCGTGATCTGCAGGTGGCCTGCCAGCAGCGACATGGCGATGGCGGCAGCGAGCGCGGCAACCGACGCCGGGCCGCGCTGGACGATGAGCCGGAGCCCAAGCAGAATGCCCGGCAGCCAACATGATGCGGCAGCGAACGTCGGTAAATGTAGCCAGGCTATCTGCCAGGACGAGATCGAGTATGTGATGCCTGCGACGGCTGATGCCGCTCGCGAAGCGCCGACCGAACGCATGAACCCATATGTCAGCGCCGCGGCGACCAGCAGATGCAGGGCTGCCAGCCAGCCGGCGGCTCGCGCAGGCCCAAGCATCGGCCTGAGCGCGTTCAGTGGGTAGTAGACCGCAGATTGGGAGTTCGCAACAAACGGCGCGCCGCACATCTGGTACGGGTTCCAGAGCGGCAAGCGACCTTCCCTGATCTCACGGGCGGAGAACTCAGCCCAGCAATGGAACTGGCCAACCGAATCGTAATGCAAAGGGTTCCACGGCGGTCGGTCGGTCTGCGACTGGTGTGCCGACCACGGCGCAAGGTAGCGTGCCTGAGTTGCAGGAACGAACGCCTCACCCATGACGATGCAGCGCCAGAACAGCAATCCAATGGGAAGCGCCAGCGCCGCCGCGATACCGACGGCGGGTACCACAGATGCGGCGAGGGTTGAACGGCGCGATCTCACGACGCGAAATAGCTCAGGTTCTTTGCGGCGGTCTTGTTGCCGGGGTCAAGGCGCAGCACGTCCTCGAACGCGGCTTTGGCCTGGTCGTCTTCGCCAATCATGGCAAGCGTCAGGCCCAGGTCCAGCAACGGCTGCGTGCTCTCCGGCTCGATGGCGACTGCCTTGCGCAACTCCTCGACCGCTCGATCGAACTCGCCGACAAATCCGAACACGAGACCCAGTTCGTGATGGGCTCTTGCGCATTCTGGGTCTTCCGCGAGTACGGCTTCGAGATCACGGACGGCATCGTCGTATTCGCCTGCGGTCTTGTGGGCGATCCCGCTTGCGAGAAGGTCCTGAAGCGCGCTCATTGGCCATACCCTCCGTGGGACGAGGTGACTCGCCGAAAGGCATCGGCTCGGTCGCAGCCTCGCTTGCGGCTGCTACGAGCTTTGCCCGTTTGCATCATACACCATACACACGGGGTCGGATACTTCCCCGATGCTGAGGTGGGACATCGCATGAACTCATTGGGGCGGATCCGAATGGATGCACAGGAGACGACCGCAGCTATCGCACGTAACCAGCGCCTCACTGTCGCGTACCTGGCTCACCGTGTTGCGCGGCAGTGACGTATTGCACGCGCCGCACCTGCCCTCGACGATGCGGGCAATGCCAACGCCGTGCTTTGAGACGCGCAGGGCGTCGTACCTTTTGAGCAGGGACGCCGGAATGCCGGCGACCCGTTCAGTCCTGAGGGCAGCAAGCTTGGCCATCCGGGCCTTCAGTTTGCGCGTTTCGGCGGCACAAGCCTGGACCTTGGCGTCATATTGTGATTGTATGCGCTCCAGACGGGCTGCAAGCTCGGTGACGGCTGTTCGTTGCCGTTCGTCTTCCTCCATGAGCTCAAGGATACGCTCGTCGAGTTTGGCGCGCTGCCGTCCGAGCGCCTCGATCTCATGCTGCATTGCGGCCAGTTCCTTGGGGTTCGAGATCTTGCCGGAATAGAGCTTGCCCTCGTGGTCGCGCTTCTTCTCCTCCACGGTGTTGAGTTGGAGTTCGGCGTCAAGACGGCTTGCCTCGGTTTCGCGCAAGGCCGACAGCGCCTTCTCGTGCGCGCTCTTGACTTCCAGAAGCAGTTTGCGCTCAGCCTCGCCGGAATCGAGCGCGCGGTAAGCCCGTTCAGTTCGGGCGATTGCCGTGTCCACCTCCTGAAGGGCATCAAGGGCGACGAGTGACTGGTTCATTCGGTATCCTCCAGCAAGGCATTCTATCAAAGGCGCGAGCCTCCGTCAAACCGATACGCCTGAGGCCGGTTGGCGGACAAGGGATGTCGCACGACTGTTTGGAGACGGCGATATGAGCGGTACGGGAGTTCGGCCGCGCGCAAAGGTTCGGTTGCACCGAGATACGATAACGGCTCATGGGGTGAGGCTTGCAGCGCTCGTATACGAGCCGGAAGCGGGACCGCGTCACGCGGGGGCAACGAAGGCGCCCGGGCACGGCATCCCCGTGGTACTTGCGCACGGGTACACAGCGTGCAAGGAGACGATGGATGTCATGGCCGGTTACCTGTGCGCGACCGGACGACTGTGCATTTCGTTTGACTTTCGCGGCCACAAGCTCGGAGGCAGCGATGGGTCCATGGACAGCGCGGCAGATGCCGTGGAAGACGTGCTCGCCGTCGTCGAGCGCGTGATGGAACGTTCCGGGAGGAACCGCGCCGCTGTGGTAGGGCATTCGGTGGGCGGAGCCGCCGGCCTCGCGGCAGCGACGAAAGACAATCGCATTGCGGGCGTTGCATTGCTCGGGACAGCCGCATCCGTGGCCAGGAGCTTCGACAGCGCCGCAGGCGAGGTCCTCATGGCGCAAAGGGGCGACTACGTTATCGGGGCGCCTGCGTCCAGCATTTTGCTCGAGACAGGCCGGCTGTGCCGCAACGCCGTCGGCCTTATCGGCATCCCCACGCTGTTCGTCGCAGGAAGGGCCGACATTATCGTGCGTGCCGATGCCGTACGTGAGTTGGCCCACTCCTACGGGGCGAATGCGGAGTTTGTTGTCGTCGAGGGTGGTCACATGGACCTGCCGGTTCGGGCTCGCGGCTTCGTCGCAGGATGGCTGGATCGGCTCAGTGGCTGATGGCCAGGATCTCGTACCGGTTGATGCCTGCCGGCACCTTGACTTCGACGATATCCCCAACCTTGGCGCCCATGAGGGCCTGGCCGACCGGCGAGTTCATGGAGATTCTGTCGTTCAGGGGGTCTGCCTGAACGGGATCCACGAGCGCCAGCGTGAGCTCCTCATCCTCTTCGAAATCGCGCACCGTAACGAGACACCCGAGTGACACGGTGTCGGGACCGCCTGCCGGCCCGTCGGGTACCACCGTCGCTCTTTCCAGTGTGTATTCGATATCCGCGATGCGGCCGTTGAGGATCGCCTGCTCGCGTCGAGCGGCGTGGTACTCGAAGTTCTCCGAAAGGTCACCGTAGCTTCTCGCCCGTCTGAGAGCCTCGGACAGCTCACGGCGTTTCGTGGTCTTCAGGTATTCAAGCTCTTCGCGCAGCTTGGCGACACTGCTTGCGGTCAGGATCGTCTCGTCTGGCATGGGTACCCCCTGCATGATTGGGCGCAACACTTACCCGAACGGCAGTCCGTGTGTCAAGGTCACTCACGCGCATTGGCTTATGCTATCATGGGCCACTGTACGGTCGGCGGCGCACGCATCGGCCGGAGAGCAATCGGAGGCAGCGCGAAAGCATGCGTGTCGTAATGATGACGTGGGAATACCCGCCAAGGATCGTCGGCGGCATTTCGAGGCACGTCGAGGAGCTGTCATGGGCCCTTGCTGATCGGGGCGTTGCGGTTGACGTTGTGACCTGCGCGTTCGCCGATGCTCCTGAGGATGAGGTCGTTCGGGGCGTTTCGGTTCATCGTGTGCACTCCTACAGCCCGACCAACGACTTCGTTCACTGGGTCCAGCAGCTCAACGCAGCCATGTATGATCGAGCCGTTGGGCTCATGGGACAATCGGCTGAAGTGACTCGCAGTCCCCGGTCGTTCGGCTCTGACGATGCCGTTCTGATCCATGCCCACGATTGGGTGGCGCATTACGGCGCGACGCGGCTCAAGCATGCCTTTCGACTTCCCATGATCTGCACGATCCACGCAACCGAACATGGGCGCAATCATGGCATTCATACCGACGGACAGCGCTACATTTCGTCGGTTGAGCGAGACCTGACGACTGAAGCGTGGCGAGTGGTGGTGTGTTCGGAGTACATGAAGCGTGAATGCGAGGAAGCCCTCGGCACGCCGTGGGACAAGATGGACATGATCCCGAATGGGATCAATGCCGACAAGTTCGATTTCGACTTCCCTGCCGACGAGGCCGCCGCATTCAGGTCAACCTTTGCCGCACCAGAGGAATACCTTGTCATGTTCACGGGGCGGCTCGTCCATGAGAAGGGCGCGCAGCTCCTCATCGAGGCGACGCGGCGGTTGCGCGATCAGATGCTCCCGGTGAAGCTTGTTGTGGCCGGTGGAGGCCATCGGCAGCATCTGGTTGACCTCGCCAACGCCCTTGGGGTCGCCGACAATGTGTTCTTCACAGGCTTCGTCCCGGACGACACGCTCTTGCGCCTGTACAAAGTGGCCGATGCTGCATGCTATCCCAGCCTCTACGAGCCGTTTGGCATCGTGGCCCTGGAGGCGATGGCGGCCGGCGCTCCTGTCGTCGTCTCTGATGCGGGCGGCCTGAAGGAGGTAGTCAAGCACGACCAGACCGGAACCGTTGTGTGGGCCGGCGATCTCGGGAGCCTTATGTGGGGCATCAGGCGCGCGCTTGTTGAACGGGACCACTCACGCTGGATGGCAGGCAACGCTTGGCACGAGGTCAGAACGCGCTTCAACTGGGGCAGCATCGCCGATCAGACGCTCGGCGTGTACCGTCGCATTTGGGACGAGTTTGTCTCATCCCCGTGGTCTGAGCGATGAACGCCAGAGGGTCCGCTTCTTATCTCGTGCGCGTTCTGCATGGAATCGGTGCCGGTATCATCCTGCTCCTCGCCGCGTCCCCGGACGTAGCGCTCAAGCCCGCGGCCGCGCAGGTCGCGCTGCGCGAGCCTGAAGCGCAACCTGCGGTCGGAATGAACACGCCGGCTCTCTCACCCGACGGATCCACCATCGCGTTCAGCTATCAGGGTGACCTGTGGACGGTGCCGTCGGCGGGCGGCAGGGCAACGCGAATCACCGTACACCCGGCGCACGATGCCTATCCGCGTTGGTCGCCTGACGGCAGGCAGATCGCGTTTGCGTCCAACAGGTATCCGGGACCGGGACTCAACTACGATGTGTTCGTGATGGGTGCTCAGGGGGGCGAACCAAGGCGCGTAACGTACCACACGAACAACGACTATCCGTTCGACTGGTCGCGTGACGGCAAGCGCATTCTCATGCAAGCCATCCGCGGCAGGGGCGGCTGGCAGGCAATCGAACTGGACCTGGAGAGCCTCGCCACTCGAAGCATAACCGACGATCGCAACCTGATCCGATATCCTGCCTACTCCCCGGACGGCGCCATGGTGGCCTATACCCGTTCAGGCCGCACAGGCGCCTGGTGGCGACCCGCCTACCGTGGCTCCGTGAACATGGACATCTGGTTGCAGCCGGTCGGAGACCGCAAGCCGCTACGCCTGACCGATTACGAGGGAGCGGACCTGTGGCCGATGCTCGGTCCGGATGGGCGCACCGTTTACTACGTATCCGACGCGCTCAGCCCTGGGACGCCGAACATCGTCGCGATGGACATCAAGACGAAGAAGCGCACGCAGGTGACCAAACACACGGGTCCCGGAGTCACTTGGCCGAGCATTGGCCGGAACGGTTCTGCGGTCGTTTATGTTCGCGACGGCGAGCTCTATGTGTGTGGTCTTCATGATGTCGCTCCCCGCAAGGTCGTGGTCTTCGCCGACGGCGACACGAAGCTCAACCGGACCCAGCGCGTGACGATGACTGAGGGCGCTGTCGAGCTCGAGGTATCGCCCGACGGCGCCACGGCGGGTCTGGTCGTCCGCGGTGATCTGTGGACAGTGCCGACGGACAAGGGGGGCGATGCCCGGCGCATAACCGAAAGCCCGGCACACGACCACGATTTCGTATGGTCGCCCGACGGCAAGCTGATGGCGTTCATCAGCGACCGCGACGGACTGTTTGCCCTCTACTCGGTCGAGGTCGCGACGAAGGGCGCAAAGCGACTGGCTTCGGGATCCGGCGATGTCTCCGGGCCGCAGTGGTCGCCTGATGGGAAGCACATCGCGTTTCTGCTAAGCGGTCCTGCCGGCGGCCTGTACGTGGTTCCTGCCGACGGCACAGGCGAACCACGCAAGGTTGCGGCATCAGACGGGAACAACCGCTTCGGAGTCGGGATCGGCAGCCATGCATGGTCGCCCGACAGCAAGTGGATTGCGTTCTCACGCCGCGATGCCCGGAACTCAACCGACATCTGGATTGTCCCGAGCGGCGGCGGCGACGCGGTGAATGTGACCCGGTACCCAGGGAACAACGAGTCTCCGGCGTGGACCTCAGACGGACGCGCCCTTCTGTTCCTGTCGTCGCGTGACCGTCCGGACGGGACCGATCTGTATGCCGTTGACCTGAACCCGAGTGATGATGCGGCCGAAGACTCGGCAGCCAATTCCGCGTCCAAGTCCGGCGACATCCAGATCGCCTTGGAGGAGATCGAGCTGCGGGCCAGGCGTCTCACTCAGGGCCGAACTGCTGCATTCTCGATCGCTCCTGACGGCAAGACAGCCTTCGGTCTCACGTCCTTTGGGGCAGGGACGGATGTATTCAGCGTTCCGGTTGCCGGAGGACAGGTGCAGCGTGTGACCACCACGGGAGATGTGACCGGCGTGCCGAGGTTCGCGAGTTCCGGCGATCGGTTCTGGTGCCTCGTGCGTGGTGGAACGGCGCGCCGCTATTCCCGTCAGGGTCCGGCCTGGGCTGCGACGCCCCTGAACTTCGAAGCACGCTTGGAGCTTGATCGCGTCGCCGAGCGATCCCAGGTCTTCGCCGAGTTCTGGCGCAGCGTGGCGACAGGTTTCTACGATCCGCGGATGCATGGAGTGGATTGGTCTTCCGTGCGTACTCGATACGAGCGACTGCTCGAGGGCGCTGCTACGGCAGAGGAGTTCGCGTTCTTCGTGCTGTCTCCGATGGCCGGCGAACTCAATGCTTCTCACATCGAAGTGAGCCCGGCCGTATCCGGGCCTGAGCCTGAGCTGGCGGACCTGGGTCTGACGTTCGACGAAGGATATCATGGCCCGGGACTTCGCGTAACGGGGTACCTTCGAGGCGGTCCAAACGGCACGGCTCAGCCGAAGATCAAGTCCGGCGAATACGTGATCGCGATCGGCGGGACAGATGTGCGGTGGGGCGAACGGCTATGGCCGTTGCTGGCTGGAGCCGCCGACAAGGATCTCGAGTTGACGGTCAACTCGGCGCCGAACGCGGAAGGCGCGCGCAAGGTGAAGCTGAAGCCGGTCACGTCGGCCCGAGCGCAAGAGCTTCAGTATGAGCAGGAGGTCCGCGACGCTCGTGCCCGCGTTGACGCCCTGTCGAAGGGTAGGGTTGCGTACCTGCGGATCAGGTCCATGGATGGTCCGTCGCTTCGAACGTTCGAGCGCGAGCTCTGGGGCGCAGCGCAGGACAAGGAAGCCCTTGTGCTGGATGTTCGCGACAACGGAGGCGGGGCGACCCACGACGCGATTCTGGCCCAGCTGGCCCGCGTCGCTTACGGATACACGCAGCCGCGCGACGGAGTTCGGTCCACTCAGCCATGGAGACACTGGGGACGCCCGACGGTGTTGCTGGTTGACGAGAACTCGGCATCGGACGCCGAGATACTCGCGATGGGCTTCCGGGCCCTCAAGCTCGGCAAGATCGTGGGTGAGAGGACGCCCGGCTACGTCATCGGCACTTACAGCGCCACCCTGCAGGATGGGACTTCGTATCGTATACCCATGTGGGCGTGGCTGGCCGACGACGGGTCCAATCTGGAGAACGTGGGGGTCACGCCTGACGTGCGTCTGGAAAGGCCAGGCCGCTCCGCGGACGAGGACGAACAGCTTCGTGCCGCTGTAGCGACCGTGATTAAGGAGCTCCCGTCACGGTGAACGTCTCGCGTTCGCAACGCCGCTTGCGGCTGCGCCTGCTTGCGCTGCCGGCTTTCCTCTGCGGCTGTGTGCAGGCTCATTGCGCGTGGGCCCAGTTGCCGGCGGCCTCCGCTCCCCATCTGTCCGTCATCATCGGCGCGCGTCAGCCTGCCCTGACGGCCGACGGCAAGTCACTGGCTTTCAGCCTGCACGGGGACGTCTGGCGATGCACTGCGTCCGGCGGTGTTGCCGAGCGTGTCACAGTGCACCCAGCATATGACGGGTATCCGGCTTGGTCACCGGACGGCAAATGGATAGCGTTTTCGTCGAATCGCGAGGGACGTTACGATGTATACGTGATGCCGGCCGCTGGCGGAACTCCACGTCGCATTACGTTCCATCCGAGTGACGACTATGTGTGCGATTGGTCTCCCGACGGCGCGGAGGTGCTGTTCGAGTCGCTACGGGCTGGGGAAGTGCCCAACCTGTACTGCGTTTCGGTCGCCGGCGGCAACGTGCGGCGGCTCACTTTCGAACCGCTCGGCGCTCGGTTCGGGCGCTACTCCCCGGATGGCGCAACGGTTGTGTACGGCACCGGAAACCGTCAGTGGTGGCAGGCACGCTATCGGGAAGGGGCATTCTCGGAAATCCGATCCATCGCCGTGACTGGCGGACGCCCCAAAGCGCTCGCCGGCGGCGAAGGCTATATGGGCATGCCGGGTTTCACGCGCGTCGGCCTGTACTGGGTCCAGAGCGACGATCGCGCGATCGGCATTCGGAAGTGGTCGGGTACGGGCAAAGATGGTGTACGCCTCGAGCATCCGTCTGCGTCGCCGATTTCATGGTTCGCCTGCGCCCGCAATGCCGACGTAATCGTGTTTGACCGCGAGGGAAGACTCTACCGGCAGGACTTGTCGCGGGATACCCAGCCGACGCCGATCGAAGCATCGGCTCCATCGGACACGCGTTCGATGACTCACCGAACGGAGCGCAGACGGAGCGGCTTCAAAGACCTGAGTCTGTCACCTGACGGGAAGCAGGTTGCGTTCATTGCCGGCGGCGATGTGTGGACCGCACCGATTGACGGCGGTGACGCGACGCGGTTGACGGCTACCGCCGGACCTGAACGGTCGCCTGCCTGGTCGCCTGACGGAAAGCGCATAGCGTACGTCGCGGTGCGGGGCGACAGGACCGATCTGTTCGAATCCGTCGTCGAGACGCGCAAAGAGACGCAGCTGACCAATGATCCCGAGGAAGAAGCCGAACCGGGGTACTCGCCGGAGGGTAGGCGCATTGCGTTTGCGGTAGGTCTCCGGAATGAATGGCAATTGCGGGTCGTCTACCTCGATGCGCCGCCATCGGAGCCGCTCGGAAACCTCACGACACTCGCCCGCTCATTCGAGATCCTCGGCTATGATTGGTCGCCGGATGGGCGGTGGCTCGTCTATGCGGGCGCATCGGGGGCGGATGTCCGCGATCTCTATGTGGTTCCGTCGGCGGGCGGCGCCGGCGTCAACGTCACTCGATCGGCCGGGCGCTTGGAACGGCCGTCATGGTCGCGCTCCGGCACGATGATCGCGGCAATCGGCGCGATATGGGAACGGGACGGATCGAGGGAACGGCGCGGGGTCGTGGTCGTTGACCTGCAACCGTCGAGTCGAACCCAGTCGGAGCCGATGCGGCCGGGCCAGGGCGGTCCGGACATTGCGGCGACGCCCGCGTCGGATGAGCCAATCGCCCAACGTCCGCGACGGGGGCCGGCGCCTCGTCAGCAGGGCGGACCGTCCGAGACCGCTACTCCGCCCGGGCTTCCCTGGCCGTTCGGCGCGCCAGTACGTCCGGCCGAGCGCGTGATGATTGATCTGGCCCGTGCCCATGAAAGGATCCGTCTGCCGGCTCAGGTGCCCGGATCGGTTCGGTGGCTTACGTTCGGCGCGGACGGCCGTTCGCTTGCGCTCGTCGTCACTTCGAGCGACGGGGCCTCGATTGCGGGAGCCGACAGCCTGTCGCCCGCAGCCATACGGCTTGCGGCGGTTCCTGCAGCGTCGCACGCCTCTGTGCTGCCCGACAGCTCAGCGCTTGTGTTTCTCGACGATAGGGGAGCGATACGGCTGTTGCGTCGCGGGTCGCAGGCTGCCGGCACTGTGGGCATTACGTGTACGTACGATTCAGATCAGCGGCAGGTCGTTCGGGAGGCTGTCGCCGAAATCTGGCGCGAGGTCGCGCGGCTCGCGGGCGGCGTTGGTGGGCAACAGGCAAGTCTCAGAGGATCCCTTGAGGTACTCGCAACCGCCTCGGATGCGCACCAGGACCTCGCGACGACCATCCTCGCGACCGCGGGACAGATCGGGCAGGTTGTGCGCGAAGCAAGCGTCTTACAGGCCGAAACCGACAGGTCGGGCTTCCTGGGGCTGGATTTCAACGCGGCGTACCGGGGGAGCGGGTTGCTGATCTCGCATGTCGTTGCGGACGGGCCGAGCGACAGGATCGAAAACGCTCCCGCGGTCGGCGAGTATGTGCATTCTGTGAACGAAGTGCCTTGCACAACGCCCGAAGCCGTCTGGATCGAGCTTCAGGGCTTGGCATGCAAGGATGTGCGCATGGTGGTCGCTCCATCGCCGCCTTCGGGCGAGGCCGAGCCTGCCGCAGGGAAACGCACGGTCACTGTACGCGCGATCTCGCAGGAAGAGGAGCGACGCCTCCGTCATCGAGAGGACGATGAACGTGCCGAGGCGCTGGTCGCTCGTTTGGGTTCGTCAACGGTCGCGTACGTTCGCTTGCGCGATCTCAGCTCGAATAGTCTGCGCAGACTGGCATCCGCCCTTGTTTCGGGTCGGGATTCAGCAAGATCGGTTGTACTCGACCTGCGAGACTTGCGTAGCGATGACGACGCTGCATCCGCAGTGGCGCTCCTGTTGTCTGGAGACGGTGGGCCAAGGACCGACGCAGGCGCAGAGGCGAGCGCGGCTACGAGCAGGCGGAAGCCGGTGGTACTTCTGATCAACGAGCTTACTGAGGGGTCGGCCGGGGATGTAGCTGAGGCGTTCCACGCGGCGGCGCGAGGTCCAATCGTCGGCGCGCCGACGTCGGGGTGGAACGGCACCTCCCGGGCGGTCCAGATTCTGGACGGCATCAGGATTGGGCTGGCGGAAAGCCGCTACCGAACTTCGGCCTCGATGAGCCGACCCGGAGCCGTGGTCAAACCGACCGAGCATACTGTTCGGGAGCCCGATGAACAACTGGCAGAGGCCGTCGCCGAAGCGCTTCGCGTTGGCGAAGTCGGAGACGGGTCGGATGCGGATTCCTCGCAGAAGCCCCAGCCGACTCATTGACAAACGGCGCAACATAGCATACAATGGGGAAGTGGTAATACCGCAAGAAGTCCGGCTATCGCAATACCTCTCACCAGATCCTTCCAGCGTGCCCTTACCCGTGGCATTACGCCGTGTGCGCCGGATCTAAGTTTCCGAGGGATAGAGTATCTGGGCTACACCGATTCCGAAGGGAGGTGATAGGGTGAAGAAGGAGCTGCCGACCGGCGTGATCGTGGCGATCATCGTTGTCGCAATTGTAGTCGTGGGCTGGTTTGGCTGGTCTCGATTGTCCGGGCAAAGGCTCAGCAAGGCCGATGAAGAGAAGTTCTTGAAACCGGTGACGCTTGGGCCGGGAACCAACCTCCCCGCGCCGCCGCCCCCGCCTGGTGGGCCAGGTCTAGTAGCGCCTGCAGGCGGAGGAGTGCCGATGCCTCCGGCTCCGCGATGAGATGATGGTGTGTCCGACTTTGCGAGGACATGACCAGTGAATGGTCGGCATATCCGACCACAACGACGGGCCCTCAACGGCCCGCGCACAACCCGAAAGGGAGAGGAGTGTACCTTGAAGAGAAGTGGCTTTACGCTCATTGAGCTGCTCGTCGTAATCGCCATCATTGCGATCCTGGCGGCCATTCTGTTCCCCGTGTTCGCTCAGGCACGCGAGAAAGCGCGAGCGACCAGTTGTCTGTCCAACATGAAGCAGATCGGCCTTGCGTTTCTCATGTACGTTCAGGATCACGATGAGTGCTTCCCGTCTGTCTACGACGACACCAACCCGGTTACCGGTCGCGTGATCTGGGCCGAGAAGATCACTCCGTATGTCAAGAGCCGCGGCCTGTTCGCGTGCCCGGGCGGACCGGACAATGTCAACACGACCACGTCGCTGCAGAACACCCGTTACTCGATGAACATGGTCCATGGTTGGCACTGGCCAGAGGGCACCGTCCAGAACGGCGACGTATTGCAGTATCCGGTTCGCGACAGCCAGTTCCGGCACCCGGCAGAGACCTCTTTGATCCAGGAGAGCTCCAACGCGTGGTGGTGCCACTGGCTCTGGCATCCGGGCTGGAACAACTCCACCAAGAACCAGTTCGGCGAGACGGTGCTGATCGGCGTCCTCGGCGAGACCATCTATCCGCGGCACAGCGGCGGAACGAACATGACATTCGTTGACGGTCATGCCAAGCATCGGAATACGTCGAGCCTGCTCACCGACCATCGGTGGTGCACCATCCAATACGAGGACTGACACCCACGCCGACCGCCAGACGTCTTAGGCGGCTTGAGTGAGAAGCAGATGGGGACGGCGCATGCCGTCCCCTATTCTCGTTCCGAGAAGAGCGTGCCCTGGAACTGTGGTTCGGTCGCGCGCTGGCGGAAGCGTTCCCCGATGTGCTCGCAGCCGGGACGGGTCACACATCTGCCGCGGGGAGTCCGCTGGATGAACCCCAGCTGGAGGAGGTATGGCTCGCAAAGGTCTTCGATGGTATCCCGTTCTTCGCCGAGCGCTGCGGCGAGGGTCTCAATGCCGACCGGACCTCCGTCGTAGTTGACCGCTATCGCTCGCAGGTAGCGTCGGTCGAACTCGTCGAGGCCGAGGTCATCTATGTCGAGCATCTCCATGGCTGCACCGACAGCGGGCGCATTGACGCTCCCGTCGGCTCGGACCTGGGCATAGTCCCGGCATCTGCGAAGCAGCCGATTGGCCACACGCGGAGTGCCGCGTGCCCGGCACGCGATGCCCATAACCCCGTCGCGGGTTGTGGTGACCCCAAGGATTCGCGCGGACCTTTCGACTATTGTGGCCAGGTCGTCGGAAGAATAGAGGTCGAAGTACAGGTGCATTCCGAAGCGGTCGCGCAGCGGCGCGGAGACCAGTCCGGCGCGTGTCGTAGCCCCCACGAGGGTGAACCGCGGCAACGGCAGGCGCATGGTTCGGGCGCTCGGGCCTTTGCCGATGATGAGGTCGAGGGTGAAGTCCTCCATGGCCGGGTAGAGGATTTCCTCGACCATGCGGCTGAGGCGGTGGATTTCGTCTATGAAGAGGATCCCGCCGGGTTCCAGGTTGGTCAGAATGGCCGCGAGGTCGCCTGGGCGCTCGATGGCCGGTCCTGACGTCGCGCGCAACGGCGCCTCCATCTCGTTGGCACACACAAGGCTCAGCGTGGTTTTTCCGAGGCCGGGCGGACCGTAGAGCAGCACATGGTCAAGCGGCTCGGAGCGCCCCTTGGCAGCCTCGATGGCGATGCTCAAGTTCTCTTTGAGCTTGCTCTGGCCGATGAACTCAGAGAGCCGCCGAGGCCGCAGAGAGCCTTCATCCGAATCGTCGAGCCGGGGACGCGGATCAACTAGTCGCGGAACCGCATCACTCTCTGGCGTCCGGGAGCCTCGCCAACCCGGTGCCTCCGCTTCGGACGGAATCACGGGGTCACTCGAACCTCTTGATCAGCTCATCAAGCGATCCCAGGCCTGCCAGGCGATTGCGCAGAGCGGCCTGTTCGTCGAGCATGCTGGGCTTCTCCGGGCGGCGGTACATAACGCCGAGCGGATACCCCGACGTGTCGCAAGCGAGCGCGAACGCCTTCACTCTGTCGGAAGGATCGTGATCAGCTGGCACGTCATATGTCCGCTGGCGATAGAACTCGTCGGTCTGGTCTTGATTGAAGGTGGGACACGGCGAGAACACGTCAACCAGCGCGAAGCCGCGGTGCTGGATTGCCTCGACCAGGATGTCCGCAAGCTGGTTGGGCTTGTAGGAGAAGCCGCGGGCAACGAATGAGCAATCCCACGCGATGGCCATTGCGATGGGGTTGATCGCATCCTCGGTGTTGCCGTACGGAGTGGTCTTCCATCGCTTCGGGTCAATCTTCGCTCCGAGCGAGGCCAACGGAACCATGGACGTCGGCGACACCTGACCCTTGGTCAGCCCGTAGGTGTTGTTGTTCATGATGAGGTACGTGATGTCGGGGTTGCGCCTGGCCGCGTGCGGGAGATGCCCGCCGCCGATGGAATAGCCGTCCCCATCTCCGCCGACACCGATGACATTGAGATCAGGTCGGGCGCTCTTGACACCCGTGGCAATGGGTAGCACTCGACCGTGAACACCGTGAAACCCGTAGGCGGCCACAAAGCCCGGCAGCCTCGACGAGCAGCCAATTCCTGATACCACCACAGTACGGGTGGGGTCCAGATTGCATACGCTCAGGGCTTTGAAGAGCGCGCTCAATACGCCGAAGTCGCCGCAGCCGGGGCACCATATTGGGGGCAAGTCGCTCTTGTAGTCGCGCGGCGCAAGGGGCTTGCCCGAGCTGGTGGCGAGCGAACTCATGGGGGAAGGCGAGGTGTGCATTTCGGTCAGGCTCCTTCGGCAATCGCAGCGTTGCAGCAGCGCTCGTGTGTCGGAGATTGAGCGCCGGGCGAACCGATCGTCTGGTCCGCCAGCTTGCGAATCTGCGCCAGTATCTCTGAAGGCAGAAACGGGATTCCGTCGTCTTTGTGGTGTGTGGCGAACCGCAGGTCGGTGTTCACGCGGATCCAGTTGGCGAGCTGCCCCGACCAGTTCAGCTCCGGAACCAGGATCGTCTTGCAGCGCTTCGCAAACTCGAGAACGGGCTCAAGCGGGAAAGGCTGGACAAGACGCAAGTGCAGGTGAGCGACCCTTACGCCCTCGGCTCGGGCCGTCTCGGTTGCCTCGCGGATCACTCCCTCTGTGGACCCGAAGGCTACAATACCAACGTCCACATCGCCGTCATCACCCCAGACGCGTACCAGACGTCGAGCGTGTTTCGCTGCGAGTGCGTCCATCTTGCGGAACCGCTTTGCCTTCATTCGCGCCGCGAGCTCTGCCGTGTATCCCGGGTCGCCGGTCTCATCGTGCTCGATCCCCGTACTTGTATAGACGCCTCCGGGCGTTCCCGGAATAGCCATGGGGGAGATGCCATCGGGCGTCTCGCGATATCTGAGGTAACCGGTTGCGAGTTCCTCCTCGGTCGGAGTGAGGCGGCTCGTGAGCGCCAGCCTTCCAAGATCGGGCGGCGGAACGGTGGAGCGTCTGGTCGCGAGACTCTGGTCCGAGAGCAGAATGACGGGTATCTGGTATTCCTCGGCGAGATTGAACCCCTCGACCGCAGTCCAGAACGTGTCCTCGACGCAGCTGCATGCAAGAACCGCCCTGGGCGACTCATTGTGCATGCCGTATATGGCCAGATTCAGGTCACCGTGGCTGGTCTTGGTGGGCAGACCCGTGCTCGCGCCACCGCGTTGCACGTCCACGATCACGACGGGTATCTCCGCCTGACCGGCGAGGTTGATCTGTTCCACCATCAAGCTCAGGCCAGGGCCCGATGTCGCCGTCATGGACCGAACGCCGGCATAGCTCGCACCCAGACACATACCGAGCGCGGCGATTTCGTCTTCGGCCTGAATCACGTTGCCGCCGAAGGCGGGAAGTTCCTTGGCGAGGAACTCCATGATCTCGCTGGCGGGAGTAATCGGATAGCCCGCATAGAATGCCAGACCGGCAGAGATTGCGCCAATGCTCAGCATCTGGTTGCCGGTGACCATCATGCGAGGCCCTGTCTGATGCACGGGATGAACCTGCGGCGTCGGCCGATCTCCGATCTGGGCTTCTACATGCTGCGCCCCTACGCGGAGCGCCTGGACATTCATGTCAACGACCGCATCGCCCTTGCGCCCGAATACGCGACGCAGGTAAGCCTCGGCCGGTTCGAGCGGAGCGCTCACCAGGCGGAGCAATGCGCCGAGACCGACCGTGTTAACGGGCGCCGGCAAGCGCTTCAGTATCTCACCCTCAAGGCTGTGGCGGATCGCCTCTTTGCGCTCCTTGGCCAGGGATGTGATCGGGAGAGCGTAGTCAACGCGACCATCGTCGGGCGGCGGAGAGAACTCATCGGAGTTATAGAGCAGGATGCCGCCCGGCCGGAGACCGTCTCCGAACAGCGCGAACCCTTCGTCGTTCAGCGCGACCAGGATGTCCACGGCATCTCCATGTGATAGCGTCACGCCGCTTCGAGCCCGAAGCTGGTACATGACGGTGCCGCCCTTGATCTCGGCCGGAAACGTCTGAAAGGTGTAGATGTCCAGCCCCAACTGAGTGAACATCTCAACCATTACGTCGCCGAGGGTGACCGTACCCTCGCCGCTTTCACCAACCAGTCGCAACACCACATCGGTTGCTGACGTTGACACTGCTGTCTCCCAATCCAAAGTTGTCTACGCGCCGGCCGGATGAGGCATGGCCGACGCGCTGCACGCCATCGCGCCAGGCGCGGCAATGCGCCCGGACCTCATGATAGCCCACGAGTCAGTACGCGTCAAGGTGCCGGGTCTTCTGCATGTAGCTCGGGCGACCGGTATAATTGCCGCGAAATCTACCTGAAGGGGACAACTCCATGGGCAGCATCGCCGAGTATCTGGCCGACGTGAAACGCCTTCTGGATACGCTGGACACTACTAAGTTGGAGAGCCTGATAGCAAGCTTGGAGGGGTGTTGGCGCGATGGCCGCAGAGTCCTCCTGGTCGGCAATGGCGGCAGCGCGGCGACGGCGTCGCACATCGTGAACGACCTCCAGAAGTGTGTGTACTTGGAGACGGGGCGCGCACTGAAGGCCATGTGCCTTGCGGACTGTTCGCCGCTTGTGCTCGCCTGGGCCAACGACGAAGGGTACGAAAACGTCTTTGCGCCGCAGGTCCAGTGCTGGGGCGAACCCGGCGATCTGTTGATCGCAATCAGCGGCAGCGGCAACTCTCCCAACGTGCTGAAGGCCGTTGAGGAGGCGCGAGAGCGTGGTGTTGTGTCCTTCGGCCTGAGCGGCTTCGCCGGTGGGCGGCTTGGCGAAATCGCTGATGAGTGTCTGGTGGTGCCGAGCGACAGCATGCAGCGGATCGAGGACGTGCATATGGTGGTGCTGCACCTGGTGTTCGTCGAGCTGCTTGCTCGGCTGAAGACGTAGGCCTTGAAACGAGCGGTCTTCATTGATCGGGATGGTGTTCTCAACCGAGACGGGCCCGGCTACGTAACGCGTCCCGATGACCTGATCCTCTTGCCGCGCGCGGCCGATGCTGTGGCGCTGGTGAACAAGTCCGGCCTGGCGGCCGTCCTGATAACCAACCAAAGCGGGGTCGGGCGAGGCATCATGCCGCTGTCGGCGCTCGAGGCGGTTCACGCTCGATTGGAGGAGAGGCTGGCGGAGGCCGGCGCTCGACTGGACTCGATCCTCAGTTGCATTCACGCTCCGTGGGAAGCGTGCGCTTGCCGCAAGCCGCTTCCCGGAATGCTCCATCAGGCAAGGGATGCGTTGGGACTCGACCTGACGCAATGCGTGTTCATCGGCGACAAACCAACCGATATCGAGTGCGGGGCGTCGGCGGGTTGCGCCACGGCTCTCGTCCTGTCCGGACTTGATCGGACATTCGAGTCGGCAAGGTTCACGTGCCTGCCGGACGCCGTAACGGTTGACGTGTTCGACGCGGTGACGTGGGCGCTGGATCGGGATCGCAGGCTCTTCGGCGCATCCGCGCTCGACTAGGTCGCGCCGACCCTACAGCTCCCGACGGTACTGGAGCGCAGAGATGATGGTGGCCTGATCGGCATAGTCCAGGTCGGCGCCCAGCGGGAGTCCGTGGGCCAGACGGGTCACCTTGATCCCGGTGGGTTTGAGCAACCGCGCGAGATAGAGGGCCGTAGCTTCGCCCTCCACGGTTGGGTTCGTCGCGACAATCACCTCGGATGTTTCGGACTTGGCTAGTCGGCTCAGCAGTTCGCGGATCCGCAGCTGATCCGGCATGATCCCGTCTTGCGGCGCGATGACGCCGTGCAGGATATGGTAGCGTCCGTGAAACTCGTTGGTCTTCTCGATGGCAATCATATCGCGAGGCTCGGCGACAACACATATGGTGCTCGACGTCCTCTTGGGGTCCCGGCAGGTCTCGCAGACCTCCTGCTCCGAGAAGTTGAAGCATTCGACGCAAAAGCGTATGGTCTCTCGCGCGTCTGCAATGGCGGCCGCAAGGTTGCGAGCATCTTCCGCAGGCATGCGCAATATGTGGTAGGCCATGCGTTGTGCCGACTTGGGGCCAATGCCGGGCAGCTTCTCGAGTTCGCCGATTAGCCTGGCGAGCGGCCGCGCATAGTGAAGCACCTAGCGAGTCCTTTCCGGTTCACGTTCGGCGGCCTTAGGAGCGACGCCCGTCGCATCAGCAGTCCGCGCGGGCGGACTTGTCGTCGTCCTGAGGCGCGAGTTCAGCCGCTGGGCGTCGAACCCCGGCCTTGGGTGAGCAGCATCGTCCTCAGGAGCCCCGATCCGAATGAGAGGAGGCGGCGTGAGGCCCCTGAGGAAGTCGGTTGCGGCATCAACCGCACGGCGTCCCGCCTCTCCATAGTCGTCAGCTGTCGGACGATTCGGCAGCACAAGACATGCGTTTGCACGGCGATCGGCTGCGTCATGGGCGGACAGGATGAACGTCGGGACTGCAGGGTCAACACCAAGTGGTTCGATGAGATTGCAGTCCGATCCATCAACGATTACGGCATCGGCCCTGTCATTGTCGAGAGCCTGCCCGAATCGGACCTCAACTCCGCGTAAGGTGGCCTGACGCGCAGCGGCTTGCCGAAATGCCGTCTCTCCTGGCGAGGCGGAATCGAAGCCAAGGCTGACGAGCCGTGCGACGATCACCGGGTCTCCTCTGGCATGTTCGACGCGGTATACGGCGCTGTCGGAGCTGTCACCGACCCACGCGCAACCGGAGGCGACCGCGACCGCCGCGCAAACCAGCAACGCCATCGGTTGTCGGAACCAGGCAGAGCGCTTCATGGGCGTTCCGGCGCGTCTTCGCCGCTTCTCGGCTGCGATCAGGGCACCACGTTGGGCCGGCCTCAGTGTCCCCAACCGAAAACGGTCTTCCGTTCGGGCAATTTGACGCGCTTCGATCTCAACCGCCGCCAAGCCGCTTGACCGCTTCAAGCGCGGCGGCGTGTTTGGGATCGGTCTTGAGCACCTCGCGGTACTGCTGCAACGCTTCGTTCTTCTGACCGTTCTTTTCGTAGAGCTCGGCGAGCTTGAGGCGGTGTACCTGGACCAATGGCGCCTGCAGACCCCGAGCTCGCACAATCTCCTCGTAGACGCCGATTTCCTCCGGAAGCCTCCCTTCGGCGGCGTATCGAGACGCGATCGCCAAGCGCGTGGTCACATCGTCGGGATTCGCCTTGGCGATACGCCGTTGAACCTCAAATGCCTCGTCCTTCCGGTCGGCCCGCGTGAGGATACCCGCATAGGCTTGGAGAAACACTCGGTCTGCGTTGGGGCTGTCGGCCAACGTTTTTAATCGTGCGAGCAGCTCGTCTCTCTTGTTCGCCTTGATGTATGCGGCCTCGAGTTTCGATAGGGCGCCGGCGTTGCCGGGGCGGCGTTCGACCAACCTCATCAAGTAAGAAAGCCAGGGTTCCTGGTTCTGCTCCTTTGCGTAGAGCGTCTCGAGGTGACTGAGCGCCTCGGCATTGTCCGGCTGAGCCTCAAGCGCTCGCTCGAACGATGCCTTGGCCTCCGCCGCATTGCCCATCTTGTCGTAGGCGGTCCCGATCCGAACGTGGATCCACGAGTTGTTGGAAGTGAGCGCCAGAGCGCGATTGTACTCCGCGATGGCTTCAGCATGCTTCCCGCTTGTGTCGAGCAAGCCCGCCAGACTGGTCCTGAAGGAGACGTTCGCAGGATCACGATCGCACAGACGCCTCCATTCGGCTATCGCTGCGTCTTTCTTGCCCTGCAGAGCCAGGAGGCGGGGAATATTGGCGACGTATAGCGCGTCCTTGGGGTTCTCGCGCTCAATGTCGCTGTAGACCATGACGGCATCGTCAAGCTTGCTCTGCTTTTCGAGCATTCGGGCGATGGCGGCGCGAGGATAAGGCTCCGTAGCCGCCAACTTGCTCCACGCACGGTACTCCTGCTCCGCCAGATCGTACTTCTGCTGTCGCTCATACAGACTTCCGAGCGTAGAGTACGTCGAGGTGTCCTTCGGATCGAGTCGCTTGACACGTTGCAGAGCCGCAATCGCCTCGTCGGGCTTGTTCCACCGCTGGTAGGCGAGCCCGATCATGCGATGGGGCTCAGGACTCTTGGGATTGACACGCGCGAACTCCTCGTATGCGGCGATTGCCTTGGCGTAATCCTGCTTACCTTCCAGGACCCGGCCGACTGCCCTGAGCGCATCGAGGTTTTTTGGATCCGTCTGAAGCGCCTTCCGGAAGCTCGCGAGCGCCGCGTCGGGCTGGCCCTTCGCCTCGCTCAGCTTACCGAGGGCCAGTTGGGCGCCGGGATCGCGCGGGAAACGTGACGCCCACTGCCGGTAGACCTTCTCGGCATCGGCGAGCCGGCCCTGTTGCTCGTACAGATATCCGAGGCCGACGTAGGCGTTGCTCGGAGCCTGCTTGGTCAGCGCTTTGCGGAATCTGGCCTCGGCTGCCGACTGATACGCTTTCTTCCGGGCCGCATCCGAAACCCCCTGGGCAGCCCACGTCTCAGCGATCGCTGTGTCGAGCTGCAGCTTCGTGTCGTTCGGTGCCAGCGCGAGCGCTGCGCGAAAGTGGGTGACGGCCTGCGGGTAGTTGCGAAGCTCATAGTATGCACGGGCGAGGCCGTAGCGAGACGGCAGGTACTTCGGGGCGAGTTCCGTAGCGCGGATGAAACTGCCAATGGCCGCATTCAGCAGCTTCCGGTCGCCGGTCTCGGCAGCAAGAGCTTGTTGCGCGACCGCAAGATTGTGGTGTGCTGTGACATCGTCCGGCATCAGTTCGACCGCACGCGCATGCGCGGCGACCGCGGCCCGAAGGTTCTTGTCGGCTTGGTGGAGCACGCCCAACGACGTATATGCGGGACCCATGCGAGGATCGAGTCGCGTCGCGCGTTGAATGGCAGCCATCGCTTCCTTCCGGTTGCCTGTCGCCGCCAGCGTCACTCCCAGGTTGTACTGAATGGGCGCGCTGTCGGGCGCGTACTTGGCGGCAAGGCGGTACTCGGCGAGAGCTTCCTGAAGCTTGCGTTGGGCAGCGTAGTATCCGCCGAGAACGAACCGGGCCTGCCCATTCTTGGGGTCCAACCGTACCGCGCGACGGGCATGCGCGCCGGCTTCATCGGGCTTTCGGCTGTCAAGCGCAATGAGCGCCATCTGAATGGCCGGAGCCGGATTCTTGGGGTCTATCTTCTCAGCTCGCGCGAGGTAGGTGACCGCGTTGCCCGTGTCGCCCTGAGCCCGGTAGAGCAGCCCGAGGTTCATCAGGGCCGGATAGGCGTTCGGCGTGATCGTCAGCACCTTCTTGTACAACTCAATGGCCCTGACGAGGTTGCCTGCCTTGTGGGCTGCGAGGGCTTCGTCGAAGGTCTTTGATGCCTGAGCGCCGGCCTGCGCGTTCGATGGAGGATTGGGCTTTGCGGTCCCGGTCTGGGCGGTTGCCGCAAACCCCAACAGGAGCGCTGCGACTGCCAGAGCGGCCGTGATGGTCCTAAGAGCGATGCAAGTTCGACATTCCATATCGCTGGCATTCTAGCCGACGCCCAGAAGGGTCGTCAATCGGCACTGGCCGGGTTGACCAAGCTCGACCCTAAAGGACCGAGGCATTATGCAGGTAGTGTGCCGTTAGCCGCAGAACCTCAGATTCGGCCGTACACCACGGTCTCGAGGAAACACTCGTCACTTTCAATGATGGACAGGCCAGACGGTTGATGGATCGCCACGATACCCACATTGAGGGGTCGAGATCATCCCGCGCACGGGACTCGTCTTGAAGGCCGACAAGTTATCGTTGGGCGGCGCAAGTGAGGAGCGTTGGGTCCACAGAAAGTCAGGAGCGACATTGGAATGAACGTTGATCAACTCGAAAGCGTGACGCCGGCCGACTGGTTCTTCGATGTGAGGGACCAGCTCAAGTGGCACGTTTACCGGAGGTCGGAGCGCGCGTTCGATGCCGGAGACACGCTGCGAGCGGGTCTGCAATCGGCCGACGCCATAAGATCGCACCAACGGAGACTGCGCGAGACGTTTCTCGCTTCGCTGGGGGGACTGCCGGAAGACGATGGTCCGGTCGTGGCACGTATGACGGGTGTTGTCGAGCGAGAGCGCTATCGAATCGAGCGGCTGATCTACGAGTCGCGGCCCGGTGCCTACGTCACTTCGCTCCTCTACGTCCCCAATGACCTGAAGGGACGGGCGTCGGCGGTTCTGTTCCTGTGTGGGCACGCCTCGGAGGGAAAGGCCTACCCTGAGTATCAGCGTGTTTGCCAGCTTCTTGCGCTCAACGGCTTTGTCGTTCTGGCGCAGGACCCGGTGGGCCAGGGGGAGCGGCTCAGTTACTGGGAGGCCGAGCTCTCCGCGCCTACGGTTGGGGCATGCACCCTGGAACATGACCATGCCGGTGCGCAATGCGGGCCGCTCGGCTGGGCAGCCGCCAGGTTCTTCCTGCATGATGCCAAACGCAGTCTGGACTACCTCTCGTCCCGCCCCGAGGTTGATCCCTCGCGCATAGGTCTGACCGGCAACAGCGGAGGGGGAACGCAATCCTGTCTGCTCATGCTGACTGACGATCGCATTGCGGCGGCGGCTCCCGGCACGTTCATTATGGATCGCCGGAGCTACATGTACAGCGGGGGCGCTCAGGATGCCGAGCAGATCTGGCCAGGATATACGGCTGAGGGCTACGACCACGCGGATGTGCTGATCGCCATGGCGCCGAGACCTGTGTGTGTCCTTGCAGTCTCAGATGACTTCTTCCCGATCGAAGGCACGCGACGGACCGTCGAGAGCTGTCGCCACGTCTGGGACGTGCTGGGAGCGCCCGGAATGCCCGAACTGGTCGTGGATCAGGCCGGGCACGCATACACGCCTGTGCTCGCCGAAGCAGCCGCCGAGTTTTTCGTGCGGACTCTCATGGGCGGGCAGCAGGCCTGTTCGGACCCCGATCCCCAACATCGGCCCGCGCTCATCGGTTACTCGGCCACACAGCCGTTGTCCGAGGCGAGCCTGCGATGTACCCGAACCGGTCAGGTGCGCGCCGATTTCGCCGACGCGCGCTTCATCTTCGAGGAGTGTCGGGATCGGGCTGCAGATCTGGCTGCAGAGCGCAAGAGCCGGTCGTCAGTCACCCGAGATGCAGCGCGCGCTTGGTTGCGGAACCAGGTTGTCTCAGGACGCGCCAGGTGCGACCTGAGTCCGAGAACGTACTGGCGTGGACGCTATGGCGAGCTGAATGTGGCTGCACGGGTGTGGTGGTCGCAACCCGACCTGATGGGCCACGGGCTGGTTTTCACGCATGCGCACGCGCGGGGACCTGGTACGGAATGGACAGTGGCCGTCTGGGATGACGGGACAAAGTCGCTCCAGCCGCACATGCAGTGGATACGGAGATGCTGCGAATCCGGCCGGTCCGTACTGGTGCTTGACGTAAGCGGGTCCGGCGCCCTCGAGCCGCATCCGTTGCTTGCGGGCACCAATGCGTCGGAGTTCTACGGGGTGATCCACAAGCTCGCCGATGACCTCGTCTGGCTTGGCGACAGCCTGTGCGCCCTGCGAACCTACGATGTACTCAGGGCGGTGGACCTGATCGTCTCCGAATCGCGGCAGACGCCGGAGATTCGGCTCTTCGCGGATTCGACCGCCGGGCGTCGGTGCATCTATGCCTATCTTGCCGCCCTGCTCGACAGCCGCATTAGCGGCCTCGATGCCGATGGAGATCCGCCGCGCTGGTCGGACTGGGTGCTCGACCGCATGTACGATTCGCGCCAGATTAAGTCGGTCATCCTGCCGGGGTCTCTTGAGCGCTTCGAGCTGGGCGAATAGCCTATTGGAAGATGAGCTTGAGCGCGGCGACGCCTGCAAGAGCCAGCACTATCGCATCGAACGACGACTGGGAGACGCGGGGCAAGAACCACCGTCCGAGCACGACGCCGGCCAGGATGCCCGGAGAGAGAGCCAGGTCGGAGAGCAACGTCTGAGCGCTGATGATGGGGTTAGCCGGGTTCAGAGCGCTGAGCGCCGCGAATACGGGCAGTTTCGCGGCGTTCACGATCAGGAAGAACCAGGCGGTGGTGCCCATGAACTGCGCCTTCGGCAATGCCATCCCTTGCAGGTAGATGGCCATGATGGGGCCGGCCGCATTGGAGGCTGTTGTCGTGAAGCCGGCCGCAGACCCGGTCGCCGCGATTGCGGCGGGATGGTGGGGGACCATACGATCGCCGACCTTGCGGCGCACAAGGTGTACGGCCAGCATGCCCAGCACGATCACGCCGATCACGAGGTTCATGCGGTCCTTGGACGGGCCGGCGTCTCCCATGAGCTTGAGGAACACGGCTCCGGCAACCATGCCGACGGCAACCCACGGAGCTACCCGCCATAACCGGTCCCACTGTGCGTGGCGGCGGTACCATGCGACGGCGAAGCAGTCAGCGAACAGCAGCATCGGAAGCATGACGCCGACGCTCGTGCGGCCGCCGAACGCCGCGGCTAGCATCGGTACGACTAGGATGCCTGCGCCGGGCATGCCGGTCTTGGAGAAGCCGATGAGAATAGCAGCCGCGCCGCCGAGGAGCCACTGGTAGGGTGTGAGGTCCATGCTGAAAGAAACGCAGGCACGGTGCAGGATCGGATCACTCGCGCCGAATGAGAGGATACCTGATGGTGGCTGTGACCCGCGCACTGATCCATGGGCCTCGTCCCCGACGCCAACACGGTCTACATCGCGCGGATCGCCCCAAGGCCGGACACATGGCGCAGGAATCGCCGCAAACGTGCAAGAATAAGGGTTAAGGACGAACTCGGAGACACGACCATGAACACCAGTGAGGACTGGGACGTCATCTGGAAGTGGCAATGGTTCCGGCGCGCTCTATGGCAGCCGCATTTCCGCGACCCGCAGCACCCTGAGGGGAGGCCTGCACGCACGGCACCAATCTGGAGTTACATTCTCAAACACTATGGCGCGCATTGCGTGCTGGACTGCAACTGCGGACTGGGTCTCAGGGCAATACTGCTGCAGGAAGAAGGATTCGATGTGGTTGGCACTGACAGCAGTCGTGTGGCCATCGAGCATGCGCGTGAACTGGCGGAGTTTCGCGATCTGCCCATTCGCTTTGAGCATTGCCTGTGGGACAATCTGGCCGATCGCTTTCACGGCGAGTTCGACGCGGTGATCAATGACGCTTTCGCATGGACCACAACGCGCCACGAGCTTCGATTCGCGACCCACAACTTCGGTTCGGTTCTCAAGCCGGGTGGCGTCCTGATCTTCACGGGAGCCGATCAGTGGTCATCGCCGGACGATCGGGTTACACGACTGGAGGCAACGTGGAATGCAGCCCCCAGGTTCCAGATCCGGGCC
>JBBIQU010000006.1:0-50543 GCA_037442185.1 Chthonomonadales bacterium | reverse complement strand
CGCGGCAGGCTAACCTGAGGGTTCGACTGCCGTTCCGGAGCCTCCCCAGAGACGTTCGTGCATCCGCTCCAATGCGAACGCGAGCAAGCGCCGCATGTTCTGCACGTCCTCCGCGTTGTATGCCAACAGCGTACTCAACGATGCGGCGTTGTCGTTCTGCTCCCAGTCAAACCAGAGGCGGACCGCATCGAAGCCCGAGAGTCCCGCCGTTTCGTCCGGCCTCGCAATACCCAGCTGTTGTTCCACGGCCTTGAGACCGCCCTTGTACCCCAGCTTTCGCAGAAGCGGGCAGAGGTCAATGTGCAGGACATCGAGGGGAATCCCGAACTCTCGACGCAGGAACGGCAGGTCGAAACTGGATCCTGAGAAGGTAACCAAGAGCGTTCGGTCGGCAATCAGGTCGAGCCAATCGCGCAACTTCTCATTTCGCACGAACTGATGCAGCTTGTGGCCGTCATGAATGCCAATGACAGTTGTGAGGTCCTCTCCGAACGATCCCGTTGTTTCGATGTCAAGGAATGCAATCCTCTCGCCGAACGTACCGGCAGCGCGCCAATGCTCGGAACGCGGGAGCGCCTTGGCGAACCACCGGGCATCATGGCGCGTGGCGCGAACCTGAGACTCCGCGACTATGTCGAAAAGGCGATCCGCAAGGCATGGCGACAGAATGCTGCCCGCCCCATGCCGCAGCACATCCGACCAACCGGCAATCCCGGATCGCCACAGACGGGCCTCCGTGGACGGTCCGATCCCGGCGCAATGACAGAAGGTCCTTTCGAGAGCGGTCATAGGTTCTGAGGCATGCCGCGCGGCAACTCCGACAGCTCGAGCAGCGCGTACATGAGCGTCCCCACTCCGTCCGTAGCCTCGTAGTACGGCTTTGCCGGGTGCCCAACGAACCACCCGTTCCGATAGAGTCTGGCCATCGCCTCATCGGCCAGTTGCACCGCCATGTCGAGGTCTGCCCGATCGCGGGTTGCCCGATGGAGATGGACGAAGAACGATATGGCGCGTCCGTAACCGTCGGCATAGCCCCCTTCCAACGTGTCCGACGGAAGCAAGGCCATGGCCTCGCGTCGCCAGCGCCTACCGATCCGCGGCGGCATGTCCTTGCGGATCGCCTCGGCCCACTTCCTCGCGCCTTCAAGGAAGACCGCATCACCGGTCAGCTCGTACGCGTAGGTGCATGTCTGCGCCGCAATGAGCGGGAACTCGTAGGAGTACATCGTGGTCGGCCAGATATCCACATGGCCTGACGGCATCCAACGGTCATATCCGCTACCCTGCGGCAGCTCGTGGATCGGCGTGCCGTCCGGCTTGAGCGCGGCGAAAAAGGTTCGCGCTTGCGCATCCCATCCGTGCTTCAGGAACCCGCGGATGTATGACAGCGCTATCTCCCGAAGCGGGCGGTCCCCGGAAACCTCCGAAGCCCTGAGCAATGCCGCCCCATGGGGTCCCGGTATAGTGGTGAAACAATGCGTGGCGTCGTAACGCGGTTTGGTCGAGGGAGCATCCACCGTCAGGCACGTTGTCGGATCGCGATGACGCCAATGCCAGTCGGCCACAAGCCGCGCCCGATCGCGCCACACGGCGTCCTTCGTTGCCCGGTACATGAACGCGAACGCATGCACGAACGAGCCGCCGGAGAATGCGAAATCGCAGCCGACTTGGCGGTCGTCGTGCCGATTGTGCTGACCGGTTGCCTTGTCAACAACGTGCCAATCCCAGATGCCTTCTATCTCGCGTGTGACGGCTTCCTTGTTGAGCTTCCATAGCCGGTCCCAGAGAGGATGCAGAATGAGTATCTCGTGAACACGGCCCGCATGATCATCGGCGATGGCATCGGCATACGCGTCGTAATACAGGTGCGATCCCCAGCCGAAAAGCCCGTTGCGGTGCTGGGCCCGCTCCATGAACGCCGTGGCGTAAGCATCTGCTGCGCGCTCATAGCGTCGGTCGCGAGTGATCCGTGACATCGCATACATGGTGCGAAGCAGGGGCTGATCATCCCACAGATCGCATCCGCCCGGATTCCTGCGGCCGGGCCGTTCTTCGGTGCGGACCATGGCCTCCAGCATTTCCGGCTCGTGCGGCGCCACGTTGGTTCGCGTGTCAATAACGCTCATGAGCATCGGCGTCTGCACCGAGCCATAGCGGTCCGTGCCGAAGCGCAGCAAGTTGTCCAGACACGACCGGACGGCGGCTCGGTACGCATCCCTCCGTGGTGCAGACTGACGTGGCCCGACGGCGCCGCCGACAGTTGCAGTGACTTGCGTACCGGCCACGAACATGGCCAATCCTGCTACCAGGGCCGCCATAGTTGGCTCCACGCCTCGTGGAACGTCGTCCCTTCGGTCTCAACCGTACGTGGCCCCAGACGCCGCACCCCGTCGTATTCGGCAATGGTCCTGGCTCGATCGGGCGATGCCAGTTCGACCCGGACGACTGCCCCATCGCCGATTGAGTATGGTTTGGCCCACCGATCGGGAGACCGAACGGCTTCCGCGAATGTGCGCTCCACGAGCGATCTTGCATCCAGCGGAGCCATCATCCGAACTGCGTACCGACCGAGGCCACGCTTCACGTGTGCCGATGGGATGTCGGTCCCGAGAAATGCGCTGACGTCATCGCACGCAGCATCATCGCCGGCGATGCACCCGACCGGCACGCCGAAGCTGCCGGCAATCGCGGCGATAATGGCAGATTCGCCGATCTCGCGACCGTTGAGCGACACCGAGTACCAGCCGTCTGCATTAACGGTGTGGCTGAGGACGCCGTCTTCGTAGCCGGCGCGCGAGTGCGCCCCAACGAAGCCGATTACGTCACATTCGCCTTGCTGAAGAGGCTCAACATACGATGACCAGCGATAGCCGCGCACATACTCTGCTCCGCTCTGAAGCAGGGACGGTATCCAGTTCATGAAAGCCCGACCGCCCGGAAAGGCGCCCCCATGCCCATCCTGGGCAACCACTTTGGTTGCGCCACCTGCAAGGCAGCCCCTGACGGCCGCGTTGACCTCTTCCGTGTAAAGCTCGCGCCCTTCCTGATAGAGGGGCGACGAACCGCCGGTCTGCTCCCACGAGTGAATGCCGCAGATGCCTTCCATATCACAGAACAACATGACGCGCATGGATCAGTACCTCCTACCAGTCATGAAGGCTTCCGTCAGATCGCCGCACAATCGGCAAGTAGCCGCGTTTGTACGGAAAACGTGCGGCAGCCTCTTCGTTGATTTCCACGCCAAGCCCGGGCCTATCGGATGGCCACAGAGCGCCATCACGGTACTCCGGCGATCCCGAGCACACTTCATGGACGATGTCGGGGAAAAACGTCATCTCCTGTACGCCAAAGTTGGGGATGGCGCAGTCCAGATGAACGTTCGCTGCGTGCGTCGGAGGACCGATGTCGCCCGGACCGTGCCATGCCGTTCGGATCTGGAATGGTTCACTGATGGAAGCGATCTTCCTCGCTTCCGTGATGCCTCCGATGTGCCCGATGTCGCATCTGATGAAGTCAATGAGCTGATCCTTGATCAGCGGCAGGCTCTCGTACTTGCTCGTGAAGAGCTCGCCCATCGCGATCGGTGTTGAGGAGGAGCGTCGCAGAACTCTGAAGCTGTCGGCGTGCTCGGGTCGCAAGGGGTCTTCCAGAAAGAAGAGCCTGTACGGCTCCAGATCGGATGCAAGTCGGCAGGCCTCGATGGGGTTCAGGCGCTCATGAACGTCATGGAGCAGCTCGATGTCATCGCCGAGCTTGTTGCGCAAGTGCTCGAAGAGGCGCGGGATCGTGCGGAGATACCGGGCGCTGTCCCAGCCTGACTCGATGAACGGCATGGCTTCACCGTCCGGCGACGGCCATATTGCGAGAGCTGCCTCTGTCGCGCCGCCTGTGCCGTAGGTTCCGCGTGCTCCCGGGACAGCGACTTGCGCTCGGACGACTCGGAAACCACGCCCCATAGCCGAACGCACCTGGTCCTCGACCTCATCGAAGTCACGCCCGCCGCCATGTGTGTATGCGAGCGCGCATTCTCGAGTCTTGCCGCCCAACAGGGAGTAGACAGGCATTCCGGCGCGCTTGCCCTTGATGTCCCAGAGCGCGAGATCAATGCCGGCCAGTGCGGTCTGGAGCACCGGACCACCGCGCCAATACGTACCGCGGAACAAGAGCTGCCATGTGTCCTCTATTCTGTCCGGGTCGCGACCGACGAGCAGCGGAGCGATGTGATCTCGCAGGGCTGAGGCCACGGCCAGTTCGCGCCCATTCAGCGTTGCGTCACCGACCCCGTACAGGCCAGGTTCGCTCGTCATCACCTTGACGAACACGTAGTTGCGGCCCGGACAGGTGACGATCGTCCTCACCTCGGTGATGGAGACGCTCATACTCGGAACTCAATGGTGACGATCTGTTTCGGACCTACCTCCAGCGTTGCGTCGGCCCCATCGCTCCACTCACCAACGGGTTCCTCATTGAGGTTCGTGCGACGCCAACTTGAGGCATGATGGACTGAGATCCGCCCATTGACTATGGGGTCATCCGTGATGTTGTAGCACCTTACGATAAGCGTGTCCCGATCCTCCGCGCGCTTTACGGCGCTCAGCACAAGTGCGTCCGGTTCGATGGTCAAGAACGTTCTGGTCGCCGGTCCGTAGTCGTTACGCGGCGACTGCACGGCCACGAGCGGCGTCGCGAACTGGTGGGCCTGCTTCCATGCTTTGGCGACCTGCCAATCGCCTTTGTGTTCGACGACCGCAAGATCGAACCTATGCTTTCCCTGGCACTGCGCGCCCGGCGTAGGTATCCCGGGTCCGTCGCCGCGGCCGCTCAGTTGGCGGACGCATCGGAGGAGCGTGATGCCAATCTGCTGCGTCCGTCCATCGCTGTCGGTGTACCGCTCATACTCGTAGAGTCCAGGCGCGACGGCCGTCATGCCCGGCTCATCGCCGGAGCCCGAAGCGCTCACCCATAGGGTCATGGGATGATACGTCGCTGCGCCGGCCTCGGCCTCGTTTCGATCAGGCGCTCGCGTCACCACATCGAAGGGCGACGCAGCCGAGACTGCCCCTCCGGCGTCGAACAGCGCGCGCACCCGATGGTCGGTGGCTTCGTTCTCGATCGTCAGGCAGTACTCTGTGCGTGGGACGCCCTTCCAACTCGTCACTTCAAGTTCGACTTCCATTGGCACCAGTCGCTCGGATCGAGCGGCCCTTTCTGTGGCAGCCGGAACCGAGATGGACTGATTGGTAACGGTGGTTCGCCGCACGGGAGTGCCGGTCACTCCCCAATCGTCGCAGCATTCGAGACAGCACTGGATCCGGAGGTCCGCCACTGGCGGCCGATACAGGTACTCATCACCAACGTCGCCCACGTCCTCGAGGATTGGCCCGCGCCAGTTGTGTTCGGCTTCATGTAGCCCGGTGGGCCAATGATTGGCCGGTTCCACCCGATAGAGCGCTGTTCCGCAGCCAGGAACATCCTTGGCGACGAACTCGATCGCAATCCGTTGCACCCACTGATCGAGCGGGAGCTCATGCGGGTTCAGCACAGTTGCGAGAGTGATCTCATCTTGGACAATGCCGTACTCGACCGGCGCGCCGTCGGGACCAAGAATCCTCAGCCCGCGCACAATCGCATGGGTGTCTTTCTGAGCATTGCCTCTTGACGGAGGCCCCAGCGGGACCTCAAGGGTCACCCGGACAGGGTCGGTCCGCACCCAGTTCAGGGTGTTGATGACGTGCAGGTCGCACGGTAATGGAATGGCGCCCTCGGTTCGATTGCGTCCGATCAACGCATCCAGGGCGTTTTCCTGAACGAAACCGGCGACTTGCCGAACCCGGTCGAATCGAGGCATCATCTCGTCGTGAACCTGGTCAATGCTGCACCCGCAGATGGAGTCGTGCGGATGGTTCTCCATCAACAGTTTCCATGCGTACCGGAGCTCGTCGGCCGGGTAGCCCTTCCCCAGCAGAAAGGCGAAACCGCAGAGCCGTTCCGAGTAGGCCTCAAGCGCGGTCTGCGCGGCGAAGTTGGCCTTCTTCAGGTAGCTTCGTGACGACAGCGTGCCGGCCAGGCATGCTCCGCCACGATCCTGGCGCAGCTCGCCTCTCACCGTTTGCAGGCGGCTATCATCGGATGCGAATGTTGCACGAAGCGCGTCAACGTATTCCGAGAGGGTGCTGTGGACAATCGTGTCTTCAGTATCCGATTGAGCCAACCGCTCGGCAACTGCCGCGACTGTCTGACCGATCTTCGGCTGCGCCTCGAGATGATCCACGCCGTTCATGAACAACAGGTCGGAGGCTGCCGATCGGGCGGCCATTGTGTCCCTGAGACCTCGAACGAACTCTAGCGCGGCCATTGGATCCTCTGGCATGTACTGGGCGTTGTTGTACCAGTACGCCATCAACGAGGACAGAACACGTGATCCGTCCGGCCCTACCCACCAGAACTCCATCCGGTCGCCGGGTTCGTGCAGCTGTCGCCCTCGGCCCATGATGGCATTGTCAATCCCGAAACCGCGCAGTATCTGAGGCATCTGGGAGATGTTGCCGAACTGGTCGGGCAAGTAGCCCACCTTCAGGCACTCACCAAAGGACCGCGCAATGCGCGTCCCGATCAACAGGCTGCGGATGGTAGCTTCACCGCTAACCAGGAACTCGTCATTGAGTTGGTACCACGGACCGATACCAAGCCGGCCGCTTCGGACGTGTGCCTCGATGCGCTCCCGGGCCTCAGGCCGTATCTTGAGGTAGTCCTCAAGCACGATGGTCTGAGCGTCCAGGCTGAAGTGACGGAACTGCGGATCGGTCTCCAGGATGTCGAGCAAGTGGTCCATCAGCTCGACCAACCGGAGACGAAACACCTCGAACGGCTGGTATCACTCACGGTCCCAGTGGGTATGAGAGACGACGTGCATCCTGCAGGGCATCTTCGCGGGTCCTTGCGTGGAGTGTGCCCTCATTATAGAGTGCAGGCATCGGCATGTAAACCGTGCTTGACGTTCGCTCGGTCGCGGCGTCATACTACCGTAAGCACACGGAACCCACACGGAGCGTCTGTCTATGGAGCTTTCGACCAGCGCCGACACCGACCTCGTCAGGCGCATGGAGAGTGAGATGCAGCGCTTGGCCGACGAAGCGATGCGAGCGTTTTTGACCGGAGTACCGCCGCCGGAGAGATTCTGGCAACCCCGCGTTGACCTGCACGAAACGACAGACGCCATTGTCGTAAAGGTGGAACTCGCGGGCGTTGACGGGACCTCACTGCGCGTCCATCTGTCGAGCGACGACCGGTACCTGACAGTCTCAGGGAACCGACACGAAGCGGAGGATGAACGGTCAGGCCGAATACGGTGCTATCAGCTGGAGATCTACTTCGGCCCGTTCGAACGTCAGATCCCCCTACCGACCGATATTCGCATCAACCGTGACGGCATCACCGCGCGATACACGAACGGCGTTCTGGTTGTGACGCTTCCCAAACGGTCGCTCCGTTCCCAACAGGTTCGAACCGTTGTTGTCGAGGAACCATGAGCGATATCGAGATCACCGCTGCTGATGAGGAACTTGGCGGCCTCAACGTAACGCGCACTCCGGTCCCCGACGTATTGAACGTCCTCCCGCTACGTGACTATGTCATGTTTCCCGTTCTCGTGTCCCCGCTCGGCGTAGGACGCGAGAACTCGGTGCGCATGATCAACGAATCCGTTGTCGGTGGCAACCGGGTCATCGGCGTCGTGACCATGAAGGACCCGTCAGTAGACAATCCGACCCTCGATGACGTGTATCGGATCGGTGTCGCCGTTGCGATTCGCATGATGATGCAGCTCCCTGACGGCATCCGGCTGATCGTGCAGGGCATCACACGGTTTGAAATCCTTGAGGCCGAACAGGTTGAGCCCTACGTGCGAGTCAAGATACGGACGATACCCGAGTCCCCTGTGCCTGACGATCAGACCGTAGAGATCGAGGCCGCTCGGCGCAGCATCGTGAGCCTGTTCCAGAAGGCCGTCTCTCTGTCGCCCGACCTCCCCGATGAGCTGCAGGCTCTGGCGAACAACATTGATTCGCCGGGAATACTGACCGACCTTGTCACGGCACACCTGCCCAGGTTCTCAACAGCGGAGAAGCAGCAGATACTGGAGACTCTGCCCCTTCGCGAGCGCATGCAGGCGCTCATGGCTCTGCTGGCACGCGAAGTACAGGTCCTCGAACTGGGCAGCAAGCTCCATTCCGACGTCACATCGGAGCTGGGGCGTTCGCAACGCGAGTATTACCTGCGCGAGCAGCTCAAGGCAATACAGAAAGAGCTCGGAGAGGGAGACGATCGCACACGCGAGATAGACGAACTCCGCGAAAAGATCGAGGCGTCCGGCATGCCCGAGGAAGCGTCGAAAGAGGCCAACCGGGAGCTCGAACGCCTTCAGCGAATGCCCACTGCCGCCCCCGAGTACACGGTCGCGCGCACCTACATTGACTGGCTCATCGCCCTTCCATGGAAGAATGCGACCGAAGACAACCTGAACCTCAACGAAGTGAAGGTCATCCTTGACGAGGATCACCACGGGCTTGACAAAGTCAAGGAGCGCATCCTCGAGTTCCTTGCCGTCAGGCGCTTCAAGACCGACGGCGCGCTGCGTCAGCCGATCCTTTGCTTTGCGGGTCCCCCCGGCGTGGGTAAGACGTCGCTCGGACGGTCCATCGCGAGAGCGCTGGGGCGCAACTTCGTTCGCATCTCACTGGGCGGCGTCCGCGACGAAGCCGAGATCAGGGGGCATCGCAGAACCTACATCGGCGCGCTGCCGGGCCAGATCATTCAGGGCATGCGACGAGCGGGCTCAAACAACCCCATATTCATGCTGGACGAGATTGACAAAGTGACGGCCGACTTTCGAGGCGATCCGTCGTCGGCGCTCCTCGAGGTCCTCGACCCCGAGCAGAACGCCTCGTTCCGGGATCATTATCTCGAGGTTCCGTTTGACCTGAGCCGCGTCCTCTTCATCACGACCGCCAACATGCTCGATACCGTGCTGCCGCCTCTCCGTGACCGAATGGAGATCATCGAGATCGCCGGCTACACCGAAGAGGAGAAGCTGCTCATAGCACGGCAGCACCTTCTTCCCAAGCAGCTGGCTGAACACGGCATCGAGGGACGGCTCGCGATCACCGACGAAGCCATCACAGCCATGATACGCGGGCACACGCGCGAGGCAGGCGTGCGCAACCTCGAACGCTGTATCGCCACGGCTTGCCGCAAGGCCACACGCGCATTCGCCGAGGGCAAGCGGCGCAGGATTACCGTGGGGCCCAAGCAGGTAACGGAGTTCCTTGGCGCGCCTCGGTTTGAGCGCGAAGAGGTTGACGAACGCATCCGAGTGCCCGGCGTCGCAACCGGGCTTGTCTGGACCCCGGTTGGGGGCGATATCGTCTTCATCGAGGCCACAGCCATGCCTGCCCCAAAGGGCCGCCCATCGCAGCTTATCATCACGGGCCAGCTCGGATCAGTCATGCAGGAATCGGCGCAGGCCGCTCTTTCGTACGTCAGGTCGAACTCGCGCCGGTTGCACGCCCCGCTCGACTATTACGCGCTGCATGACATTCACATCCACGTGCCTGCAGGTGCGACGCCGAAGGACGGACCGTCGGCCGGAGTGACTATCGCCACATCCCTGGCAAGCCTCTTCACAGGCCGAAAGGTGAAGCCGGGCATCGCCATGACCGGAGAGATCACTCTGACCGGCAAAGTCCTGCCCGTCGGCGGCATCAAAGAGAAAGTGCTCGCCGCTCGACGCGCCGGCATGAACACGGTGATCCTGCCACGGCGCAATCAGAAGGATGTGATCGAGGACATTCCGGCGGATGTCCGCGCCGACCTTCGAATCGAGTTCGTGTCGGACGTCTCCGAAGTGCTGAAGTTGGCGCTCGAGCCGCCTCGTCCGACCTCGGCGAACACGAAGAAGCCCTGAAGCCGCTCTGCCGATCGCGCAGAGCGGCTTCAGCGCCGCGTGGTCAATGTCCCTCCGACGAGAGGGCCTTCACCATGTCGCCAACGAATGCCTTGGCGTCACCGAAAAGCATGAGCGTGCGGTCCATGTAGTAGAGCTCATTGTCAATGCCGGCAAATCCGGCGCTCATGCTTCGCTTGATCACCATGACCGTTCGCGCGCGATCAACGTCTATGATCGGCATGCCGTAGATTGGGCTTGACCGATCCGTCCTCGCAGCAGGGTTCGTCACGTCGTTGGCGCCGATCACGAGTGCGACGTCGGTGTGGGGCAGCTCAGGATTGACGTCGTCCATCTCCTTGAGGCGATCGTAGGGGATATCCGCTTCGGCCAGCAGCACGTTCATGTGCCCGGGCATTCGACCGGCAACAGGGTGGATGCCGAACGTCACTTCGACGCCCCGCCTGGTCAACTGATCGTACAGCTCACGCACCTTGTGCTGAGCTTGTGCGACGGCCATCCCGTAGCCCGGCACGATGACGACCGATTGCGCTGCCGCCAAAATGGAAGCCGCCTCGTCGGGTTGGGCCGATCGAACCGTGCGCTCTTCCTGTGCCCCAATGGCACGTGTCTGGACCGCCCCGAAGGCGCCGAACAGTACGTTGGTGAATGACCGGTTCATGGCCCGACACATGATCACTGAGAGGATGAAGCCCGACGATCCGTCGAGCGCGCCGGCGATGATCAGGAGCTTGTTGTCGAGAACGAAACCCATTGCGGAAGCCGAAAGCCCGGCATACGAGTTCAGCAGCGAGATCACGGTGGGCATGTCTGATCCGCCGATGGGGATGATCAGCAGAGTGCCGAACGCCAGCGACAACGCGATCAGGACCGGAAACAGCCGCGCTTCCAGCGGGTGGAAGTTGAGATAGACGCCCGCCACGACGGCAATGGCCAGCAGGCCGATGTTGACGAAGTTCTGACCCTTGTAGACGATCGGGCGCGACGGCAGAATCCCCTGAAGCTTGCCGAAAGCCATCAAGCTCCCGGTGAACGTCAGGTAGCCCAGGATGGTCTCGAACGCCAGCACCCCCATCACAAAGTGCGTGAGGCGCTCGGGTTCGTGCTGTATCCACAGATAGTACTTCGCCGTACCGACCAATCCAACGGCAAGGCCGCCGAACGAATGCGAGAGGGCCGTCCGTTGAGGAACAGCGGTCATCGGCATCAGCACCGCGATGGGTATGCCGATGGCGGCGCCGATGAAGAACGTTAGCAGGATCCAATGGAAGGCCTCGATCTCGGGGAGCAGGAGTGTTCCGCCGACCGCGAGGAGCATGCCGATCTCGCCCGCAATCACGCCTCGGCGGGCAGTTGGGGGGGAGCTGAGCCATTTCAGCGAGAAGACGAACAGCGCTGCTGCCGTCAGATAGCTGATCTGGGTCAGAACCGACTGCAGGGATATGGCGGTCGTCGCCGCATGCGCTTCCGGCATCAGGCGTCCTTGCCTTTCTTGGCCGACGGACGCTGCTTGAACATCTTGAGCATGCGGTCTGTGATGAGGAACCCGCTAACGACGTTGATCATCGAAGCAGTGACCGCAATCGCCCCGAGTACCGTTGTCAATGTGGTGCGCTGCTCTCCCAGCAGTACGATGGACCCGACAAGACTGATGGCCGAGATTGCGTTTGTGAGCGACATGAGCGGCGTGTGGAGCAGAGGCGAAACGCGACGAATGACCTCGAAGCCGAGGAACGTCGCGAGGATGAACACGTAGAAACCTGCCACAAGGTTGTCCAAGACCGTTACCCCTCCGATGATCCATTCTGAAGCGGTTCGAGCCCGAGGATCTCACGCACGCGGGGATGCACGACAGCGCCGTCATGCGTGACCAACGTACCGGAGATGATCTCGTCGGCCCTGTCCGTCAAGACAGCTCCATCGCGCACGATATGCCCGAGGAATGTCGCCACGTTGCGGCCGTAAAGCTGGCTTGCGTGGAACGGCAGCTCCGACGGTACATTCAGCGGCCCCATGATAAGCACGCCATGATGCTCAACCGTCCTCCCCGGTTCGGTCAGTTCGCAGTTTCCGCCCCTTTCGGCGGCCAGGTCCACGATCACGGCGCCCGGGCGCATCTGTTCAACCATCGCTTTGGTGATCAGGATCGGAGCTTTCTGTCCCGGGACGGCGGCGGTGGCGATCGCTGCGTCAGTCTCGGCCAGGATGCCGCTCATCATCTCCGCCTGCTTGGCGTAGAACTCCGGTCCGAGAGCCTTCGCGTAGCCGCCCGCGTCCTGCGCATCGGACGCATCGAGGTCCAGTTCGGCAAAGCGCGCTCCGAGGCTCTCTACCTGCTCCTTCACCGCCGGACGAACATCGTAGGCTGTGACGACCGCTCCCAAGCGTCTCGCCGTAGCAATGGCTTGCAGGCCGGCCACACCGGCTCCTAGCACGAAAACTCTCGAAGGCGTGATGGTGCCTGCAGCAGTCATCATCATCGGAAACAGCTTCGGGGAAGCGTTGGCGGCTAGCAGTGCGGCCTTGTAGCCTGCGAGGTTCGCCTGTGATGAAAGGACGTCCATGGACTGCGCGCGTGTAATCCTGGGCAGCATTTCCAGCGCGAATGACGTCCATCCATTGCCCGCGGCATCGGAGAGCGCAGACGCAGAGCCCAGCGGGTCCATCAGGCCCACGATGACGGCGTTCGGCTTCATGGACGGTGCGTCGTTGCGCCACTGATCGGGGTTGGCGCCGAGTGCGCGAACCTGAACGAGGATGTCGGACTGCGAGAGAACCTCCGCGCGCGTTCCGGCAACCTTGCATCCGGCGCCGATGTACGCGGCATCGGTGTAGCCGGCAGCAATGCCTGCGCCGGACTCGATCAGCACCTCCATCTTCGCTTTGATCAGAGGGCCAACGGACGCAGGAACGAGGGCGACGCGCCGCTCAGCCGGGCACGTCTCCCGAAGCACGCCAACGATCACTCTAGCGACCTCCTTGTTGCCTGTGGGTTTCCGGCGCGGTGTACCGACAACCGTATCGGTCGGTCTCCCATAGCGTGACGGCGGCAATCGGCAGACCCCTGGATGCGAGCCCCTCGTATATCCAGCGGGCGATGTTCTCGGCCGTCGGCGTAACATCGAGTACGTCGTTCAGGTGGCAATGGTCGGGAAGCAGATCCTCTAGTGACTTGCGCAACGACGCGAAGTCTACGAGCATGCCGACCTCATCGAGCTCCTCGCCGACGAACTCCGCTTCGACACGGTACGTGTGGCCATGCATTCGGGCGCACTTACCGGCGTGACCCGGGATTACGTGGGAAGCCTCGAAGGCGGTTCGCACGATCAGCGTGTACATCAAGCTCGCGCTAGTCCTGCCGCCTGTATTCTGCCGTGACGCGCGACCGAATGCCTCCGCGCACGCTGAACTTGCCGACCACGGTCATTCGCCTCGGCTTACACACTGCGACCAAGTCATCCAGTATCCGATTGACCACGCTCTCGTAGAAGATCCCCTGCTGACGGAATGCGAAGAGGTAGTACTTGAGCGACTTGAGCTCGATGCAAGAGGCGTCCGGGACGTAGTCAATGATGATGGTGCCGAAGTCCGGCAGGCTCGTGATCGGACACACCGAAGTGAACTCACGGCATACGTGCCGGATGCGGTAGTCGCGATCAGGCTTGGGGTTTGGAAACACCTCGATTTTGGCGATGGGTTCGCTCATGGCGGCAAGAGTCTACCCGTTCGGAGCAGGTGTGACGCGCATATACACGGCGAAGGGACTGCCGCACCAGGTCGGGCCGGTAGGAGCCTGCCGAACCCCTGGAGCCTCATCCGTAGACGCCTGCGCCAAGTTGCCACTATAATAGTCCCTGATCATCGCCTCCTGATGGAGCACCAATGCACCTTGCCGAGTTCATGCGCGCCAGGCGCGAGCTTGTTGAAGCCGCCCTCGATCGTTACCTGCCCAAGGCAGAAGAGCCTCCGGGACGCCTTCATGAAGCCATGCGCTACTCCGTCCTCGCGCCGGGAAAGCGGCTGCGCCCGATCCTGGTGCTCGCTTCGGCGGAGGCAGCCTCTGGAGATCCGAACTCGGTCTTGCCGACAGCCTGTGCCATGGAGTGCATCCACGCGTTCTCATTGATCCATGATGACTTGCCGTGCATGGATGACGACGACACGCGCCGTGGGCGTCCCACAAGCCACATCGTCTTTGGAGAGGCCAACGCGCTGCTTGCGGGCGATGCGCTGCTCGCCTTCGCTTTCGAACTCATTGCGTCGAACGCAACGTTGCTGGCTGACCAGGATGGGTCCGGAGGCAGTGCGGCGGCAAGGGTTGTCGAAGCCATGAGGCTCGTCTCACGCGCTTCAGGCACCTGGGGCATGGTTGGCGGTCAGGTTGCCGACATGGAAGCCGAGGGGCAAGACGTGACTCCGGAAGCGCTACGGTACATCCACTCACACAAGACCGGCGCGCTCATCGAGGCATCATGCGTTGTGGGGGCGGTCCTCGTGGGCGGCGATGCGCCAACCGTTGATCGGCTCAGGGAGTATGGGCGGCACGTCGGCTTGGCCTTTCAGATTGCCGATGACATACTCGACGTGGTCGGCGACGAGAAGCGGATCGGCAAACCCGTCGGCAGCGATGAACGGCAACACAAGGCCACCTACCCGCGTCTATTTGGCATCCCGGAGAGTCGGCGGCGCGCTGCCGAAGCCTCGGAAAGGGCCGTTCAGGCTCTAGGCGGCCTCGACAGCCGCGCGGAACCCCTCCGCGACCTCGCAGGCTACGTCGTCGAACGCGACCAATGAGAGAGACGCCCGGCGGCGGGATCAAGGGGAAGACAGGGACCGCTGGTTCCCAACCGGACGGCTTCACGCAAGTCCGCCAGCCGGAGCGGGTTCGCGCAGTGAGCGTTAAGTCCGTACTGGCGTGCCTCATTCTGCTCCCCATCAATGCGTACTGGGTAGTGCAGATGGAGGTCGTTCGCTACTCTGCCCACCCGACGACCATTTCTCTGTTCTTCAACATCGTTTTCATACTGCTTGTGCTGACCCTGCTGAACCGAGTAGTGGCTGCGCGGTTGCCGCGTTTGGCCATGAATCGAGCCGAACTGCTCTTCACCTACTCGGTACTGGCCATCGGATCATGTCTGTGCGGCCACGACATGTACCAGGTCCTCGTTCCCACGCTCTCGTGGCCCTACCAATATGCCGACGCCGCGAACGGATGGGAGGCGCTGTTCATTGACAAGCACCTTCCGTCGTTCGCCATGATGACCGACAAAGACGTAATCAAGGGCTACTATCTCGGCAACGACACCCTTTACCGATGGCGCTACATCCGCGCTTGGGCGCCTGTCGTCGGCTTCTGGACCCTGTTCGTAGGCGCCCTGCTATTCGTCATGCTCTGCCTGAACGCCATACTCCGGCGTCAATGGACCGAGAGTGAGCGCCTTAGCTATCCAATCATCCAGCTGCCCCTCCAGATCACCAGCGAGAACTCGTTCGCTCCCCGAACCGGTCTGTTCCGCAATCGGCTCCTCTGGTTCGGATTTGCGCTCGCGGCCACGATTGACACTATCAACAGCCTGAATGTCTACTATCCGGGCATACCCACCGTGTTTACACCCGGACGCGGCCAGAGCTTCCACGATCTGGCTCAGTGGGTAACGCAGAAGCCGTGGAACGCCATCGGATGGACGCCGCTGTCGTTCTATCCCCTGATCATCGGCCTCGGTATGCTGATGCCCGTGGACTTCCTGTTCTCCGCATGGTTCTTCTACATCTTCTGGAAGATGCAGCTAGTGGCGGCATCGGCCATGGCGTGGGACCAGGATCCGCGCTTTCCCTATACGTACAATCAGGCCTTCGGAGCCTATATGGCCTTCTGTGTCACCTCGTTGTGGCTCAGTAGGGGCTATCTCGGACAGGTGCTTCGTCGGGCGCTCGGTCGCCCGTCAACCCTGGATGACAGCGACGAACCCGTATCGTACCGCTTTGCGTTGATCGGCATCCTCGTGGGAATGGGCGCGCTGGTATGGATGACCAGCGCCATGGGCATGGGGCCCTGGCTGCCCATCGCCGTATTCGCCATCTACTTCGCGCTCGCGGTGGCCATCACGCGAATGAGGGCCGAGATGGGGACCCCTGTGCACGATCTCCACTTCACTGGTCCGGATTCCATTCTGACCGAGGTTTTCGGTCAACGCGTGTACTCACCGGGCCAGCTGACGGTTTTCGCCCTGTTCTGGTGGTTCAACCGAGCCTATCGCTCTCACCCGATGCCTCATCAACTCGAGTCGTTCAAACTCGCAGAACAGGCTCGGTCCGACTACAAGAGGTGGTTCTGGGGCCTCGCCGTCTTCGGTGTCATAGCGTCCGTGATCGCCTTCTGGGCAATGCTGCACCTTATGTACGACTATGGGGCCCGTGCCAAGTCCACCATCAGTTTCGGTCCCGAGGCATACACGAGGCTCGAAGGCTGGCTCAAGAGCCCGCAGTTGGACAGCGTTCCGGCAGCCATCGCCATCGGTGTCGGCCTGATCATCGCGCTTTTCCTTCAGTTCATGCGGGTCCGCTTCACGTGGTGGCCGTTCCATCCCCTCGGCTATGCCGTCACGGCTAGCTGGGAGATCAATCTTGTCTGGATGCCGTTGCTGATCGCCTGGTTGCTCAAGGTCGTGATCCTACGCTACTCGGGCAGGGCGGGCTTCCAACGGTCGGTGCCGTTCTTCTTGGGCCTGATTCTGGGTCAGTTCGTGATAGGCAGCCTGTGGAACATCTACGGCATTGTGTTTGGCGTACCAACGTATCAGTTCTGGCAGTGAAGGGGAGGTTGCCACGATGGGGGCTTCTGCGGACATTATCGTCATCGGCAGCGCGAACACCGATATGGTGGTCAAGGTACCGTCCATTCCGGCGCCGGGCGAGACGCTGCTGGGCGACGACTTTGTCATGGTCCCGGGCGGCAAAGGGGCGAATCAGGCCGTGGCCGCCGCCCGTCTTGGCGCGCGGGTACGCTTCGTTGGGTGCGTTGGCGACGACATGTTCGGTGTGCAAACACGAGCGGCGCTTGAAGCGGAAGGCATCAATGTTGACGGACTCATGGCGGATCCGTCACGGCACTCGGGGGTCGCCTTGATCGCGGTTGACTCGTCCGGGCAAAACGCCATTGCCGTTGCGCCCGGGGCCAACATGGGCGTGATGCCTGAGTACGTAGAGCGCGTGCTGGAGACATGCCGGGAAGCTTCCTTCGTTGTTCTCCAATGCGAGATACCGGTGGGCACCGTGGTACACGCGATTGCCGTTGCCCGAGCGAGAGGTATTCCCGTCATTCTGAACCCTGCCCCGGCCACGACGCTGCCGCCAGGCGCGCTCGAGGGCGTGACCTGTGTCACCCCAAACGAGAGCGAAGCCGCAGCGCTGACCGGCGTAGCCGTCAGTGACTACGATGCGGCTCGCACGGCGGCCCTACGCTTGATCGAGATGGGTGCGCTCAGCGCCGTCGTGACGCTTGGACATCGTGGCGCTCTGGCGGCCGTGCCCGGTGCCTCCATGCTCATCGAGCCGATAGCAGTGGATGCCGTGGACGCCACCGCGGCCGGAGACTGCTTCACGGCGGCCCTATCCGTGGTGCTGGCGCGGACCGGCAGGCTATCGCGGCCAACAGCATCGGGTGCCGATTCTCCCCTGAGTCTGGCCGCCCTCGGTGAAGCGTGCCGATACGCCTCGGCTGCGGCCGCTCTTTCCGTCACGCGCCTGGGTGCGCAGCCGTCACTGCCCACCTCGCGTGAGTTGGACGACTTCCTGGAGTCCCTTTCCGTCAACGCGCAGTCCTGTGGCTGATAGCCCCACTGATGACTGCAGAGGCCAATGACGCGCGCGAGGCGCTCAAGTGAAATCGTCGCGAAAGGACGCGCAACGTCGAATGGTGCAATCCGTGAAGTCTGAAGGTAATCAGAGCCCCGACAGACGGGATGATCGGGTCATGCCTCCGTCATTTGGCCGCCTCAGCACGCAGCAGAAGGCGTTGCTGCAGCGTGTTGAGGCGCTCTACCGCGAGGCTTTATTCGGGCCGCCGACAGCGTTAGAGGCCGCTCGGGCGCTCGAGGTCCCCCTCGCCGCCATTCATGCCATGCTTGATCTCGGCCAGCAGATGGGCACGCTGGTTGCTGCAGGGAAGACCCTGGCCTTCCATGCCAATGCCGTCGAGCAAGCTCGGCAAGTCGCCGTTCGCGAGATACGGGAGACCGGCTCATTGACGCCCGCTCGGTTTCGGGACCTGATCGGAACGACGCGGAAATACGCGATTCCGCTGTTGGAGTGCCTTGACCGCGCAGGCGTCACCCAACGGACGAACGGCTCTCGCGTCCTGTGCCCATGTGCGGGCGATGCACTCTTAACAGATCAGCAATGCGATCCATGACGGTGTCCAGTACTTCGTCGCGCGTGGCGCCGGGTCCGAATGTCGCCGGCGGGCCGAATGCGACGACCAGGCGGGTCATGCGCAGCCGGTTGCTGCCTGCCGGCAGCATTCGCTCGGGGCCGATGACAGCGGCCGGTATCACAGGAACGCCGGACTTCTGCACGATCAGCGCCAGCCCCGGTTGAGGCTGTTGCAGAAGGCCATCCGGACTCCTCGTGCCCTCCGGGAACAACACCAACACAAGCCCCCGCTCGAGTATGCCGATTGCCTCCTTGATCGCGCCACGATCTGCCGTGTCTCGCCTCACCGGGAATGCGTTGAGCCGACTGATCAACTTGCCCATCATCGGACGATTCCAGAGATCGTGGCGGGCCATGAAGGCGCATTCGCGGAGGATTGTGGATCCAACCAGAGGCGGATCGAGGTAACTTACGTGGTTGCACGCAACGATCACGCCGCCGGTCGGCGGGATGTTCTCATACCCCACCACGGTCGTGCGTCCGACGATCTTGAACGCCACGCGAACGATGTCCCGGGCCGCCCGATACAGCAGCGTCATACCGGCGCGCCCTGAGCCATCCGAACGATCGTGTTCACGACTTCGTCAACCGTAAGATGGTCAGACACAATCTCGGTGGCATCATCGGCCTTGCGCAGGGGCGAATCGGCGCGCGTCGAGTCGCGCCGGTCTCGCTCCTCGATCTCCGCTTGAACAGCCGCTACGTCCGTTGCATGCCCTGCCGCCGCAAGATCGTGAGCGCGTCGTGCAGCGCGCACTGCGGCAGAGGCGGTGAGAAACACCTTCACATCAGCATCGAGTAGCACCACGGTGCCAATGTCTCGCCCCTCCATCACGACATCACGGCCACGGCACATGGCCTTCTGCTGGGCGACGAGCGCTCGGCGTACCGCTGTGTTGGCCGATAGCGGACTGGCATAGCGCGTCACATCGGGAGTCCTGATGGCATCGGATACGTCTTCGCCGTTGAGCAGGACGATGGCTGCGCCATCGGATCGTGTGCGAAGATCAATGTGCAACGTCCTGATCAGTTCGGCGATGCGCGCAGCGTCTTCGACGGCGATACCCGCTCTGATGCACGCAAGTGCCGCGGCCCGGTACATGGCGCCTGTGTCCACGTAGGTGATCCCGAGGCGGCGGGCCAGTGCCCGGGCGACGGTGCTCTTGCCTGCCCCGGCCGGACCGTCTATGGCTATTCTCACGCGGATTGGCGCTCCTTTACCGCAACGTAGTATGCGCGATCGGCGGCTTCACTGCACGGGTCATAGGTGTAGGCGTGGTATGACGCTACCTCGGCGAAACCGGCCGCCCGCAGCATGGCCTCGATCTCGGTCGCATCGTACGCTCTCTGTCTATGGATCTCCACAAACGGATTATCAGCGCTCCCTTTTGGGGCCGTATTGAACTCCATCCGTATTGTGCACAACCTGGTGGCCTCATCGAAGCTGCTTCGCCAGCGATAGCGGATGGCCGACGATGCCCGCTGGTCCTCCTGATCGAAGAGGCGCTCTCGCAACGCATACGGCGTGTTCATATCGAACACGAACACGCCATCGTCGTCAAGGGCATCGGCCACTCGACACATTGCCGCCTGCAGCCGTTCTGGCTCGATAATGTAGTTGAGGCTGTCGAACAGTGAAACGCACAGATCGAACCGGCGCGCAGGCAGCCGCATCGTTGCGGCATCCTCGGCGATGAACTCCATGTCGAGAGCCATCTCCCTCGCGCGTTGCCGGGCAACTCGGATCATATCCTCCGATAAGTCAACGCCGACAACGGAACATCCCATCTTCGCGAACCGAAGCGCCATCGCTCCTGTGCCGCAAGCCAGATCGAGCACGCGTAGCGGCCCCTTCGCCGAGGAATGCCTTGCCGCCTGCAAGTGAGGCCGATGCAGCTCATACAACGACAGCACATAGCGCAGCCACATGTCGTACGGCACGTCCGCCATCAGGATGTCGTACCACGGCGCGACCTCCCGAAACTGGGACACTTCATCGCTCTGCGTCAACTCTATCCCCACAACCGTAGCGCAGGCTTCCCGCCTGCATCAACCTCCTCGCCCGTAGCGCAGGCGTCCCGCCTGCATTCAGGCCGTTTCAGATCGGCCACGCGAAAGCCCGCAGCAAGTACCACGCGCAAGCAGCCGCAGCCAGCGAACCGGCGAAGTTCACCGCTCCATTCCCGAACCACCTAACGCCGCGCAATCTGGCAGTCGCCGCACCGCAATGTCGGACCTCCTCGACGATCCTCTCGCATCTGTTGCACCGATACTGCGCCTGAACCGTCGCGCCGAGAAAGCTATCAACCAGGGCCCCCATGAAGCCGGCCCACACCACTGCAAGTCCCTCGGCCGCGTCAATGCGCCAGAGCAGCATGTCTCGCGCAGCAGGCCACACTGCGTAGGCTGAAGCAGCGATCACACATGCGCCCGCGAGCCCTGCGAGCGACCCAATCAAACTGATCGCGCCGCTCGTGCCGGAGGTGACGCGGCGCCAATCGGTGATCATCCGCGCCGATCCGCTCAGCTTCGAGCCTATCTCCGTCGCCCATGTGTCGGCGTTGGCGAACGCGAGAGCCGCAAGGTAGAGCAGATACCAATCACGGGTTGTCGGACGCGCATCCTCGGGAGTGGCAAGCGCCGCCAGCACGATCATCGTGGCCACTCCGCCGTTTCCGATGACCTGCGAAGCATCACGCCCCTTGCTACGGTTGCCATGCCTGCCGCGCGTGCGCCACCGAGACCACAGGCTCGATGTTACGAAGAACACAACGAGCGGTATGGCGAATGCGACTCCTCCGAGCCCCATGATAAGGGAGCCGACCACAAATGCCGCGATGGCGCCCGATGAGGAAAGTGCGCGCATGCGCCAGGCCGGAACGCACACACCGGCCGACAGGCAGATGCCAACAACCATAGCCAACGGGTTAGCGCTCAACGGCCACGTCTCCTGGACGGCTCGGACGCGACAGGAAGCGCGATCCCGATTCCGTGAAGCGCCAGAGCCTCTCCTCCGCTACCGAAATCCCTATTCGTCGAGAGGATACCACTTCGCCCACAGGCCCGGCCGGCTCGTAGATGCCCAGCAGGACGCCGTCGAGGGGAACGCCGTTGAGCGACCCGGTGATACCGAGGGCTGCGCACAGGTTGCCGGGTCCAGCACAGAGCTTCCGGATGTCATGGCGTCCCCGCCGGGCAACCATGTCGTCAACGCCCATGAGCGGCTCGATCGCTCTGATAAGGACAGCCTCGCCCGTGCCGTCCGGTCCCGTGACGGCGTTGAGACACCAGTGAACGCCGTAGCTCCGATACACATAAGCATGCCCCGGAGGACCGAACATGGCCCTGTTCCGGGCTGTCGGACCTCGATAGGCATGGCTGGCCGGGTCGTCCTCCCCGTAGGCCTCGGTCTCAACGATCCGCCCGCCCGTGACCACGTTCCCGATCCGGCTGACCAGCAGACATCCTATCAAGGCCGCGGCCACCTCGACCGTATGACGTTCGAAAAAGGACGCCGGGAGGATCTCCGTCATCACTCATCACAGCCTGTGTCGTGATGTTTGTCGCCATCCCACACGCGAACCGCGAACAGATCGTCGTAGAACCGACCCGGAAGCGCAACGCTCACTGCGCACCTCAGTCGGGCGCCGGCTGCGCACTCGCGGACTGCCTGCAGAATGGCTCCGTCTTCGTAGCGTCTCGATATGTGATACAGCCCGAGATACTCAACATTGGCGTCCGCAGCGATGCGCAGAACGTCGTCGAGGGCCGAGTGCGGGTGGCCTCGTTTGGCCATGTCGCGCGATTCCTCAATGTCGAGGAACGTACACTCGTGCAGCAGCGCCCTGGACCCCGCAAAGATCGCTGGATCAAGGGGCATCGTGTCGCCGGTTACGCTCAGCAATATGTCCTCGACAGTGTGCGTGATGAACTGCCTGCCGTGCTTCAGCCTGACCGCGTCCAGTTCTTCTCTGGAAAGCCCGGCAAACTCGGGCTTCAGCTTGTCCACCGTCCGAACGATCTGATAACCAAGGCTTAGCTGACGCGACGCATCCTGCCGCAGATAATGATCGGTGGCGAAGGCTCGGATAACATGGCGCGCCGGCTCGATCGGCGTCTCCGTGCCGGGACCCACCGGGAGCCATTTGACCTTGCCCGTGCTGCGCGCGTCGAAGTTTGCCAGGAAGCCCGTCAATGCGCGAAGCGCACCACTGTTCTCCGGATACATGACCGACATCTGACCGGTGTCGCCTGTGAGATTGAGCAGCTGGAGCAGTCCCGAACAGTGGTCGCGGTGTGCGTGTGTGATCGCAACCGAGCGTATCCGATGCACTCTTGCATCAAGCATTGCCGACACGCCATCACCGGCATCAAACAGGATTCTGCGCGTGTCGTCGAGGACCCACGTTGAGACCAGAGGAGTCGAGTAGATGGCGATCTTGGGCGCGTCCAAGCTTACGCTTCCCCCGCCCTCACGAGCGTGAGGAATCGCTCGCTCCGTATTTCCGCCTCGCACCTATACCGCAGACACGCACGGAGACAACGATCGGTCTGATGCGCCACGGCCGGTTCAAGCGTGATCGCCGCCATGCGCTCAACCGTTGCCTCGGCCAGTTCGCGAAGGGCCGGGACAACATCCCTGTGCAGGCGAATGCAATCTGCGGCACCATTCGAGCAACGCGCGCACAGCAACCCGCCGAGGGCTGGGCTAAGCCCAACGCCGTCGGTCTCGAGTACGCCGGCGCACCGCACGCACCGATCGAGCGTGAGTCCGTAACCGCGTTCCATTAGAAGACGCACGACGAACGTACGGGTTACCATATCGGGGTCGCCGTGTCGAAGCTCGATCAATGTGAGGGCCGCGCTCAGCAGTTCGTAGACATCTGGGCAAGGCTCGGCGTCGGCAACCATGCGCTCAGTCACCTCGCACAGGAACGATCCTCGGGCGAGCATGCCGAGGTCGCTCCTCAACTCCGCGTATGAGCGCACTATGTCCCATTGTGTGACGATGCCGAGGGACCTTCCGTCCGCGTATTGGATTCTCGCCTCCGTGAACAACTCGCTGGCCCCCGAGGACTTGCTGCCCGGTTTGCGCGCGCCCTTGACCACAGCGTCGAGCTTGCCCCGCTCGCGCGTGAGCAGCGTAACGATCCGGTCGCGCTCGCCTAGATCGCGCTTCCGAAGGACCAGACAGGTCAGAGGGTGACTAGCCAAAGCATTTCGCCTTCCGCCTAACCCGCGCGAAGAGTTGCTCGATGCAGGTCGGCTACCATCGCGGCCGCCTTCTCTACCTTCATCGCTGCAGTCGGTTGAGCCGCCAGAAGGCCAACCAGCGCGCTGCCAACGACGACACCATCAGCCAGCGGCGATAACGACCGCACATGGTCAGGTGACGAGATCCCGAAGCCGAGACAGACAGGGCAACGGGCGACCATGCGTGCCCGCGCGACAAGCTCACCGGCATCTGAGGAGATGTGTGCGCTCGCACCCGTGACACCCAGGCGGGCCACGCAATAGAGGAATCCGGTTGCCAGAGCGGCTGAGGCCTCTAGACGCTCCTGGGTACTTGTGGGCGTCACGAGCATGATCGTATCGAGCCCATTCCGGCGGGCAATCGGTACCCATTCGCCCGATTCCTCCGCAGGCATGTCCGTGACGATGACGCCATCCAGGCCTGAGTCGGACCCTTCTTCGCCAAACCGTTCGCAGCCGTAGCTCAGTATAGGATTGAAGTACGACATTGCGACGATCGGGACCGAGCAACGTTCACGAATGCGCGCCACACATTTCAGCGATGACGGCACGTCGGCGCCGGAAGCCAACGCCCTTTGGCTGGACGCCTGTATGGTCGGCCCATCCGCCACAGGGTCGCTGAAAGGGATTCCCAGTTCGACGACGTCCGCCCCTGCGTCGGCTACGGCGCAGACGATATCTGCCGTGACGTCCAGCGACGGGTCGCCGCCCGTGATATAGCATACGAGCGCACAGCGTCCGTCGGCGTTGGCCGCAGCTATGGCTTCAGCGATCCTGCCCATGCCTGTCCTCAGTCCTCCGTCGCCGACGCTGCGCCGCGCTGCTCGGTGCGCCTCATCCACGATGCGACGGTATCCATGTCCTTGTCGCCGCGGCCCGATAGGTTCACCAACACCGTTCCGCCTCGACCGACGACACGCGCCACTTCGAGCGCATAGGCTATGGCGTGGGCCGATTCGAGCGCTGCGATAATGCCTTCGGTCCGGGCAAGCAGCGCTAGAGCCTCGAGCGCCTGATCGTCGGTGACGCTGACGTACTCGGCGCGCCCCGTATCCTTGAGATGCGCGTGTTCCGGCCCAACGCCGGGATAGTCGAGGCCGGCAGATACCGAATGCGTGATCGAGACCTGGCCGTCCGCGTTCTGCAGGAGGTAGGTGTATGTGCCATGCAGAACGCCTGGCCGCCCCATGCCGAGCGAAGCGCAATGCTCGCCGCTCTCGATGCCCTTGCCCGCAGCCTCGACGCCGATCAGTCGGACGCTATCATCCAAGAACGGAGCAAAGATGCCCACGGCATTGGACCCGCCGCCGACGCAGGCAACGACGGCATCCGGCAGTCGCCCGGTGCGGCGCAGGATCTGGCGGCGAGCTTCGATGCCGATCACACTCTGGAAGTCCCTCACGATCGTTGGGAACGGATGGGGTCCCACTACCGACCCGATGACGTAGTGCGTGTTACGCACCGAAGCCGCCCAGTCCCTCATGGCCTCACTCGTCGCGTCCTTGAGGGTACGCAAGCCGGCGTCAACAGGCGCGACTGTTGCGCCGAGCAGCCTCATCCTGTCTACGTTGAGAGCCTGTCTGGCCATGTCCTCGGTGCCCATGTACACGGTGCAGTCAAGCCCCAGCAACGCGCACGCGGTCGCCGTTGCTACCCCGTGCTGGCCCGCTCCCGTTTCGGCAATGACACGTGGCTTCTGCATGCGGCGAGCCAAGAGAGTCTGCCCGAGAGCATTGTTGATCTTGTGTGCGCCCGTGTGGCACAGGTCCTCACGTTTGAGCAGTATCGTAGCCCCGTCAACAAGGGCGCTCAAGCGCGTCGCGGCGTAGAGCGGGGTCGGGCGACCAACATATTCCTTGAGAAGCCCATTCAACTCACGGCGGAAGGCCGGATCGCGTCGAGCCTTGGCGTACTCACCCTCAAGCTCAAGCAGAGCCGGCATCAACGTCTCCGGCGCATAGCGCCCGCCGTACTGCCCGAACCGCCCCGGTTTGCTCGAGACGCTAGCCGTCAACTTCCTCCTCCTCTGGTCACCGACGGCGGCCCGGGCTTGGCATCACGTTTTCCGGTCTCGCCCGACCGAAGGGCCAGCACGCCAACCACAAAGCCCGCAATGATGCTGCTCCAGCAAAGGAAGGCATACGCTTGGGCGTGGGGCCGCGCCAGTCCCTCTGCGCCCGCAATCGAAGCCTCTTCCGGGCGATCCGGCATATACAGCACTTTGACGTCCTGTCTAGCGCTCAGGCTCTCCCATATGCGCTTGTCGGGCACTATCCGGGTCACTTGATGGTTGCGTTGCGACGCGTCAGGGAAAACGAACGTGACCGTGTACGTGAACGAACCGTCCGCGCCCGGACGGCTGTCCTTGAACAGAACTTCACCGTTGGTGCGAACTCCCTTCTTGGCAAGTTCCGAGGGCGGCACCACCGACAGCAGCGCCAAGCCGATGATGCCCGCCACCACCAAAGCCAACGCCAACATCAGTCTGGTTCTCATGGCCATGCGGTCCGTTCCTCTCCGGTCACCTCTCGCGTCTCAGCCTTCGCACTCGAGTTCGGTGTCTGCCTGACGAACCGCAGCGACGAACTCACGAAGTTTCTCGGCGCTCTTGATGCGAGGAGCCGACTCAACCCCTGAGGAGACATCTACTGCGTAGGGCCTCATGGCGCGCACGGCGTCGCCTACGTTCTCCGCGTTCAGTCCGCCAGCGACGATCACCGGACGGCCGATCGCCTTCGCCACGTTTGCCCCTTGTTGCCAGTCGAAAGTACGTCCAGCGCCGCCAAGCCGATTCGGATCATAGCTGTCGAGCAGGACAGCCTCGTCAGCACCAAAGTCATCGTCTTCCCCAGGCGGGGCTCCGATGCGCACAACGCGAATGCGAGCGCGTCCGCCCGCCCATTGGTCTCGCAGGTCATCATCATAGTACTGCACGCCGCCAAATGGCATCGCATCAAACGGCGACATGTGCGACAACGCCCGCACGACGGCGATGACCGGTACGAACGGACCCGCGGCGCGAATGATCTCTCGGATCACGTCAGGGCGATCGCCCACATACCGGGGTGTCTCCGGCACGAGAATGACGCCGATGGCGTTCGCCCCGAATGCGACGGACAGCCTGGCTTCTTCGGGCCGAGTTATCCCGCAGACCTTGATCCGCGTCATTCCGGAGAACTCGCCGGCGGCGGCACTGCGAGTAACCCACAGGCGGACCCTGACCGGCCAAGCAGAGTATCCGGCGTCACGAAAGCATCAACCGCACATGCAGACTGACTGGAAGGCATGGCGGGCGGTTCAGCGAGGCTCATCGGTGCCGAGAAGCTCGCGAACCTTGGCGCCCACATCGGCTGAACGCATGAAGGCCTCACCGACCAGCGCGCCCCGGATGCCCGCCTCGGCCAGCTTCACCATGTCCCCACGCGTCTTGATGCCGGATTCGCTGATGACCAACCGATCCTTCGGAACGAGCGGCGCGAGCGTGAGCGATGTGTTCAGATCGGTCCGAAACACATGCAGGTCACGATTGTTGATTCCGATCAATCGCGCCTGGGCGTCCACTGCCTCGTTGAGCTCTTCGGCGTTGTGTACCTCGACAAAGGCCGCCATTCCGACTGCATGCGACACTGATAGCAGGTGCCGCAGGTCCTGCGGAGGCAGGGCCGCAACGATGAGAAGAACCGCATCGGCCCCCGCAGCCCGGCTCTCGAGTATCTGGTATTCGTCAAACAGAAAGTCCTTGCGCATCACGGGCAGCGAGATGCTCTGTCGAACGGCACGCAGATGATCCAGGTGGCCTTGAAAGTGCGTCGTCTCGGTCAAGACAGACACACAGTGAGCGCCGTTCAGATCGTAGGCCCTGGCGAGGGCGACAGGGTCGAAATCATGGCGGAGGATCCCTTTGGACGGGGATGCTTGCTTGACCTCCGCTATGAGGGCGGGCGCCGTTGCTCGGGCAATGGGGCCCACGAAGTCACGTGGAGGCGGAGCCGAAGCTATCTCACGTTGGAGAGCCGAAAGCGGCACGGCTCGACGCGCCCGATCAAGTTCGCCTCGCTTGTCGGCGAGAATCTCCGAAAGCACGCTCATATCAGCGCATGCCCCTTACTGTCTCGGGACGACGGTCGTCGGCCTCGTGGCACACAGGCGCGTTGTTGATTGGCATACGGCGTCCCCTCATGCTGGAGCACAGGCTGTGGTGAAATCCACCATACGATCCACTACCGCCAGCGCTTTGCGGGAATCAATCATGCTGTGTGCAAGAGCGATACCTTCGCGCCACGTTTCGGCTATGCCCGTCAGCATTAGGGCCCCGGCCGCGTTCACGGATACCACATCTCGCCGTGGTCCTTTGGCTCCGGAGAGAACCTCGCGCAACATCGAGGCGTTTTCTTCCGCGGTCGCGCCCGACGCGAGCTTGTCGAGACTGGTCGGCACCAGAAAGAACTCCGCGGGGATGCGTGTCTCGGACATAACCCTGCCGTGCTGAAGGATCGCTATGCGCGTCGGCCCTACGATAGAAATCTCGTCCAGTCCGTCGAGCCCATGCACCACCATGGCGCGCTCACAGCCGAGGCGCCCGAGCACCTCCGCCACCTTCTCGCACAGGTCCTCGTCGAAGACCCCGACCAGTTGATGCGTCGCTCCCGCAGGGTTTGCCAGGGGACCAAGCACGTTGAACACCGTGCGAATGCCGAGTTCGCGCCGTGGCTGCATGACGGCCTGCACAGCCGGATGATGGTACGGTGCGAACATGAACCCGATGCCGACCTCGTCAATGCACCGGCCGATCTGCTCTTCGTTCAGGTCGAGCCTAACGCCCAGAGCCTCGAGAACGTCTGCCGAACCACATCGTCCAGAGACTGCGCGGTTGCCATGCTTGGCGACTGCGAATCCTGCTGCGGCAACAACGAACGCCGCCGCAGTCGAGACATTGAACGTGCCGGAGGCATCACCGCCGGTGCCGCACGTATCCACCAACATGCGCCGGCTGGAGGTTACGCGCCTGGCCCTCTCTCGAAGCGCTCGCGCAAAGCCGGTCAGCTCATCAACAGACTCGCCTTTGGTGCGCAACCCGGCGAGGATGCCGCCTATCTGCGCATGTGTGGCGCTCCCGTCCATCAGGAAGCAGAGCAGATCGTATGCCTCCTGCTCGGTCAGGTTCTCGCGTCCAACGATCTTCGAAAGCGCTTCCCGTATCATTGTAGGCCGCTCACGCTCCAGTCCTGCAATGTGGCCGGCGCCGCGGCATTGAGACTCCGCGCGCCTTCGGCCGTGACGGTGATGATGTTCTCGATGCGAACCCCAAAGCGGCCCGTGAGGTAGATGCCCGGCTCGTCGCTGAAGCACATGCCCGGGACCAACACCGTTTTGTCACCGGCCACAAGGTTCGGCGGTTCATGGGTTGTCATCCCGATGCCGTGCCCGGTTCGGTGTATGAAGCGATCGCCGTAGCCGTTTCGGGCAATCACGTCACGCGCCACGGCATCCACCGACTCGCAGGTTGCGCCGGGCACGGCGGCGCGCATAGCGGCGAGATGCGCTTCGTGAACGATTTCGTACACCGCCGATGCTTCCGTGGGGGGAGGGCCGAAACTGCCCGTTCGCGTTATATCGGACTGATAGCCGTCCAAGCAGCATCCAAGGTCCAGAATGACCAGATCGCCTTTCTGGAGCGGCCTGCTTCCCGAGCTGTGATGAGGCAGGGCTGTGTTGGAGCCGAAACAGACGATAGCCCATGACGATAATGCGCCTCGAGCGGCAAACTCGTCCACGATGCGCCGCTGCACCTCCGCTTCGGTCATACCGACATTCAGCTCCGTCACAATCGTTGCGAACACGGCATCGGCAAGTTGCGCGGAACGCTCCATGCGTTGGATTTCAACATCCGACTTAACCCCACGGATCTGCGCCATGATCGGTCCCAACGGAGCCCAGGTCACATTGGGGAACAGGGCTTGGAGCGCAAGCAGATGTCCAGCCGCGAGTTCGTCGTCCACCGCGATGCAGCCGCCGCTCCACGAACCTCCGAGACCTTCCTGAATCGGCGTTGCCCAGCCTGCGTTGTCGTGCCACGCCATTACGGGAAGGCCCCTCGTCCGCGAACGTGCGTCGTCTTCATACAAGGACGGAACGAGGAGGAAAAACCGGCCGTTGGGCATCACCACCAATACCATCATCCGCTCGCCCGGCGGTTCTGCCCAGCCGACAAGGTAGCGCATGTGATCGGTTGCCCCGACAACCGCGCCGTTGAGTCCGCGGCATGCCAGAGTGTGCTTGAGTCGTTCGAGGCGTTCGTCGTACTCGTTCATCGCTGACGAATCATACCCCAGCCCGCGGGCGAGGCAGCGATGCGCGGATCACCGGCGGCTACATGCGCAGGAAGTTCGCGAGGAGCCGTTTCCCGTCCCGAGTGAGAACGGATTCAGGATGGAATTGAACCCCAACGACGGGCCGATCCCGGTGGCGCAAGGCCATAATCTCGCCCTCGTTGGTTTCTGCACTCACAATGAGGCAATCGGGCAGCGTCTCACGCCGTACCACCAGTGAATGGTATCGTCCGGCTTCCAGAGGGTTTGCGCAGCCTTCGAACAGAGCCGAACCGTCATGCCTGATCCATGATGTCTTCCCATGGACAATGCGGCTGTTTCGCACGACTTCGCCGCCAAACGCCTGCCCAATGCTCTGGTGACCGAGGCACACGCCCAAGATCGGTATCCTGTCCCAGAAACGCTCAATGCACGGGACCGAGACGCCAGCCTCGTTCGGGGTGCACGGACCCGGCGATATCACAATGCGGTCCGGCTCCATGCGGGCGATGTCGTCCGTCGTTATGGCGTCATTGCGCTTGACGACCAGATCGCACCCCATCTCGCCCAGATACTGAACGAGGTTGTAGGTGAAGCTGTCGTAGTTGTCAATGACAAGAACCACGGTTCGTCCCTCTTAGGTCCGCCCTACTCCAGGCCCTCATGCGCCACACGCACTGCAGCAAGCATGGCTCCCGCCTTGTTGACGCACTCTTCGTATTCCTTGGCCGGGACCGAATCGGCAACCACGCCGGCGCCGGCCTGAATGTGCGCTGTGCCTCCGGCAACAAGCATGGTTCTGATCGCGATCGCGAAATCGGCGTCACCTCGGAAGCTGAAGTATCCCACAGCGCCGCCGTATAGCCCTCGCCGTGAAGGCTCCTGCTCCTCGATGATTTCCATTGCGCGAACCTTGGGTGCGCCGGTCAGCGTTCCGGCCGGGAAGCATGCCTTGACTGCGTCGAACGCGTCGAGTCCGTCCATGAGATCCCCGGACACGCTGGACACGATATGCATTACGTGTGAGTAGCGCTCTATGGTCATGAAGTCGTCCACGCGCACGGTTCCGTACTTGGAGACTCGTCCGACATCATTCCGGCCGAGGTCAACGAGCATAACGTGCTCGGCGCGCTCCTTGGGATCCGCCAGGAGTTCCGCCTCCAATGCCCGGTCGGATGCATCATCGGCGCCTCGCGGTCGGGTGCCGGCGATAGGCCGGACAGAGACGCGTCCATGCTCGATCGTCGCGAGGATTTCAGGCGACGAACCCACCACCTGCATGTCACCTACGTCGAGGTAATACATGTACGGGCTCGGGTTGATCGTTCGGAGAGCGCGGTAAAGTTCCAGCGGCCTGCAGCTGACGGGTATCGAGAACCTAACCGACGGGACAATCTGAAAGGCGTCACCTGCCTGGATATACTCCTTGCAGGCCTCCACGACGCGCTCATAGGAGCTCTGGTCCATGCTCGCCGATGAGGGTCCATAGGGCGCTCCAGCTATCGGTTCCGGGGGCGCGAACGGCGCGCGGAGTTGCTGAACTACCCGCTCGATGCGCTCGACCGCATCGGCATATGCCGAATCCGGATCGTCATCTACGATCGCGTTGCAGATGATCAGTATTCGGTGCCGAACGTGGTCAAACGCAAGCACGGACCTCGTGACCATGAACGCCACTTCGGGAGTACCCAGTTCATCGGGCTTCAATGCGGGAATGCGTTCGTAGTTGCGCACCAGATCATAGGCCAAGAAGCCGACGGCGCCCCCTGCGAACCTTGGCGCCCCCCCAACCTCAACCCACTTCCGGGACCCAAGCTCGGCTCGGACAGCGTTCAGCGGGTCCCCATCGGGCGCCGCCGCCACCGTCTCGGTTCCGTCCGCTCCCTGTCTTCGGACTTGCCCCGTTTGAACGCGGATGATGCAGTCGGGATCGGTACCCAAGAACGAGTATCGCGCGAGTCGTTCGCCGCCTTCGACGCTCTCGAGCAGAAACGAGGGAGAGCCTCGGGATATCCGCTCAAACGCCGATACCGGCGTCAAGCGGTCGGCAAGAACTTCGCGACATACCGGCACGATGGACCTCGGCACGGCGAGGCTGCAGAATGCATTGCGATCTGGTGTGTAGTTTGCCATGGTCTCAGATACGATGGCCGGTGGGTACTCTCCGGTGTGCCCTGGGTGGGATTCGAACCCACACTTCAGCGATTTTAAGTCGCTTGTCTCTGCCGGTTGGACTACCAGGGCGCCAAACTCTAACAGGTGCGGCCCCGGGCGTTGCCTGGGTGAGTATACAAGCGCCGTTTGTCGGCGTCAACCGCCGGGGCTTGCGTCATCCGTTGCCCTCAAGGGCCGCTCGGGCTTCCGCGAAATCCGAGGCGACCAGGCGGCGCTCCTGGCCTTCACCGTTGCCGTCCTCGATGCGTATGAGCGCCTGAAGGCCGGCTTCATTGACCAGAGCCTTGAGGTCGGCGCCGCTCCATCCCTCACACGTGGAGGCAATCTCAACCAGGTCAACATCGCTCCCAAGCTTGACGCCGCGGGTGAAGAGGTTGAGCAGAGCGAGCCTGCCGTCCTGATCGGGCATGGGTATCTCGATCTCGCGTGACAGCCGACCTCCGCGCCTAACGGCCGGGTCCAACATGTCCTCGCGGTTGGTGGCGCCGACGATGAGAACGCGCTGGTTGGGGGTCATGCCGTCCATTTCCTGAAGGAACTGGTTCACGATCTTGTCATAGTGTACGGCGATGCCCCCCTGGCGAGCAGGCAGAAGGGCGTCAATCTCATCAATGAAGATGATGGACGGCGCGGCAGAGCGTGCCTCGGCGAAGAGGTCACGTACGCGCTTCTCGGACTCGCCGACGAACATCTGGTTGATGTCGGCAGGCGTGATGCTGAAGAAGCGGCACTTGGCCTCGTCGGCGAGTATGCGCGCGATCGTAGTCTTCCCCGTACCCGGCGCGCCCTTGAGCAGAATGCCGGTCGGAGGGTCCACGCCAAGCTCGCGAGCCGTATCGGGCTTCTCAAGCATCAACTGGACCTGCCTAAGCTCACGCTTGGTACGAGGTGAGAGAATGACGTCGTCCCAGGTCAACGGACGCCGCGCAGGTTCCCGTGGTTCAGGGCCTGCCAGTACCTGCCGGAGAGGGTCAATGGGACCGCCGGAGAGCGAGGCCACCAGCGAGGCATAGCGCTGATTGTCCGGCTCTATCTCCGAGGCTCGACGCGCCATTTCAACCGCATCGTCCTGATAGCCCAACCGCTTCATTGTCCGGGCCAGATAATAGTGAGCGCGAGCATCATCCGGGGCACGGGCCAGAGCCTCCCGAAGCCAATGGGCCGCCTCGTTCAGCAGACGCTTGTGAGCGCCGAACTTGCGGGCGCGCGACCTGGCGATCGGCTCCACGCCCGCGATCTGCGCCAGGTAGCCGATGCTCAGGTCCGCGAATGTGGGCTCCTGTTCCCTTGACAGGTGCCACAAAGCCCATCCAAGTCGGAACGCGGCCTCGGCGCTGTCACGATCGCGCGCGACCGCGCGCCTGAAGCAATCCGCAGCGTCAGACCATCGCTCGCCCCGACCGTGGGCCAATCCTGCCTCTATCAGCTCATGCGCCGACGACATATGATCTTCATCCCTCGGGGACTACTACGGTACCACATGGCACAGGGTTGCGCTCGATTGCTGCGTTGTGCGGACCGCCGTTGCCGACGGAACCTCGGTCGGGTATACTCTCGCGGCTAAGACGCCATCACACACCGGCGATCAGGGTCAGCAGGGTCGCGTCCGTCAGGGCGTGCTGCTCCCCGCACACTCGCCGGGAGGCACAAACCGGGAGGTAGCTACGTGGCAGCAATCACGATGAAGGAACTCCTCGAAGCAGGAGTTCACTTCGGTCACCAGACGCGCCGCTGGAACCCGAAGATGAAGCGGTACATCTACGGGGCGCGCAACGGCATTTACATCATTGACCTGCACCAGACCCTCAAGCTCTTCGACGCCGCGCAACGCTTTGTGCAGGAAACCATGCAGGCAGGCGGCACCCTCCTCTTCGTAGGCACCAAGAAGCAAGCTCAGGACGCCATCGAAGAGTCCGCCAAGAGGTGTCGCCAGTACTACGTCAACCAGCGCTGGCTTGGCGGCATGCTGACCAACTATCGAACCATCCAGACCCGCGTTCAGCGGCTCGCGGAACTCCACGAGATGGAGGCCAAAGGCATCCTCGAAAAGCTCACCAAGAAGGAGGCCAAGGGTCTGCTTGAAGAGCGCCAGCGACTGGAGCGCTATCTCGGCGGGATCAAGAACATGGCGCGTCTTCCCCAAGCCGTCTTCGTGGTGGACCTGAAGAAAGAGCACATCGCCGTGGCCGAAGCCAGGAAGCTTGGCATCCCCGTGATTGCCATCGTGGACACGAACTGCGACCCGGACGAGGTGGACTTCGTCATCCCCGGCAACGATGATGCCATCAGGGCCATCAAGCTCATCTGTGGCAAGATCGCCGATGCCGTCATCGAGGTCAAGCAGGAGCAGTGGGATCGCGAAGCTGAGGCGCCTGTTACCACTGTCGAGGAAGCCGTTGCCGACATCACGACCGCTCCGGATATCGAAGAGGACAGCGTGATCCTGGGCGACGAGGAAGATGAATACGCCGCGATGGCGCGGCGCGTTGGGGAGAGCGTGCGGCTTCGCGAGAACATTGACGACGAAGTCTGAACGCCCACACAACCCGTTGCGCGCGGCTGAGGTCCGGCCATAGGCACGGACCGCTGCGCCATAGAGGAGCAATGATGGAGATAACTGCCCAGATGGTGAGCCGACTCCGTGAGCAGACCGGCGTCGGAATGATGGAATGCAAGAAGGCCCTGGTGGAGTGCAACGGTGATCTCGACAAGGCGTTGGATCTCCTGCGCGTGCGGGGCCAGGCCGGAGCCGAGAAACGCGCGGGGCGCGCCACTAGCGAAGGCGTCGCCGCGGTTGCGACGAATGGGACCCGCGCAGCTCTCGTGGAGCTGTGTTGCGAGACGGACTTTGTAGCGAGGAACGAAGAGTTCCGGCAGGTTGCCCAGACGCTCGCCGACGTTGCTGCGGCCACGGGAGCGCCCGATGTGGATGCGTTGATGGCCGCCTCGACGACGGAGGGAGTCCCGGTTCGCGATCTGATGGACGGACTCGTCTCGCGTCTCCGCGAGAACATCGTCGTGCGTCGGAGCTGTGTTGTCGAAGCCGAATCCGGCGGGTTCGTCGCAATCTATGCCCACCGGGTGACGAACAAGATCGCTGTCATTCTGTCCGTGTTGGGCGACAGCTCGAACGAAGCACAACAAGAGGCGGCGCGCAACGCAGCGATGCACATAGCGGCATCCAAGCCCCAATACCTGTCGCGCGAGGATGTCCCAGCGGACGTGCTCGAACATGAGCGACAGGTCATGGCCGAGAAGACGCGACTTGAGGGCAAGCCCGAGGCGGCCATTCCGAAGATCGTCGAGGGGCGCGTAGGCAAGTTCTATGAGCAGGTGTGCCTCGTGGACCAGCCCTTCGTGCGTGATCCGTCCAAGACCGTCGGGCAGATGCTCGCGGAGGCCGGCGTCAAGCCGGTCGCATTCCGCCTCCTGATCGTGGGGCAGGAATAGATGCCTGGTCCGCGCTGGAGCCGGGTGCTGCTGAAGCTCTCAGGTGAGGCGCTGGCGGGTGGACAGGGGTTCGGCTTCGATGCGTCTGCGATCTCGCGCCTGGCGGGCGAGATCGCAGATGCCGCAGCCACAGGTGTCGAGATGGCCGTCGTCGTGGGCGGCGGCAACGTTCTCCGCGGGCAGATCGCTGCCGGATCGGGCATGCAGCGAGTCGCTGCCGACCACATGGGCATGCTGGCCACCGTTCAGAACGCGATTGCCATGCAAGACGCTCTCGAGAAGCTGGGAGTCGCCACGAGGGTTCAGACGGCCATTGCTATGACCGAAATCGCAGAGCCGTTCATCAGGCGTCGCGCCATTCGGCACCTGGAAAAGGGACGTGTCGTGATCATGGCGGGAGGAACAGGCAACCCGTTCTTCTCGACCGACACCGCGGCAGCTCTTCGCGCGCTCGAGATCGGGGCGGGAGCCGTCCTCAAAGCCACCAATGTTGGTGGAGTTTACGACCGCGACCCGCGAACCGATCCCGCCGCGCGAAGGTTCACGGAGGTCACGTATCAAGAGTGTATCGAGAAGCGGCTTCGCGTCATGGACGTGGCTGCGTTCGCTCTATGCGAGGAGCACGCGCTGCCGATAGTGGTGTTCGACGTGAGCCGTCCGGGAAGTGTCAAGGACGCCATCTTGAATGATGGTGTTGGCACGATCGTAAGGAGGTAGAGATGCCGGTCAACGAACTACTGCAGTCAGCGGAAAGCAAGATGGCCAAGAGCGTAGAGGCCACCCGACATGAGTTCACGCTCATCCGCACGGGCAGAGCCAATCCTGCCATGTTGGAACACGTAATCGTGACCGCCTACGGCGCTGATATGCCGCTTCAGCAGGTCGCCACCGTCACGGTTCCCGATCCTCGGCAGCTCCTGATCACGCCCTTCGACCGCAACAATCTGGCAGCCATCGAAAAGGGCATCCAGAAATCCGACGTCAACCTGACCCCGATCAATGACGGGACGACCATACGGCTGAACATTCCCCCGTTGACCGAAGAGCGCCGCAAGGAGTTCATCAAGCTTCTCCATAAGAAGATCGAGGCTGGTCATGCGGCCATTCGCAACATTCGCCACGATTGTCTCAACCATCTTCGAGCGCTGACCAAAAACAAGGAGTGCGGAGAGGACGAGGAGAAACGAGCCCAGGAGAAGCTCCAGAAGCTAACGGACAAGTATATCGCAGACATAGACAAGTCCGGAAAGGTCAAGGAGCAGGAGCTTCTCGAGGTCTGAGGATGCGCGGGCGCACGGCGTTTCCCAACAGAGGGGCGCAGAGCGCCCAGTCTTGCCTCCAATGCCCGATGTATCACGTCGGTCGCCGACGGAGGCAGTCTCGTCGCCTTGCCGATCGGCGGGAACCGTACCAGTCCATCCCATGTCGGTAGCCGAGCCTGCACCGCCTGCTCACGTTGCCATCATCATGGACGGCAACGGCCGATGGGCGCGCGCCCGAGGGCTGGAACGAAACGAAGGCCATTGGCAGGGATACAAGACCCTCAGACGTATTGTCTATGCCGCCGACGAGCTAGGCATCAGATTCCTGACCGTCTATGGGTTTTCGTCGGAGAACTGGCGACGGCCTGAGGGCGAGGTAAGCGGACTGATGGCCCTCATGCATGCCGCCATGCGCGCCGAGATTGAGGAGCTGGTTAGGAACGGCATTCGGGTGCGCGTAATCGGCCGAACGGCTGAGTTGCCCGACGCGTTGCGCAGTGCGTTCGAGGATGCAATGGCGCTGACTGAAGGCTACACGCGCATGACCTTCACACTGGCGATCAACTATGGTGGACGCGCCGAGATAACGGATGCAGTTCGCAGGATCACCGCGGATGTTCTGAGAGGCAACGTTGATCCGTCGGACATCACGGAGAGTGTGATTGCGAAATGCCTCTACGCCCCGGATATCCCCGATCCCGATCTGCTCATCAGAACGGCCGGAGAACTGCGGCTATCGAACTTCCTGCTCTGGCAATCGGCCTACTCGGAGATATGGGTAACGCCGGTGCTGTGGCCCGACTTCTCCCCAGAACTCCTGCGCGAGGCGCTTCAGGCCTATGCCGGTCGAACGCGACGGTTCGGCGCCGTCGTGGAGTAGCCGATAACGCAGTCAATGAGCGCTTCGTAGTGATAGGTAACTACTCTCGCGAAAGACCTGTGTGAACCATGTTCCAAGCTCCGCTTCCGGTTGAGTACATGCAGCTAAGTCCCGAAGAGTGCGCCGAGCGCATCGGGCGCGCCAAGTCCACTTTGGGATCACGCCTCATCATTCTCGGGCACCACTATCAGCGCGACGAGATAATCCGTTGGGCCGATTATCGTGGCGACTCGCTGAAGCTGTCGCAACTCGCAGCCGACGAACGACAGGCTGACCTGTTCGTGTTCTGCGGAGTGCACTTCATGGCCGAGTCTGCCGACATACTCACACGTGACAACCAGGTCGTCGTGCTGCCGAACATGTCTGCCGGGTGCTCGCTTGCCGACATGGCCCGTCTTTCCGAGGTCGAGAGCGCTTGGGCTCAGATACACGAAACGATCGGCAGCTCGACGGTCATGCCAATAACGTACGTCAACTCGGCCGCGAGTCTGAAGGCGTTCGTTGGCCGGCATGGCGGAGCATGCTGCACCTCGACAAACGCGCGCAAGGTCCTCACACACGCGCTGTCGAACGCCGACAAAGCGTTCTTCTTCCCTGACCAGCACCTGGGGCGCAATACTGCGTACGCCATGGGTTTCGATCCGGATCGTGACATGGCGCTCTGGGACCCCGCCTTGCGGCTAGGCGGATTGGAACCTGAAGCGCTGAAGAGAGCTCGCGTCATCCTCTGGAAGGGCCACTGCAGCGTCCACCAGCGCTTCACCGTCGAGCAAGTCCAGCAAGCGCGAGCGCAGTATCCGAACGCCCGCGTGATTGTCCATCCCGAATGCTCGCTCGATGTCGTCAAGGCCGCTGACCTCTTCGGTTCCACCGAGTTCATCATTCAGCAAGTGCGCGCATCCGAACCGGGATCAGTCTGGGCGGTCGGCACGGAGATCAACCTTGTGCGCCGCCTTCAGGACGAGATGCCCGACCGGACGGTATTCTGTTTGGATCCGATCGTTTGCCCCTGCAGCACCATGTACAGGATACATCCGCGCTATCTCACGTGGTCATTGGAGAATGTGGCAGCCGGCACGATCGTCAACCAGGTGTCCGTACCGCCTGACATCAAGGCGGATGCGCTCCTGTCACTTCAGCGCATGCTCGAGATATCTTAGCCGTCGCGCTACGGCCGATAGGACGCCAGGGCGCGAACGATCCGATCCTGTACGCCGGTCGCCTCCGCGTTTCGACACGGATGGTTGTTCATCAGGATCACAAACACGAGCGGCTCGCCGGCTGACGTTTTCACGTATCCACTGAGCGAACTCACGTTGGATACATAGCCGGTCTTGGCCACGCAGTTGCCGGCTGCCGGCGTGTCCTTGAGCCTGTTCCGGAGCGTTCCGTCCACCCCCGCGACGGGCAATGATGCCCGGAAAACCGCGGCGTGAGGATGTTCGTGCATGTGTTGAAGCAGCGCGAGGATGTTGCGTCCCGTGACGTAGTCCTGGCGGGACAGACCCGACCCATCCATCATGATCAAGCTGCCGGTTTCCATCCCGATGGAGCTGAACCATTCGAATGCAGCCTTGCGCCCCGTGGCCACCGAGCCGGTACCGGACTTCGCAACGCCTACTGCCCGCAAGAGACATTCGGCCGCGAGGTTGTCGCTAGGCTTGTTCAGTCGGGCGATCATCTCGGACAGCGCCGGGCTTCGATGCTCCGCAAGGACGGTAGCGCGACCTCGCCCGGCAACCCCTGTGCGGGCATCACGGCTCACGGTCACGCCCAATGATCGGAGCGCTTGAGTCAAGCGCATCGCGGCGAACAAGGGCGGGTTTTCAACTGACACAGGCGCCGACGGCGCAGCATCGGCCGTCGTTCCCAATGCGACATGCCCCGAGACATCAACGATATCGGCGCCAAGATGGCGGTAGACCGATAGGCGCGGCTTGACGCCTTTCGCGGCCGTGGTCACCTTGGATCGAATCTCCGCGTACAACTCCGTCGGCGTCACGACGATCTTTGCGGGCGTCCCGACGCGTGGCCCAGGCAGGGCGCGGATCCGGATCACGTTCGAGTTCAGGTTCAAACCGCTAACCGGCACGGAGTAGTAGTACGTCATGTCATCCCAGGCCCAACCGTCGCCGTACCCGGAGTCAGCAAACGCGCTACCGTCTCCGATCACGCCCCCCGTAACGACACGGACTCCTCGCGCACGGATCGCCATGGCCAGCTCGACAACGTCCGAGTCGTCAAGGAACGGATCCCCACTCCCCTTGAGCGCTATGTCGCCTCGCAGCACGCCGTCACGGGATGGCCCGGAGGCGGCCAGGACCCGCGTGGTGAACCGGAACTCCGGGCCGAGAATGTGCAGGGCCGCGGCGGATGTCAGAAGCTTCTGGTTGGACGCAGGCATGAGCAAGATGTCGGGATTGCGCTCGTACCACAGTTCGCCCGAGACCAGCGAGCGTACGAGAACGCACTGGATTCCGCCTCGGATGGCCGGTGCGGCGAGCGCGTTGTCAATCTCGGCCGTAAGCGCAGCCCGACTGTCTGCGCCCGTTGGGAAGGCGACGCATGCGAGAAAGACCGCGAGCGCGATGGACCGGCAACAGGCCGGGAACCGACCTACCATGGAGGCGAGTCCGTGTCCCGATCGTCCACGATCGCTTCAATGCTCGGCGCGCACACTCGCGCGATCAACCCCTCGGGGTCCGTAAGGTCGAGCAGTCGCGACGCCGGCGGGACCGACATGAGATACAGCAGGTCCTGCACAACTTCGGGGTCTTCATCGCGCAGGTTCGTGAACTCGGTTTCGCTGACCAAGAGCATCCGAACGTATTCGCTGAAGGACAGGCCGACCACGCGACTTACCGAAATGTCGGTCGTGACTGTGATATGGTCGTTCAGGGCGAACTCGCGCGTGAGGCCGTCATGACGGCCAAACGAGATCCCGAGCCAGTCGGTATCCGCATCGTAATCGAGGGCTATGGATGTCACGCGCGCAGACCCTCGCGCTCGGACCTGGCGGGAGCGCAGCGTCTAGAATCGTTCAAAGCGCTCGACATCCATCACGAAAGCCACCGCGCCGCCGACCAGCACCTTCACAGGCGACGGCATGAAAGCCCCGACCGGCGCCGCATCAGGCGGAAGCACGTTAACGAACTGCTCGCGCGTCTTGCAGCTCTCGCCGATCACGCTCAGCACCTTGTCCAGCTCCGTCTCCTCCACGCCGATCAGGAACGTGACGTTTCCCTCGCGCAGGAACCCGCCGGTACTGCCGATCTTGGTGAACTTGAAGCCATTGCGGAGCAGCGTCTCCGTGATCTTGTTCTTGTCACGATCATGAACGACCGTCAGTACGAGCTTCATGGTTGACCTCTCCTTGCCTTCGGTGCCGCACCTGGGGACCGGCGGATCTGGCCGTTGCGTCCCAACCACTTAGATCGGACCCGAGCCGCGCTCACGTCTTGCCGCCGATCCTCTTCAGCACGATGTCCAGGATCCGCGAATGCAACGTCTGGCTGTCCTGACTCGCGTCGAGGACTGCGAACCTGCTGGGTTCCCTCTGTGCTTCCTGAAGGTACCCCAACCTGACCATTTCGTGAAAAGCGACCGGCTCATCCTCCATCCGGTTGCGCTCCTGCTGTCGGGTCAGCCCCACATTCACGTCTACGTCGAGCAGGATTGTGAGGTCGGGCCAAAGTCCGCCAGTGCTGAACTCAGTGAGCGTCCGGATAGCCTCGATACTCACGTTTCGAGCATAGCCCTGGTACGCCAGCGTTGAGTCCGAGAACCTGTCACACACTACGGTTGCCCCTTGCTCCAGAGCCGGCCAGATGCGATCGGCGACGTTCTGTGCGCGCGCCGCGAGGAACAGCAGTGTTTCGGCCGCCGGACAGATCACCGCCTGCGGATCCAGCAAGAGCCGCCTGATCGCTTCCCCCAAGGGGGTCGCGCCGGGCTCCCGAACGAGTTCGACCGGGAGGCCCCGCGCGGCAAGGGCGTCTGTGAGGAGCTTTGCCTGCGTGGTCTTGCCGGCGCCTTCTATGCCCTCGAACGTAACGAACAACCCATGCCCGGAAGCGGTCACCTCGGTACCCGTACTCAGAGCATTCATGTATCCGCCAGGATCCTCACGCGACGCCGGGGCTCAGTTCCGACACTCTCCGATAGGAGCTCAAGGCGTTCGATGATCTGGTGCTGAAGGCGTCGCACGTAGGAGTTCTGCGGCCTAAGCTCAACGGGCTCACCGGTCTCCTTCACATGCCGCGCGCCCTCCTCCGCCTCGCGCAGGGCGTTCTGCGTGCCGCCTCGATCGAATACATCCGAGGCGAAGGCGTCACGCATGGCATTCGCAATCTGCGAGTAGGTATTGCTCTTGACCACATACGTCGGCAAGTTTTGTGCTGCGCCCTCGCGCATCTTGACGGGCTCGCGCCGATAGCTCGCTTTCAAAGCTATGACAATATCCGCATCCTGAATGTCTCGCGTCACGATCGCAGGATGTCCTCCCTCGAGGATGGCACGATCCAGCCGACTCCGATTGACGCCGTACGGGAAGACGCGAAGCGTGCGGGCAGACCGTTTGGGTGGCTTCAGCTTGCCGCGCATCCGTGTGTTCGATTCGTCGGGGATGTCATCGAGACCATAGGCCGTATCACCCATTTCGGCCTCGAAGTCAGCCTCTCGTTGGCGCCCCTCACCGATCGTCGCGCCGGCCAGCGTTCCTGCATCACGTTGCACCACCTCGATGTCACCGTAGGCATTCCGGATACGGATCTCCGGTCTTGCCTTCTGGCCGCTGAGCATACGATCAACCGTATCCCCGACATCATGGTGTATTGCGAGCTTGTCCACATCCATGATCTCAATGACGACATCGAAGGTCGGAGGCGCCTTGCGCTCGAGAACCGTCTTCTGTGTCCCGCGCCGTCTTGCCTCATCGTCCGAAAGGGTGACCGCCTGAATGCCGCCGATCAGATCGCACAGGGTCGGGTTCATAAGCAGGTTCTCAAGGCTGTTACCGTGAGCTGTGCCGATAAGCTGGACGCCCCGCTCTGCGATTGTTCGCGCCGCAAACGCCTCAGCCTCAACTCCGATCTCGTCAATGACGACGACCTCAGGCATATGGTTCTCCACTGCCTCGATCATCACCGCATGCTGAAGGGCGGGCTCAGCAACCTGCATCCGACGCGCCAGACCAATGGCCGGGTGCGGAATGTCGCCGTCCCCCGCTATCTCGTTGGAGGTATCAACTATAACAACCCGCTTCCGAGCCTCAAGCGACAACACGCGTGCCATCTCGCGAAGCTTGGTTGTCTTGCCCATGCCCGGCCGGCCCAGCATGAGGATGCTCTTGCCGCTTTGCACCACGTCCTGAATGATGTCAATGGTCCCGTAGACAGCGCGTCCAATCCGGCATGTCAGACCCACGATCTTGCCAGTCCGGTTCCTTATGGCGGATATCCTGTGCAGGGTGCGCTCTATCCCCGCGCGATTGTCCTTGCCGAACGCCCCTATCCGTTCGACGACGTACTGAAGCTCATAGTCCCCGACCGGGCTTTCGCCCAGTTCGACCACTCGGCCCGGAAACCGCGCCTCGCCGACGCGCCCCAGGTCCATCACGATCTCAAGTAGATCGTCGAGCGGCGTTATTCGTTCCAACGGATCCCTGACTGCAGGCGGCAGGACCTCGAGCAGCTGCCCCAGATTATCCGTGATGCGTTGCTGTTTCAAGTGATTGCCTCCGAAGCGGCCAACGGTCGACCATTCGTCCATACCATCTGGACGCCGCCGCCGCGTCCGATCTCATCATACCGAGTCGCCCGCCCAATGACAACATGCGCTTGACGGAAGCCTGACTATCTGATACGTTACTGTCAAGCGCCCTATCTGGCGCACATTGAGGGGATCGAATGGAAACCGCTCTCATCTGGATCGCCGGGGTTGCGGCGCTCGGTATTGCCATCGCCGTTATCGCGCTGGTTAGGCCCGATTCCGCTGCGCTCAACTTCCGAAACTCGTGCCTGGGGCTGTTGGTTGGCGGCGGCGGTCTGGCATTGACGCTGCCGGAGCGTCCTCCGTGGCATGCCGATCAGGGGCTCGGATGGGGATTCGCTCTTGGAGCGGTCGGCGCGGTACTCGCGATGAACGCAGCGGCAGCCCGCCGTGATGCGGCGGACTCAGCGCGCTCGGCGCTTGCCGCTGCGGGCGCAATGGCAGCAGGGGTCGCCGCAGTGGCCGTGGTTCTCGTTACGCTATGGCAGACCCGCATAGACGCGATCATCGGGCTAATGTTGGGGTGGATCACGACAGCCCAAGTCCCGGGGTTCTCGAGAAGCGATGGCGTCTCTCGTCCAGCCGCCGACGCCTTCGCCATCGCGACGCTGTTTGTCGGCTTTCTGGCGGTGGCTTGTGCGCTGTCCGCGTACCGAGGAGCCACTCCGGTGCAGGCCCGCGTCTGGGCGGCATCATCGCTCGTTACGGGAGCGTCTGTATGCGTCGCCACGCTCGTTGCCGCTGCTATCCTGCGGGTCAGGACGGACGGTTCGCTGGTGGTCTCCTGCGCATCTGCGGCCCTGATCGTTGGGCTATCCTCATGGGCAGTCTCCATGCGGATCGCGCCATTGGTGTCCGCCACGCAGTTCCCTGAGGGCGTCTTCTGGTGCGCGTTGCTGGGCCTGGCCGCCGCGACCGTGATCGCCTCGCTTGCTTCGGCCGGCCATCCGCCATCGGTCTGCGTGCCCCTGTCGGCTCTCGTGTCGGCCGGTGCGGCCCTTCCGGCGTTTCAGCTGCTCGCAGGCCTGGGACTGGCCATCACAGGCCTTGCCGCCATCGCGCTTCTCGGCATTGTGGTTTCTGTCGCGCGCTCCACTCGCGATGGTTCGGCTGACACTCGCGACGGATTGGTCGAGCCCATGGCCCTCTTACTGGCCATCGCCGCGTCACGTGTTGCCATCGAGCGGTATTCCTCGCTGACCCGCCCATTCACCCTGTCGGATCACTATGCCATAGTAATGCTGTTGTTTGGCGTGTTCATCCCGGTTGTGCTGGCACGATGGGCTGCCGCGTCAGCCTCGCTTCGCCGCCCGATGGTCGCGTTGGGATCTGTCCTCTGGCCCGTGGTCATGGTGGCTACGTGGGGACCCAAGTCGGTCTACCCCGCCCTGATCGGCCTCGGGCTTGCGGGTCTGTGGGCCAGGTCAGACGAGAACGGCAATGGACGATCCTCAGCATGGCTCATCGGCCTGGCAGGCATCTTCTCCCTCTTGCAGTTCACGGACTTCGGCGCAGCATACAGCACCCTCACTCGTCTGGACCGGGCCAAGCTGATCGCACTGATCGGTGGCGCATGTATCGTCCTCCTTGCCGTTTCCGAGTTCGTGAGAACTCGGAGGCTTCGGCGCGCATAGATGGAAACGAAGCCAATGGCCGCGTCACATGAGGACGGCCTCCCCAATGTGAAAGCGGATCAGGCCCGTCCGGCCTCTACAACGTCCGTCGGTCATTTCGCCACAGTGGTGTTCGCCATCTTCGCGCTGGCCGGAATGATGTCATTGTCCGCCTTGACCGAGCCGCCGCTAGGCCGGGTAACGGGTCGGGTATACACCCAGGACCTACGACCGTTGCCGGGCGCAAGGGTCTCGCTATCTCCGATCGGTGATACCGAATGGACGCGAAGCTGTTGGGCGCGGACCGATCGCGACGGGCGGTTTGAGATCAATGCGGTACCCGCGGGCGGCTACGCCTTGACGGCACACTCGCCGGCGCACGGTCTCTCGGTGCCGCGCATTGAGGTGGAGGAGGCCATCGCTACGCCGGTAGCGTTGCGCCTGAACAGAACGCTTGAACCCTTAACGTGTTCGTCGCCGACACGAGCATACTTGCCGAGCGAAACGCCATACGTCACCCTTGCAGGCTACGTCGAGCCCCACGTTCAGCCGCCCCACGTCGAGCTTAGGCGGCTCGACATGCCGGATCTCATGGCGGAGCCTGACGGGCTGGCGGCCTTCCGTAAGGTGTACGACACCTGGTCGCCACCCGCGGAGATACCATCTCAACTGACTGCCCGGTCGGCGCTTGTGCGCAGCTTCCGTGTGTCCACCGACAAGGCCGACGTTGAAGGACACTTTGAACAGCGGATAGTCCTCGGGGGACTGGGTCCGGGCGTCTACTACGTGTCATCTCAATACGCCAAGTCGCGCGCGTATGCCGTGATCACGGTTACCGATCTGGCGGTGGTGGTCAAGAAGGTCGGTCCGCGAGCCCATGCCTTCGTCGCAGAACTGCGGTCAGGTAAGCCGGTGCCGGGAGCGAGGGTCCATCTCTACAACGCTGGGCGATTGGCTGCGGCCGGAGTTGCGGATGACACCGGGTTGGCTCGGCTGGACTCAGGTACGGATCGGCCTCCAAGCGGTTTCGGCGACCGCTGGTCGTGTGCACTTGCAGAACGCGGCGGAAACTATGCCATTGCGTTTGGCTACGATGCCTGGCCCACGTCGGAGCGCACGAAGGTGTTTGTCTACACGGAACGCCCGATCTATCGTCCGGGTCAGCAAGTGCGGTTCAAGGGCATAGTCCGAAAGGTTTCCGGTCCCGGCCCACAGTATGCGGTGCCATCGGCAATGCCCGTCAAAGTCCAAGCCGAGGACCCGGAAGGCGTGATCCTCACGGAGCGAATCTTCGTTACCGGTCAGTACGGTTCGTTTTCGGGCAGCTTGACGCTCAGCCCGGAGACGCCGAGCGGGTCCTGCACGATCTTCGTCGCAGCGGGTGGCGCCACGGAGGCATACGACTTCACGGTTGCATCGTACAGGAAGCCGGAGTTTCGGCTGGAGGCCCGTCCACGGAGGTCAGCATACGTCGCCGGCGAGACCATCGAGGTGGAGGTGTTGGCCGAATACTACTATGGGGCGCCCCTGGCGGGAGCTACGATCCGGTACTCAACATCATGGTCGCCGCTTTGGGATTGGGAGGGCGCCTCGGGAGACGAGGAGGAATACGAGACGCCGCAATGGATTGAGCCTCCGGACTACGGCATGGTTGATGTATCGGCGACGGCCACTCTAGACGCCGCCGGCCGAGCGCTGCTCAGATTGCCGTCCAGCGTGGCCGGCGGTCCCGATGGTCCTCAGGGCCATAGCCTGACCGTGTCCATTGAAGTCAGCGACGCCACCGGCCGATCGGTCGAAATGAGCACGGAGGCTCGAGTCTTTCCGGGGTCCGTGCGCCTGTTTCTGAGGCCTGACGGCTATGTTCTCGCCCCTAACAAGCCCGCCGGATTCATCGTCAGGGCAACCGATCTGGCAGGGGCTCCTGTGGCCGGACTTCCTGTGACGCTGCAGATCGTCAGGCAACAGTCGGTCGGTTCAGCCGTCAAGTCAGTTCCCATCGGCACTGTCAAAGGAACGACTGACCGACTGGGTCGAGCGTACCTCACATACACATCACGGTTCACCGGTGAACTCAAGGCCGAGATCCGTGCTCGCGATCCCCACGGGCGAGCTGTTGGTGCCCAGACCTATCTCTGGTGCGTCACCGACCGCGGCGGCGATCTTGCCGCAACCTACGGTGACTTGAGCCTCCATGGCGACAAGCGCCGGTACGTGGCCGGGGATGTGGCCCGACTGCTGATCAACTCGGATCGGATCGGTGCAACGGCGCTTCTGACGGTCGAAGGCGAGACGCTGCATGAGATCAGGGCCGTGCCACTGACGTCGCGGAGCACGATCGTGCGCGTGCCCGTAAGGCCCGAGTACGGCCCACGCGCGGAGGTGAACGTGGCATGCGTATACCGAAAGCGCCTGGCAACCACGGGAATGCGGCTGCGCGTAGACGTGCCAACGCGCAAGCTGAGCATCTCGGTGAAGCCTGGCTCCGCTGAGTGCAGACCGGGTACGACAGCCGATGTTGCGATTCGCGTTACGGATCACTCCGGTAGGCCGACGCGTGCCGAGGCCTCGATCGCCGTCGTAGACGAAGCCGTGTACAGCTTGATGGAAGACGATCCGGATGCGATCATGGATGCGTTCTACCCGTGGATCTACACCCGAGTCACGACGATGCACTCGTGCGAAGAGCGTCTGTACAGCGGCGACAAAGGAGCGCCAACCATCGAAGCGAGGAGACGCTTCGAAGATGCGCCTTTCTGGGCGCCGCACGTGCTCGTCGGCGCCGACGGGAAAGCGAGTGTCAGGGCGTCATTGCCTGACAATCTCACGACCTGGAGGGTCACCGCCGTCGCCCACACCCGGAACTCGCAGTTCGGTTACGCCACCGGCAACATCGTGACAACCCTCCCATTCCATGTCCGCGTGGACGTGCCGAGGTTCCTGACCTCGAACGACCGTGTGCGCCTCAACGTCGCAGTCTCGAATCGCACCAAGGCAGCCCGCACTTCCTCTGTCAGGCTGATTAGCGACGGTCTCACGATTGAAGGTCCGGCCATCCAGAACGTCCAGATCGCTCCGGGAGCCACCGCAGTCGCCGGCTGGTTTGCCGTCGCGACACGACCGGGGACCGCCAAGGTGAGGGCTGACGCGTGGACCAACGAGCTTCCGCGACAGACGGACGCCGTGGAGGTGCCGGTCGAAGTCAGGCCTCTGGCGCGCGAAGTCACGCATGTCTTCTCCGGACAGGCGCTGCAGGGCAAGCCGACGGTGCATCGGTTCGTGACGCCACAGGATGTGACGGCGGCGTCCATCACCCTGCGCATTGCACCCGGACCGCTCGCCGCAATGCCTGACGCACTCGAGTATCTGCGGACGTTTCCTTACGGCTGTGTCGAGCAGACCGTCAGCGCGTTCTATCCCGCGCTGCTCGTTGAGACGCTGCTCAAACGCCTGAACGCCAATACTGCGAACGAGCTCAAGGTGGCGCTCGGCGCTGCCTTCCAGCCGGAACTGGACGTAGCTGTGCGAGACGGCATCACCAGGCTGAGAAGAATGCAGCAACAAGACGGAGCTTGGGGCTGGTTCCAGACCGATCCTGGCGATCTGTGGCTGACGTCCTACGCCTTGCTTGCATTGACCGAAACGCGCCGCTCCGGCCGGGCGTTGCCGCGAGGCATGGTCGAGGAGGCGCGCAACGCCCTCACGAATCTGGCCAACCGTACCGACGATGCCGACGCAAGGGCATTCTCAGCCTTTGCGCTCGCAGAAGTCGGCGTAGACTTCCTCCACCGACTGAACGCCGACAGAATGTCGGCATCCGGCCTGGCTTGCGCAACGCTGGCAGCGCGTCGTCTTGGCGTCGGCAAGTCAACCGTAGATCGCTTCCTGGCTCCGCTGCTTGCGAAGCGCCAGGGGGATACCGGCCTGGCGTGGTGGCCCGGCCGCACCGACGCTCGCGGATACGAATGGACCCGAACGAACGCAACCAGCCTTGCCATACGTGCTGTGGCTGAAGAAGCCGAATCCGCCGGTATTGTTGAACGTGGTGTCCGGTACCTGATGTTGAACCGATTTGATGCGGCGTGGCGCAGCACCCGCGACACTGCATTTGCGATCGCGGCGCTATGCGCCTATGCACGGCAACAGACATCCGAGTCGCCCCAAGCCGGTGGAGTCCGCTTGCTGATCAACGGCAGGCAAGTATGGGGACAAGCATCAGCCCGCGCTCGATCGGGCGAGACTACCATTCGACTGCCCAACGTCGCCGTGAAACCCGGAACGAACGATCTGGTCCTCGTGCCGACAGCCGGTGGAACCCCGTTCTATTCAGTGCTCGTTCGCACTCAGGCGGAAGGCTCCATGAATCGAGCGATCTCCTCCGAACCTGACGTAACGATTACGCGCACATTCGAGTCCCTTCAGGAACGGACGCTTCCGTTCCGTGGAGCGATTCGGTACTTCACGCCGGTCGGGCGCGAGGTGCGAGCCGGGACTGTACTACGGCGTCGGCTTGTCATCCACACGCAGAGAGAGTTGCCGTTCGTGATGGTGACTGACCCTCTGCCTGCGGGTGTCGAACCAAGCGCGCGAGGCGATGTTGACGCCGATTGGAACCAATGGTATTCGGCGACCGACGTGCGCGACGACAGGGTCGTCTTTTTCGCACGGCGCGTTCCACGAGGCAAGCATGTGCTCGAGTATCATGTGCGAGCGCAGTCGCCTGGCCGAACCACGGCTCTTCCCGCCAGACTCGAGTGCATGTACAGTCCCGAGGTGCGCGTCGAGACATCCGCTCAGGAGATTACCGTTCGATGATGTCGCGTTCCGCGGTTGCCATTGGGATGCTTGGGGCTTCCGCCTTGCTTGTGGCCCTGTTCGTCGCCCCGCAGCATCATGCCGATCCGGAAAGCCCCCTCGCAGCTTTCACAACCGGCCTCGAACATCGAACCTCCTCGCAGCGGCACAACGCGATGATGGCGTCTCGGGCAATCAACAACGCGACCATCCTGCCAGGTCGGACGTTTTCCTTCAACCGATGCGTCGGCAACTGGACCGCCGACGCCGGATATCGGAAGGCCCCCGTTAGCTACGAAGGCGTACTTGTTCGGGCAGTGGGTGGAGGCGTGTGTCAGGTATCAACGGCCCTGTACAACGCCGCTTTGCTCGCCGGCTTACCGATCGTGGAGCGGCATCGGCATGCAGTCGCGCCGTCCTATGCGCCGCCCGGAAGGGATGCTGCGGTGGCATTCGATACGCTCGATCTCCGCTTCCGCAATCCTGGGGCGAAGGCCATCACTATAGTCACGAATGTGACGAGCGACAGGCTTACCGTCTCCCTATTCGGCGGCGACCGGCCACGAGGAACAATCGCATTGACCACCCGCATCCTCGAAAAAGGCAATCACGCACGCCGTATCGTCCAGGTGTTTGACTCGGTAGTCG
>JBBIQU010000005.1:38300-51579 GCA_037442185.1 Chthonomonadales bacterium | reverse complement strand
AGGACGACACCGGTCTTCTGGATAACGGGGGCATCCTCGCGGCCATCTTCAGGCGAGGGGTTCTGCCACCGCTGGCTCTCGGCGGCGGGCTGCTCCTGTTCGCCTATGTTCTGCTGTCCGAGCTGGTGTTCAAGCGGATGCGGCTGCGTCGCCTGACCGAAGCCACCGGCCTGAGTGATGAGGCTCGTTCGGTGCTCCACGCATACGCACGGTTATCGGCGCGCCTACGGCGCCGTGGGCTTGCGCGACGCAGCCATGAGACCCCGGCAGAGTATGGGCGCCGGCTCGGCGATCGACTAGACACGGCCGAATCGCGCGACGCGCTTGTGCGCCTGACGGAGCTCGTCGTTGCCGCGCGATACGAAGGAGCTACTATCACCGCCGGAGACGCGCATGAGGCAGCGCAAATGGTCTCTGTCGTCGCCAAGGGGGTCATAGCACAACGGCGCGCGCACCTTCCGCATAAGCCGATACAGGAGACCGCGTAAATGAGCGAGATTGCGCTGACGGCGTTGTCCGATGCAAGTTGGCTGGATCCGCTGCAACGCGCGTATCTGATCTGGGGCGACGACGATGATCTCATGGCGCAGGCCACCGACGCCATCAAACGCCGGATTATCGAAGATGATCTTGGGGAGTTCGATTGGGAGCGGCTTGATGCTTCGCGGACCGGCGTGGAGGATATGCTGGCGTCCGCGAACCGCATACCCATAGCCTCCGAGCGTCGGCTCGTGGTCGTGTATGAAGCCCAGCTGTACGCAAAGGCCGAGCGCAAGAACGACGCCGCGCGTCTGGCGAACGGTATCCGCGCGCTGCCGCCCGCTTCGTGTCTGGTTCTCGTTGCCGCCGGCTTGGGCAGTGGACGCTCGAAGTCGAGCGCCCTGACGCCGGCGATAGACAAGGCGGTTCGCGAAGTCGGCGCCACCGTCAAGTGTTCGGCATTGGACGGGCCGGGATTGGCGGACTGGGCGGCGCGATACGCGCGAGAGTCGGGCAAGGAACTGCACAAACAGGCAGCTCTGCGCCTCGTAGCGTCCGGAGAGGATCGGGTGGGGCTTCGACACAGCCTCGAGAAGGTTATCGCCTACGTCGGCGAGAGAAAGGCGATCGAGGTCCGCGACATTGACGCCGTAGTGGGGCAAGCGCCGGAAGACGTGATGTTCAGGCTCATTGATGCGGTTTCGGGGCGAAGGACAAGCGATGCTCTGGTACTGCTCAGGCGTGCGTCTCAGTTTGAGGCAAAGGCTCCGGCGCTGGCTGCCAAGTTCATCGCCCTGCTCAGCCGACAGTTGCGCCTGCTATGGCAAGCGCGTGAGCTCGTTGCCGACGGCGTCCCGACAGGTCGTCTGAAGGATGCCATTGCCTCTCGGGGCGTGGATTTGCCGAGAGAGGCAAGCATAGCTTCGATTGCGTGGAAGGCTCCGGCGCTCGCGCGGGACTCCGGCAAATGGTCTCGAGCTGAACTGGCCGAGGCGGTGCGACTGCTCGTGGAGTGTGACGCAGCCAACAAGGGCGAGGAAAGCGGCAGCGCCGATTCGATGTCCAATCTAGAGCAGCTCGTCGTGAGGCTCTGCACCGGCAGGTGAGCCCAATGGCTCAAGGCGCCGGAGAGGACCCAATGTGAAAAGGCCCCGCCATGGACGGGGCCTTGTCGCTGAAAAGACCGGCGTTGCGGCGATCCGCTAGTTTCCGGCGGCCTCGCGGTGTGCGCGGCGCATGAGCCGGGACTTTCGCCTGGCTCCTGCGTTCTTGTGAATGATCCCGCGCTCGACAGCCTTGTCTATGACGCTGACGGCTGTCTTTACGGCCGTTGCCGTCAACTGAGTCTCGCCTGCGTCCATGGCTGCCTTGGCCTTCTTGACCAGGGTCTTGATGGCCGACTTGTTGGAGACATTCCTGAGCCGGTTGGCGCGGGATTTCTTGACATCTTTGACTACGGACTTGATGTTGGGCACGCTGAAGTCACCTCCGGTAGAACCGAGCGAGTATACCTATGTCGAGACGGCGAAAGCAAGGGCGGGTCAGAGTTCCAGCTTGTCGAAACGTGCTGCTGCCGGATTGAGCTCCTCGCGTAGCGTGTTGTACGCTTCATTGACGCGGGCCATTATGGTTTCGGCGGTCTGGCGCTCCTCTGAGCCTTCCGCAAACTCAACCGACAGGCAGCGTCCCGAGAGCTTCCGATAGGCCGCCTCTACTTCCGACAGGTCGGCGCCATCAGGCACGCCGAGGATGCGATAGGCGCGCGCCAGCTTAGCCGAGCGCTCGTCCAAGGCCGGCGCCGATATGACGGGAGACTGGGCTTGCGATTCCTGACGGGGGGGCTGCGCCGACTGCTCGAGCGGCTGCGTCGGACGCGGCAGCGGGACATCGGCGATATCGTCAAGCTCCCGCAGTGCGTCGTCCCGTGCCTGTCTCTCCCTCAGGTACGCATCCTCCATTTCGGCATCCATGCGGTCAAGGCGGTCCTTGATGGCACGCACCTGGGTTAGCGCGATATGTCGCAATCGTCTTTGCCAACTCATGATCCGGTGCCCACTCTCTGCTGGACCGGCTCCGTCGTGTCCGGTCCCAATGCTTCGATCACGCTCGTGTCGAGGAGCTCGATCTCGCGCCCGAGGCTATCCAGTTCATGGACTAGCCCCTCGCTGAACGATGCCACATTGCCAATGTCAACAGTCTTCAGCCGGATAACCTTCGCTTTCCAGCTGGCGAAGGTGGCTTCCACATTCTCAAGCTGGCTGTCTATGCGGCCCGATGCCTGCGCGATTGCCTGGTAGGTTCCGAGTTCCGCCTCTCGGGCGCGCAAGGCTTGCTCGTATTGCTTCTTCGCAACGGGATCCGAGGTCGCCTCGATACGCGATCTGAGGTTGTCAGCATAGGCCCGCAGCGCCCTCTCGTCTACGTGCTGCAGGTACTTTGCCAGATGCTGCTTGCGGCTCGCCATACGGATGGCTTGCTGGACTAGGCCCGGCAGGCGCGATGCGATACGATCGAGCTCCGCGCGGGCATACGGCTCAACATCGGATGCGCGCGCTTCGCGCGCGATTTCTTTCTGCAGCTGCACAACGTACCTGATACGTTGGCGCGTCTCGAAGTCCATGCGCTCCAGCGATGCTTCGATGTCCGTGTCGGCAAGGGTCTGCTCGCGTTCCTCGCGATCGGCGAACAGGCGCTGAAGATAGCTGGCATCGTTCAGACGCCAGAACAACAGCATGATCTGAACAACGATCGCCGCCGCAAACGGGATGGTGGACCATCCTAGGGTGGCCGAGACAGCTGTGGCGGCAAGCCAGGTGACCAGAGACAACGGCGAGGTGAAAACCCGCCGGGCGACGTAGAGGAAGCGCTGGCCAGAGGTGAGGTCACCCATGCGGATAGGATTGCCGTGTGCTAACGTGCGAGCTTCTGCTCGAGTTCGCGAAGCTGGCGGTCCACATCATCTTCCGTCGCGTCAACGGAGACGGGCTGAGGTGTCGAGGAGGTCGTGCCGGCAAGGCCAAGCTTGGCCTCAAGCTCGGCCAGCATCCTGTCCGATTCCGCGTCTACCTGTTGATCCTCCAGCGAGGCGAGCTTGTTGGCCATGCTGGTGCTTGCGATTTCGGCCCGCGCGGCGGCCTCAGACTGCATGCTGCGGATACGCTCTTCGGCTCGGTCCCAGCTCTGGGTGGCATCGTCCATCTGCATGCCGTCGAGCGCCTTGTTGATGGCGATTTGGATCTCGGCCTGTTTCATGTTGGCCTTGAGCGCCAGGGCCTCGGCCATCTTCTGGCGCACGCGTTCCTCGTCGCGCTGAATGGCAAGCTTGACCGCCTGCGACGTCTCTTCGGCCTGTTTGAGAGACACGCGCATCTGCTCAAGCGTCTTCAGGTGCTGCGCTTGCTGTCGAAGCAAGCTCTTGGCCAACTCACGGTTGCCCTGCTGAAGGGCGAGCGCCGCCTTCGCCTCGAGATTGCGCGCCGCGCGCTCCTCATCATCCACAAGCTTCTGCAGGTTGTTCTTCTGGGTTATGGCTTGAACGGCGCGCTCGCGATTCTTGATCTGAGTCTCCCGCATCTCGCGGATGGACTCGTCAATGATCACCTGCGGGTCCTCGAGTTGGTCGAGCTTGCCCATGATGAGCGCGCGCAAGTAGCGGAAGAACCGTCTAAGCATATTGGACCTCTTTCCAGGTGATCGGAGATACGGGCGAACGCAAACAGACTCCCCCACGGGAAGCCGGAGCGTATTATCCCATGATAATGCCGCTATGTCAACGCGTGACGCCGGATGGCCGATTCCTGAAGCGGGCTAGAGCGCCACTCCGAGCTCCTCGGCATCCGCGACTGCGTCTTCCCACGAGCGCATGGCTGCTTCCAGGTCAGATTGTGCCCGGGCATGGTCATGAGCGAGCCGCACCATGTCATCGCTCGGCGAAGGGTGCGACAGGCATTCCTCGATGCGCTGAAGCCAATCCTCGATTGCCGAGACACGTTCCTCTGCCTCTTGCACAGCTCGTGCGGCTCTCTTGCGCGCGCGGGCCAGCTCGAACGAGTTCATTGGTTTCGAGCCGTCGCCGCGGACACTCGACGGCGCTGCCTTCGGTGTGGATGCCGTGTTGCGCTTGGCCTGCGCAAGTTTGGCGACGGAGTAGGAGCCGTCGAGGAGGCGCGCATTCCCGCCCGCGATCTCAAGGGTGTGTGTTGTTGTCTCGTCCAGCAGGTAACGATCGTGCGACGCAAGCAGCAGCGTACCGTCATATTCGCGCATGAGCTTCGCGAGGGCATCGCGTGCGATCAGATCGAGGTGATTGGTCGGTTCATCGAGGACCAGCAGGTTCGGGCGGTCGAGGACGAGCTGCGCCAGCATCAATCGGTTCTTCTCGCCTCCCGATAGGCAGCCGACGAGGCGGAATACGTCGTCACCTGTGAACAGGAAACGGGCAAGGAAGGAACGCGCCTCTCCAGGTAGCATTTCGCGCACCGACATCAGGGACTCGAGAACGGTCACGTCCGGATCCAGACCTGACGCCTCCTGAGCGAAATAGCCGACGGTCACCGAGGCCCCAAGTCTGATCCGCCCCGATGTGGGTGGCTCTTCGCCAACGACGATGCGAAGGAATGTGGACTTGCCGGATCCGTTCGGGCCCACGACGCCGATGCGTTGGCCACGCATGATCAGCAGGGTGAGGTCCGAGAACAGCGTATTCGAGCCGAACTCCTTCCTCAGCCCTTCTGCGATGACCACCTCGTTCCCGCTGCGGCGCGCCGAAGTCAGCGTCGCGTGGATTCTCGCATGCTCCTGCGGACCGCTAATGGCCTCCTGTCTGAGACGCTGAGCGGCCTTAAGTCGCGACCAAGCCATGTTTCGGTTCTGGCCGGCTTTATTGCGGCGCCAGAAGTCCTCAAGCCTGCGTATCTCCTCGTCACGCCTCTGGCTGTCGAGCGTCGCCTGTTCGACCCGGCGCTCACGTTCCGCCCAGTAGGCCGAGAAACCGCCTTTGTAGATCGTCAGCTGTTCGCGATCCACTTCGGCTATAGAGGTCGCGACAGCATCAAGGAAACGCCGATCGTGTGAGACGAGTATCAGGGCGCCGCCAAAGGCGCTCAGGAATCCTTCCAGCCACTCGGTCGCAGCAAGGTCGAGGTGGTTCGTCGGTTCGTCAAGAAGGAGGATGTCCGGCCCTGACAGCAGCAGCCTCGCCAGAGCCAGACGGGTCTTCTGTCCGCCGGACAGCTCGGACGTTCGGCGATCGAGATCGGCATCGGTAAAGCCAAGCTGAGTGAGGACCTTCCGGATGTCGCGCAGCGAGTCGTAGCCGCCCATGGCTTCGAACCGGTCGCGGAGAGCGCCGTATTCGTCCATGATCGCCGCCACACCCGACTCGTGCCCGGCGCTGATCTGATGTTCGAGGTCGGCCATGCGCGCCTGCATCTCGAGCACCGGCGCGAACGCGGCTTCAGCTTCCTGGTACACTGTGCGATCGGAGCCGACGACCTGTTCCTGACGAAGGTAGCCGCATCGGAGACCTTTGGCCCTTGTGATCACGCCTCGATCAGGCTCGAGGTCGCCCACGATCATCCGGAGCAGGGTCGTCTTGCCGCAGCCGTTGGGACCGACGAGCCCGATCCGCTGGCCCCATTCCAGCCGCATTGACAGATTGTGGAAAAGCGTCAGCGCGCCGAAAGACTTCTCGACGCCTCGCAGGATCAGCAGACTCATTGGCGCTCGTATTCTACCTGCGCTGTCGCCGTTGACACGGCTGCGGTCGAAGGGACATAATGGCATAAGTGAATAGCTCGCGCGAGGAATGGATAGCGTTGGCTATCCATTTGTGCTTTGAGGAGGTGCGAGATGCCCAACGTCGTGGTTGTGGGCGCGCAATGGGGCGATGAGGCCAAGGGCAAGGTCGTGGACTATCTCGCCGAGCGCGCTGAAGTTGTCGTCCGCTATGGGGGTGGTAGCAACGCCGGTCACACCGTCACCGCAGGCGGCGAGGTCTTCAAGCTTCATCTCGTTCCGTCCGGCATCCTCAGAGAGGACGTTACCTGCGTCATTTCGGCCGGCGTGGTCGTTGACCCCTCGATCCTGGTGCGCGAAATCCGCGACCTGACCTTGCGTGGCAGGTCAGTCGGCAATCTTCGAGTGTCCGGTCAAGCTCACGTGATCCTCCCGCACCATCGTCTGATTGACGGCCTGGAAGAGCGACGGCGTCAGGGCTCAGCGATCGGTACGACCGGGCAGGGGATTGGCCCTGCGTATGCCGACAAGGCGGCGCGACGGGGCCTGCGCATGGGCGAGTTCGTGGACGATGCACGACGGCCCGGAGCGATTCGGAGCAGGCTTGAGGCAGCCAACGAACTGCTGGTCAAGCTCTACGGACATGAGCCGCTTGATGTTGATGCCATCATCGCTGAGTACGACGAGTACGCGGACGAGCTTTCGGCGTTCGTGTGCGATACGGCTCCTCTCGTGGCTCAGGCGGCCCGCGGACCCAAAGGGGTTGTCTTCGAAGGCGCTCAGGGAACGATGCTTGACCTCGACACGGGCACGTACCCCTATGTAACATCGTCCCATCCGGTTGCGGGAGCAGCTTGTGTTGGAACGGGCGTCGGTCCCTGCGCCATTGACAGCGTTGTCGGCGTCGCCAAGTGCTATACGACCCGTGTCGGGGCAGGGGTGTTCCCGACGGAACTCACCGACGCGATTGGCGACCACATTCGCGAGAGGGGTAGGGAATACGGCACAACCACGGGCCGTCCCAGACGTTGCGGATGGCTCGATACGGTTGTGTTGCGCTACTCAGCGATGCACAACGGATTAAAGACCCTCGCGCTGGGACATCTCGATGTGCTGTCCGGACTGGAACGTGTGCGGATCGCCACGAAGTACAGGATCGGCGCGCTTGAGACCGACCAACTCCCCTACGATCTTGCGGCCCGCGATGACGCAGCGCCGATCTACGACGATCTCGACGGGTGGGATCAGGATATCTCGAGCGTCACAAGCTACGACGAGCTGCCCAAACGCTGCCGGGCCTATGTGGAGCGCGTCGAGGAGCTTGTCGGTGTGCCGATCTGGGCAGTCTCGGTCGGTCCGGCGCGCGAGCAGATGATCAGGCTTCCGGGACGCCGCATCGTTACCTGATCATCTGATCAGCGATCGTATCAGCCGGCCTGACACGAAGTGCTGTGCGGTCTGCCGGCCGGCGCGTGGCAGCTCGGACACTGACCCGGTCCTTCCCATACCCGCGCCTCTTGACGGGCGGGTCGGCGTTGCGCAGCGGCTGAGGGACGCAGAGAACCCACTCGGCGCGTGTCCGCGCTTCTTGACGTGTCGGCGTCTTCGAGGTCGGGAGCGAACTGGGTTCCGTAGCCGGCAAGTGCAAGCGCGCGCCCAACCGCGCCGGTCTCGGCTTTCTCAACCCATCCTCCAGGGAAGTCGCCCTTACTTTCGGTTTTCATGCCGGTCGAGATGACACGACCGTCGTCCGCGATGACGCTGGCTCGAACGGTGGCCCAACCGGCCTGATGACCTCCCTCGATCAACTCAGTGACGATGGACCAATCTGGATGATCCTCGCGGAACCACACGACGCGGTAGGCGCTCGGCAAGTACCACTGTCCATCGCGGAGCGTGATCAATCGGCGGCGAACGTGGTCCGGCATCCTCCTGACACCCGTGTCAGGGACGGCGGCCGGCTGGCTTGCCTTGGCATCGGCCACGGGGGTGACGCCGGCAGCGCTCGGCGGCGATGGCATCGCGTGGTCCTCGGTTGCTCTAGTTTCGCCCATTGTGGTGCCTCCATCCGGTTATGTGTGATGACTCAACAACATGCATGTGTTGCAAAGTGAATCGTGATGCGGCGCCGGTTTCGGAAGGCTAGGGGGCGTGTGCTTGCGACGGAACCGGGTCCAGCTGTACCGGCGCCAATGGCGAGCCTCCTCGATCTCATGGCGAGGCATCGTTTGTTCGATGCTGAACTTCCTGGTTGACCTGTGATCTCTGTTGAGATACTCGAGCCATGCTGCTGTTTCGTAGCGCAGCACCGACTCCGGAACCGCCTTATAGGCCAATACCCCATGCAAGAGGACGACGCGGTCCCGGACGCGGCAATAAGAGAGGCCCTTCCGGCGCGAGCCCGCATGGAGCCACTCGACACCGTGCAATGGAGCGACACCCAGCTCAATCGCGATGCCATGTGACCATCGGTGCATGTCGTCGGCCGACCTCATGCCAGGCGAGGAAAGGACGGCGAGCCATGCCCGGTCGCGCGCATCGGTCCGTTCTGAGCGCAGTTCCGCAAGATCGGGCGCATGCCGTTCGAACCATCCCTGCCAGTTGTTGCGAACCCACGCATGTGCGCTCGCCTCAAGCTCGTCGAGCCCACGGGCGCGGAGTTCGGCATTGATGCGGCCTCCGCGGTGCGGCGGATGTTTCGGACGTTGATGGGTCCCGTATCCATGCACGATGTGGCAGAGCTCGTGGGCGACTGTGGCCATCGCGACCGATTCGGGAACCCCATCGAGCATCAGGAGAGGGTTGATCGTGATCTCCGGACCATGCCGGCCAGACCGAACCGAACCCAACCTCAATCGAGAGCGCCTACCTGTTCGGATGCGGATGGTCTCAGGGTTGCGGATATCCGAGAAGTGATCGGTAAGGAGACGATTGAGAAGGCCGAGCAATCGGTCGCCGGTGTCTGATCCGGTGCGCTCAGTGTCGCTCACAGATTCCAGAACATCTCGACACGATGCCAGAGACTGGCACGCGAAGCGGGCGGAAGGAAGCGTATGAACTCAGCGCCGTAGGACTTGGTCAACAAGCGCGTATCCAGAATGCAGACGATCCCACGGTCCGTTCGCGTCCGAATCAGGCGTCCGAACCCCTGTTTCAACCGGATCTGGGCTTGGGGCACGCTGTACTCGCCGAACCAGCTGCCGCCCGCAGCCTTGATGGCATCCGTCCGTGCCTTTGTGATTGGCGAATCGGGCACGGCGAACGGTATCCGGTCAATGACAACGACGCTGAGGGCTTCTCCTGGGACGTCCACTCCCTCCCAGAAGGTCTGATTCCCCAACAGACATCCTCCATCGCTGGAGAGAAACGCTTTGAGGAGCTTCTGCGGTGGCATGTCGCCCTGTCTGAAGAGCGGAAACCGGACGCGAGCAAGCAGCCGCGTATGCGCCTCGTCAAGCGCGCGGCGGGATGTGAACAACAGAAAGGCGCGGCCTTGTGAGAGCTCGACGATGCGAGCGATCTCGTCGGCCACGGCGTCGAAGTAGTCGGGGCCGTTTTCCTTGTCTGGAGGCGGCAGGTGGGCCGGCACATAGAGCAAGGCCTGGTTGGGAAAGTCGAAAGGCGACCCGATGATCCGCTCATCAGCCTCTGCCCGAAGGCCCAGGCGTGATCGCAGATAACTGAAGCTACCGCTGGCGGCGAGGGTGGCAGACGTCAGAACGGCCCGACGCATGCGACTCCAGAGCCTCTCCCAGAGCAGGTCGGCAACCATGATCGGCGTGTCGTGAATAACCACCCTCTGGTTGGCCGCACGCCCACGTCGGCTTTGGCGCCGCGATGCCTCGCACCACTTAACGAGACCATTGCGAGGGTCGGCCTTGATGACCGACACGGCCATTGAGATCCTGGACGCGGCCTGGCAGAGGCCGAGCAGTCGCTCGTTATCCTTGTCTTCCGCCAACTCTGATGCAGCCAGCAACTCAAGGCCGGCTTCGCGGAGCGTATCCATCGCATACTCGCAACTGGAGACGATCTCCGACCACTCGGACTTGGCAAGGCGATCGGATATGGTGAACTCAGGGCCCCGGTTGCGCAGCTTGTCGAAGATGCCGGCACTGCACTTCTCCAAGCGATCGCAACAGGCGGCCAGAACCTGGCCCGCCGACGACCGGCGGATGCGGTCGGCCAATACGGGGAGCTCCCAGTCGCCGAACGCGGTCTCCAGCGTGGTGGTTGCAGCGTCTTCCAGATGGTGCGCTTCGTCAACGACGAGAATGTCATAGGGCGGCAGGACGCCCTGACCGTCGTCCGAAGCCTCGGCAGCGATGAGGTCGGTAAGAAGCAGCGCGTGGTTGACGACAATGAGGTTGCTTGCTGCCGCCCTCTTGCGGACCTGATAGTAGTGGCAGACGTCAAAGTAACGGCAGTCTCGGCCGCGGCAGGTGTCATTGTTGCAGGCTACCTCGTGCCAGTGAGGGTAGTCGAAAGTCAGTTCGGCTCGATCGCCGGTCTTGGTGCGCGCAGCCCACGACTTGAGGCGCCCGAACAGCGGTTCGGCGGTATGGAACAGGTCGCCGAGAGCCTGGTCGAAGTCCTGTCTGCACAGGTAGTTCCCCTTGCCCTTGATCAGACACGGCTTCAGCGGCAACTCCGGCAGGATCGCCATCAACGCCGGAATGTCTTTGAGGATCAGCTGCTCTTGCAGATTGATTGTGTATGTCGAGATGACAGCCTTCGATCTGTTGTCGAGAGCCAGCGCGACAGGCGCGAGGTACGCGAGGGACTTGCCGACGCCTGTTCCTGCCTCGACGATGCACGTCCGATCTTGCGCGAGCGCATGCGCGATGGACTCGGCGGCCTCAAGCTGTTGCGGTCGGTACTCGAACCCGCTGAGGTATCGGCTGAGGCGGCCTTCCGGGCCGAAGACCTCGGCGAGCGTCACCGGGGTCTGACCGGCGGGACTTTCGGGTGTCTTGGAACGGGCCACTTCGCTAACCCGCATTGATCACATAGACGAGGCGCTTGGTTCTGGTAACCAGAATGCCGCGTTCGTCGAGAGCCCGAACCTCGATCAGATGCTCGCCGTCCTGCCAGTCTCGCGTGTCCCACACGACCCGATAGGGCTTGCGGTTGAGAAGGGCCATCGGCACGCCGTCCAGGAGGAACGTAACGGCCGCCGATTGCAGGGAAGCGGGGAGACGAGCCTCGACGGTAAGGGTGCCGCTCGTTGGGCGTCGTCCTGTAGCTTTCATCTCCTGGCGCGCGAAGGAGTCATAGTCTGCGACCAGAGCCCGCGCGTCCAGCTCTGACCCTGCGCCGGGAGGCGAGACCGAGATCGCTTCCAGTAGCAGGCGATCGCCATCCGAAGGCACGAAGCCTTCATGGAGCGGCGCAACGCGGCCTGAGATCACGAGCGATATCTCCGTCCTGCAGCGGCTGAGGGCTCCGCCGAGAGCTGCCCACGCGCTTCGTGGGACAATCTGGATGGCATCCCGGGCGGTGAGGCCATCCTTGGCGGGAAGCAGCTTGATGGCCCGACCTCGGGCGACGCCGACCAAGGCACCGCCCGACGTAGACCGGATGAGGCCTGGTCCTGTGGCCTCATCGCTAGACGCGTCGGATGTGGCCGGAGAAGAGACACGGGCGATGAGCTGCCATGGCCCCATGGCGCTTGCGGCAAGTTCCACGGCGCCCAGCGCAGTGTTGGATATGCGAACGTAGAACCTGGCAGGGGTCTCGTTGCGCTGAGAAGCGGCCGGATTAGCCCCCGCCTGGCTGATAGGGGACGATAGGCATCCGAGCGGCGAGAGGATCAGGCTCGCCAAGGGCAGTAACCGCATCATGTGCCGAGCGTATCTGTGCCAGGAGCCCCGCACACGCGTGTGGCGGAAAGACCGGCTCGGGCATGGCCTGCGACAGTATGTTCCACCAGCTGTAGTCGTAGATGTGGGAGGTATCAAACAACATCACTCCTGACGATCGTCGGATCGCTACGTCCATGGCTGTGGCGAAGCCGGCCGACCTACCTTCGTAGTTGAGCGCGTACAGCCCGGCAGCCACGGGTATCGCGTTGGCAACGGCACGCGTTGACAGCACCGCGGCGGACTCCACGGTCGCTCCTTCGCGCTTGCCCTGTGCCCTTGCCTCGTCTCGCGTAGGTATACCGTAGTAGCAGCCGGTCGTCAACCAGTCCAGATGCTCTGCATAGCCGGCTTCGTTGTATTCCGGCGTCGCCCAAGAGAGAGAAACCGGGTAACGCTCACTGCCCCAGTTCACTCCGACGCCGTAGTACTCGGCGAACCAGGAGCCGACATATGCGCCGACATACACTCCGGGCTTGACCTGTCGGACGGTCTCACGTATCTCTCGCGCAAGATCTCTGATGATTCTGGCGCGAAACTCGAGCCATTGCTTGAAATAGCGTCCGCGCCGAACGGACTCGCCCGGCAGTTCGCTGGCACCGATCACGTCTTCGGGCCACCGCTCGACGAACTTCCCAAGCCATCGTTCGAATGCGTTCCGCATAATGGGACCAAAGTCCGCATAGATGGAAGCGTAACGCATCCGATCCAGCACGATACCGTCCACATCGTAGCGCTCGACGATCTCCTTGATCATCCCGAGCTGCCGTGATCGGACCTCGCCATGGAGCGGGTTGACGAACGCGGCAATCCGCTCACCGGGCGCCTCGACAATCGGTACCAGCCGAGTGACCGCCTCGAATCGGCAGGTGTCGCCGGCCCTCACATGGTTGGTGGCCCAGCTTCGGCTATCATTCCTGAGCACCAGGAGGCGTCCCTCGTCAGGTGGCACCAGAGGCACGTCGCCAAGGAGCGCCGGGTCAACCATCCCGGCGACGCGTCCGTTATGCTCCAATGCAACCGCAAGTTCGACGCCTGGAGACGCAGTGGCCTCAATGATGGTATCGGCGCCCTGAACCAGAGTCGTGCCGGCCTCTTCCGGGTCGTCGGGACCGCGAACGCGCAGCCGCGCGCCATCCGGCGCCCTGAGAGACCGCTGAACCGTCAACGCCACCGACTGCCACTCGCGCTTCTGGTACGCC
>JBBIQU010000005.1:13587-38261 GCA_037442185.1 Chthonomonadales bacterium | reverse complement strand
GATAGCACGTTCAACGATGCCGCGATCTCGATGCCCGCACGATGTCCCTCTTCGATGAAGGCCTGCAGCACATCGAACTCGGGCACAGGAACACCCCGCCACGACCTCATGCGCTCAGCGATGCGGCTTGTGTAGAGGACTTCCCCGGTGATGGGCTTGACATCTACCACGATGATGTTGATGTTGGCCGATCGCGCTCTCGCAACGATGTCGGCCACGCCGGCGCGGTTGGTGATTCGGGAGAGGTTCGCCGTTGCGTCCACCCAGAGTATGCGTGGCTGCAGGCGGGCATAATAGGCTAGCGTTCGACCAAAGGGCGGAGAATGGTCTGTCTGGGCGGCGGATATCGTCGGAATAACCAGCCCAGCCACGAGCGCGACGAAGACGATTGCGCCGACCGACGTTCGGCTACTCGACCACATCGGTCTTCTCCGCGGACTTGAGTGCGGCGACATAGTCGGCAAGCGCGGCGCGCCAGTGGCGCATGGGCGTCCCGCAAGGCAACTCCGGTCGCAATGACGTCAGGACTGAGAATCGCGGACGACGCGCCGGAGACGGCCAATCGGAGGCAGGAATGGGGACGATGTCTGTATCGAGCATGCCGGCCTCTTGAAGAACGGCACATGCCAGGTCGTACCACGTCGCCTGGCCTGCATTCACGACGTGGTAGGTACCGTACGAGGGCTGAGCCACCAACGACCAGAGGGCCCCGGCCAGGTCACGGGTGAACGTTGGACTTCCGCATCGGTCGGCCACGACCCGCACGGGCTTTCCTGCACGTGCCGCTCGCAGGATTGTCGCCGGGAAGCATCGTCCGTGGATGCCGTACAACCATGCCGTTCGAACTATCCAATGGCGCGGGCAATGGCGCGCGGCCGCCTGCTCGCCTGCGAGCTTGGACGCGGCGTAGACGCTGAGCGGATTGGTTGCGTCGTACTCGTGGTACGGACGATTGGCCGAGCCGTCAAACACAAAGTCCGTACTGAGACAGCACATGGCGGCTCCGCGGCGGGCTGTTTCCTGGGCGACGACCTCAGTTCCCAGCGCATTGATCCTGAAGGCCGTATCCCGGTCGGTTTCAGCCTGGTCAACCTGAGTGTATGCCGCACAATGGATCACGACCTCAGGCTCGGTCTCACGCATGACCGCTCGCACATTGTCAAGATCGGTGATGTCCATTCGGATGGCGTCGCCTGCTATGTCCGTTCGTATGACCTCCACTCCCGCGGCCATGGGGTGACTGCACAGATCGCGTCCAAGCATTCCGTTGGCGCCCGTCACAAGCACACGCAAGTCATGTCTCCCTCTAGCGGAACCGGAATGCCGCAATGACGAACGCAAGCCACAGGATGAGCGTGGCCTGCAGGGGCCGATCCTTCAGAACGATGATCTCGGGACTTCCGCCCATGTTGCACATGTGGATCAAGTACAGGTATCTGAAGATGCCGTACATCACGAACGGGAGGCTATAGACCAGCCCGGGATGGGCTGCCGCCGTCGGCGAGGCTGCCGCATAGACCGCATACGACACCACCAGTGCGCCCAGCACGATCGAGATCATCTGATCCAGGAACGGAACGCTGTAATGATCGAGCGTGTTGCGGTGGTTGCCGGCCTGCTCGGTTAGCTCCACAATCTCGTGGCGACGCTTACCGAAGCCCATGAACAATGCCATCTCGAGAGTGCATACGAGGAGCCAGACGGAGTTGGGCACGGCAATCGCAGCCGATCCTGCAACGGCCCTGAGAACGAACGCGAGCGCGATCGCGAACACGTCGAGCAGGACCATATGCTTCAGTACGAACGTGTACGCGAACTGGAGGCCCACGAAAACCAGCGCGACCGCTGCAAACCGCAGGTTGACGGCCAATGACGCCGCGCAGCCGCCGACAAGAAGCGCAACGCCGGCGAGACTGGCCAGACCTGGAGACAGCTGACCGGATGCCACCGGGCGCAACCGCTTCGCAGGATGCAGGCGGTCGCGGTCGCGATCCCGAACGTCGTTCAGGAGATACATGCCCGAAGACAGACAGCAGAAGATCGCGAAGGCGGCCACGGCAACGGGCAGCATGTGCCAGTTGTCCGTGAACACGAGCCCGGCGAACAGAAAGAGGTTCTTCGTCCACTGACGCGGGCGCATGGCCCAGAACAGCGCTGCCGCGGTCTGCATCAGGGCCTCTATCCCGTCCGTTCGTTGTAAGCGCCGAGGACGCGCTCGATGATGTCGGACGTGGAATGCTCGGCAACATACTGGGCAACGACGATTCGCCCACCGCAGGCAAGCACGGTCGGCAGTTCCGGAACTCGCGCCGGATCCACGTCGCCGCCCTTGACATATACGTGAGGTTTCACGACGCGGATGATCTCATCGGCCGTTGTCTCGGAGAAGAGCGACACGTAGTCAATGGCGGCAAGATGTGCGAGCATCTCGGATCGTTCGTGTTCCGGAATGAGCGGTCGTCGCGGTCCCTTGAGTCTCCTAACGGACTCGTCGCTGTTCAGTCCAACCACAAGCATATCGCCGTACGAGCGTGCCTCGGCCAGATACCGCACATGACCGATGTGCAGCAGGTCGAAACAGCCGTTCGTAAAGACGATGGTGCGGCCGAGCTCACGTGCGCGCGCGCACTCCTCTGCCAGAACGCTCCGCGACACGCACTTATCGGATGCACGCACCGGCATTGCTCAGAGCTCCGATCCGAGCGCGGGGCCGTAGAAGCGACGGATGTACGCCTGATATGGCTCGGACTCCACGATTGGGCGCCACCAATCCTGCCTGTCTACGTACCAGCGAACCGTGGCCTCCAGCGCCGAATCGAAATCGTGGCGCGGATGCCAACCGAGCCCTGAGGCCTTGGTGCAGTCGAGCGCGTACCGCGCGTCGTGGGCCGCACCGCGCGGGTCGGGGATATGCCTGACCAGGTCCTCGGATCGGTTCAGCAACTGCAGTATGCGATGCGTCAGGGCTGCGTTCGTAAGCTCATTGCCTCCGCCGATGTTGTAGGCCTCGCCCGGGAGGCCGTGCTCAACCACAGCGCCAATGCCCGCACAGTGGTCTTCGACATACAGCCAGTCACGAACCTGGGAGCCGTCGCCGTAGAGCGGCAAGGGGCGATTGTCGAGCGCCCTTGTGATGAAGAACGGAAGTATCTTCTCGGGAAACTGGTATGGTCCGAACGTGTTGCTCCCTCTGGTGACCATGACGGGCACGGAGTTCGCAATGAAGTGGGCGCGGACCTGCATCTCGCCGCCGGCCTTGCCTGCTGAATAGAAGGTGCGGGGCTGGAGCGGATCCGTCTCTTTGAATGTGCCGCTCCTGATGTGTCCGTACACTTCGTCTGTCGAGACGTGCACGAATCGCTGAACGCCGTGTTGTGCGGCGGCTTGCAGCAGGACGCTGACTCCGGTTACGTTGGTCGCGATCAACCCTGTCGGGTCCAGCATGCTGCGATCATTGTGGGATTCGGCGGCGAAGTTGACAACATGCGTTATCTTCTCACACCGGAAGATGCCGTCCACGACCGCTCGATCCTCAATGCGGCCCGGATAGAACCGGAACCGGGGCGATGACACAAGATCGGCGACGTTGGCCGGATTCCCCGCGTATGTGAGGGCATCGAGAACCACAATGCGGCTGTCCGGATGCAAGGATGCCCACCAGCGGGCGAAGTTGGAGCCGATGAACCCTGCGCCTCCGGTAATCAGAATCGCGTTGCTCACCACTTGAACTCCGAGCCGATGTCCTCATGGCGGATCTCGTCTACCGGCTCACGCTTCCCCCAGCCGGCATACAGCGCGTCAGGCAGATTGACGACGAAGGCATCGGCAGCGCCCACGTTGCGGTAGCCGTGCACAATCCCCGGCGGCACAGTCACCAGCGCAGGGTTGGATTCGCCGAGAACGTGGACTTCGTAAAGAGGCTCTTGTCCGTCTTGCCGCGCCCAGAGGTGCAGTTCGAACGTGCCCGAGATGAAACAGAAGACGTCCGTCTGAGCGACGTGCTCATGGGGGCCGCGTCCGACACCCGGATGCGTGACCGATAGGTACGCCATCCTTGGGACGATCCCTCCGGGAAGCTCGTCCTCGCGAACCAGCTCGACGAGCCATCCGCGTGCGTCCTCGTAGCGCGTCAGTGACTTAATCACCACGCCGGGTATGCGGCTCACTCCATCCATTTCAGAACCTCCGATGTTGTTCCCAGCGCCAAGCCGAGCTGACTATGTCCTCGATGGCAGCGTACCGGGGACGCCAGCCGAGGACCTCGCGCGCCTTGGATGAGGACGCAACCAGTATGGGCGGATCGCCCGCTCGACGGGCGGCCTCTTCGACCGGTATGTCACGGCCGGTTACCTTGCGGCAGACACCAATGATCTGCCGAACCGATTGGCCAGTGCCCGTACCGAGGTTGAATGCGCCGCTCGGACTGCCGGCACGAATTCGGTCAAGCGCAAGGCCGTGGGCTTGAGCGAGATCGAGGACATGGATGTAATCTCGTACACAAGTACCGTCCGGAGTGCCATAGTCGCTCCCGTACACGGCGACTGACGGACGAATGCCGGACGCAACCTGCAGCACGATGGGGATCAGGTGGGTTTCCGGATTGTGACTCTCTCCGATGCGCGCCTCAGGATCGGCGCCGGCGGCATTGAAGTACCGCAACGACGCATACCGGATGCCGTATGCCGCGTCGAACGCCTCCAGCATCCGTTCGCAGATGCGCTTGGACTCCCCATACGGGTTGATCGGTTGTTGCGGGTGAGCTTCATCCATCGGCGTATACACAGGGTCACCGTAGGTTGCGCACGAGGAGGAGAACACCATCAGACGAACGCTATGTCGGAGCATCGCCTCCATCAGTGTCACTGTGTGCGCCACGTTGTGCCTGTAGTACCGATCGGGATATGCCACGGACTCCGGAACGGACGCAAGCGCCGCGAAATGAACTACGGCGTCAATCGGATACGACCGGAAGATCGAATCGAGCACGGCGGCGTCGCTGAGATCTGCGACGATCAGAGGGGCGTCCAGTACGGCCTCTCGATGGCCAAGGCTAAGATCGTCCAGCACGAGCACTTCGTTGCCCCGGCTCCGTTCGAACAGGACATAGTGACTGCCTATGTATCCGGCGCCGCCGGTAACAAGGATCATGTGGGGTCTTGCCTGCCTTTCACGGGAACAGCTTGCACCTTACGATGGTCCAGAGCGCTGCAACGCCGTCGGTCCACCGCACCTTCTTGCCGTCCGCATAGTCGCGGCCTGAGTAAGATACGGGCACTTCATAGATCCGGCACCTCATTTGGGCAATCCGCGCCGTGACCTCCGGTTCGAAGTCAAACCGGTTGCAACGGAGCTTGACCGCCTTCAGTACATCGGCGCGGAAGGCTTTGTAGCACACTTCCATGTCGGTAAGGTTCAGATTGGTCAGCATGTTGGACAAGGTTGTCAGGATTGCGTTGCCTACGCGGTGCCAGAAAAGGTGTACGCGATGTGCGCCCCCGCCGACGAAGCGAGACCCATAGACGACATCGGCCCTTCCGTCGAGCAGGGGCTGGAGGAGGGTAGGGTAGTCGGCCGGATCGTACTCAAGGTCGGCATCCTGAATCAGTATGTAGTCGCCGCAGCAGTGCGGTATCGCCGTGCGGATTGCGGCTCCTTTGCCCCGATTTCGATCATGGTAGCACACGATCAGATTGTCACCGCGCGCGCCAACAAGCTCCCGCAAAATATCGGTCGTTCCGTCGGTGGAGCCGTCGTCAACGACGACGACCTGCGGTTGGAACGGTGACCTGGACACCTGATCAACAATCTCCGCGATGGTTGCGCGCTCGTTGTACGCAGGAACTATGACCGAAAGGAGGCATGCCCCACCCGCATCAGGCATCGCTTTTCTTCTCAAGTATCCGCCGATACGCTTCGCGGGCGGATAGGCCGGTGGCGCGTGCGACGGCGCGCGCGGCTTCGCGTGGGGGCAGACTTGCTTCCGTGAATCGCGCGACCGCAGCGTCAACCAGGCTGTCATCGGCGCTTGTGGGGCCGTTCCGATCGGCAGGATGGACAAGCACGGTGAACTCGCCGCGCTGTCTGTCGGGACTCAGTTGCTCAATGGCGCGCGAGATAGGGCAGCGGAGGATCGTCTCAAAGCGCTTGGTCAGCTCGCGACCGATTGTGACGTTGCGGTCGCCGAGCGCGCTCAGTAGTTCGGTAAGAGACGGGCCGATCCGCTGCGGCGCTTCATAGAGAATGACGGGTCCCTCGATTTCCTTGAGCTCCGCGAAGAACGCGCGACGGTCGGACCGACCGCGAGGCGGGAAGCCCACGAATGTGAAGCGGCCTCCCGGTATGCCGCTAATGGACATCAAGCTGACGGCGGCGTTGGGGCCGGGAATCGGGATCACGCGAATGCCGTTTGCGACCGCTCGTGAAACGATGCGATCGCCCGGGTCCGAGATTCCGGGTGTGCCTGCATCTGCCACCAGGGCCAGGTTGTGGCCTGCCAACATACGCTCCACGAAATGATCGGTTGCCGACTCGGGCGAATGCGCGTGATACGAGCTGACCGGAGTGTGAATGTCGTAGTGGCTTAGCAGTTTCCGTGTTACGCGGGTGTCCTCCGCGAGTACCATATCGGCCTCGCGGAGGACGCGTAGCGCGCGCAACGAGATGTCTTCGAGGTTGCCTATCGGCGTGGCTACCACGAACAGGCATCCGGGGGCGTTGTTGGCTTCAGCGATCGTCGGTTTTCTTGTCCTGCTTGGCGTCCGGATCCTTCAAGGGGATCTGGATTGTTCCGGTTTCCGCAGACGTGGTAGGTTTGGACGGGGCCGAAGCGCCGCCAGGGGCCGCGCCGGGCTTCTGCGCCGCCTTCTGTTTCGCGGCGCGTTCAGCTTCAGCCTTTCGCTCTGCGGCCTGCTGGGCTTTGATCTCAGCGATGCGAGCGGCTTCCGCATCTGCGAGCTTGGTGTCACCAAGCTCCCGTAGCGCTTTCTCCAGCTGCTCCCGAATGGGGAGCTGTTCGGGCTTCTTATCCCAGGACAGGTTTCTGTGCATCTGCCGATAGTGCGTGAGCGCCTTATCCGGCTTCTTGTCCTCGCGGTACAAACGCGCGAGGGTCATGCGCGTCTCCTGATCCTCAAGATGCTGGAGCGCGGTCTCGTAGGAACTCATGACCTCGGCAAGAAGCTTCGCCCGGTCTACCTTGGGTGGATTGGCGCCTGCGATTCCGGGCGGAAGCCCCGCCATGATGTACTGGCGATAGAGCATCTGTCCGAGAACGAGGGCGGCGACGGAGTCGGTCTTGTGTTTCGGAAGGTACGCGCGTAGCTTCTTGGTCAACTCGGCTTCGGCCTTGTCGCGGTCGGGCATCTGCATCCCGAACGCGCCCATGGGCGACGACTTGGAGTACGCATATCGCCACTCGAGCGCCGGATCATTCCACGTGATCCTGGCTTTGTCACGCTGTGCGGTCAGATACTCGGAAACCGCCTCGGATATCTTGCGGGACTTGAGGTCCTCCAGCAACTGAGCCTTCGTCTTCTCGTAGTCCCTGGGTAGGTTTCGCCGGGTCTCGTCAACCTTGATGATGTGGTAGCCGAACGGGGTCTTGACCAGTCCGCTGATCTCGCCCACCTTCAGAGCAAACGCGGCCTGTTCGAAATCCTTGTGGAAGCCGCCGCCACGCTTGTACCAGTCGAGAGCTCCGCCCTTCGGAGCTCCGTCCGGCACCGACTTCTTGAGCTCGGGGTCCCACTTGGTGGGGCGGTTGCTAGGATCATCGGTGTACTTGTTTGCCAGCTCCGCAAAGTCGGCCCCGGCCTTGAGCTCGGCAAGGATCTTCTCTGCCTTCGCCTTGGCCTGTGCGTCCGGAACACCGCGAGGCGCCGGAGAGGATGCGGATGACACGGCGACCAGAATGTGGCGCACCTTGATCTCGTCGAAGGACTTGGCAAGGTCATCGAAGTTCAGACGATCGGCGTTCGAGAGCGCTTCGCCGAGGCGGCGCGGCAGGAGATCCCTCCTTAGCGCATCGCGCAACTCGTTCATGCTGTCAACGCCCATGAGCGCCAGCATGTCCTCATCGCTTAGCTTGCTCTTCTGGTTGCCCTGCTGGACCTTGCGAATGTCTTCAATCGCCTTGTTAACCTCAGCGTCGCTCACCGACAGGCCGCGCTTCTTTGCTTCAGCCCGCAGGAGCGCGGCGTCTATAAGACTCGAGAGCACATAGCCTTCCTCGGCGGCTGCCATTGCGGGCGATGCGGCGCTGCGTCGCCTGACCATCTCGGCTTGTTTCTCGAAGTCGCGCCGCGTGATTGCCTCTCCGTTGACGGTGGCTATCGCGTCGGAGAGATACTCTTCGCGGGCCGTGCCCGTTCCGCCGCCCATCGGACTCGTGCCGAAGTAGGCGATGATGCCAAGCCCGATAATGCCTGCCAGGCCGACAAAGATGATCCTGTGTGTAGCGAACTTGCGCCAGTACGTGATGGAGGTGATGCTCTGCTTGCGACGGGCGCGCTGCGGCGCCTGCTTCCTGGACATGCTATGGGGTGTCCTTCAATAGGCGATTGATGGCTTCCAGGCAAGGCCGCGAGCCGTCCTCAGGGGTGCCGCCTTGCGGAACATAGTGGGTTTCCAACGAAACGTAACCGGTGTACCCGTCGGCTTTCAGCGCCGCAAACTGGCCCCGGTAATCAACAACTCCCTCGCCGACCACGCACCATTTCGGTTCTTCGTCCACCAGCTGAGCGTCCTTGATGTGCACGTGGGCGACGTACGGTCTTACGGCCGCGTAGCCGGTCGGGTAGGGGACCTCTCGCGCAGCGAGGGCATTGCCGGGGTCCCAGCAGGCCGCCAGATTCGGGTGGCCAACCTTCTCGATCACACGAGCGATCTCGACACCGGTGCCGAGATAGCAGGCATGCTCGTTTTCGAGTAGCAGCGTAACATTGCGCGCTTCGGCCAGCTCCAACGGCCTCGCGAACGCCTCAACGATGTGCCGCTCGATCTCTTCGGTGAGTTCGCCTCGTCGCCAAAACGAGAAGACCCTGATGAAGCGGGTCTCGAATGCATCGGCCAGGTCGCAGAGGCGCTTGAGCAGGTCCATCTGCTGATCATAGCCGCGGGCGCTGGCGAGGTGCATCCTTCCTGCAACGGTGGCATCGGAGCTGGCGATGTCGCACTTGTAGAAGGGACTCGCAAGGCAGCTTACGCTGAGTCCAAACTGTCGGAGAGCCTTCTTGGCGCGGGTGACCTGCCGGTCGTCAATGTCCCCGATGTTGACGCCCCATAGCCCGCGGAGTTCGGCTCCTGCCGCTCCGTACTCGGCGAGAACGGCAAGGGAGTGCTCGAAATCCTGGGAAATCTCGTCGGTGATCGCCGAAAGCTTCATGTGGGCCGCCCATACAGAGATTGCGCCCGGACATTCCTGCACCCGGACGCACAATCTATCTTACCGCACGACAATCGGGGCTGTCAAACTACACGACGTATACGTGATTTGCGGTAGAATGACAGAAAGGTATAGGTGTACCTGTTGACTGAATAAGTGTATGTGTGTATACTTACTCAATCCTAGGAGGATACGACAATGACCAAAGGGCTAACGGCAAGGCAAGAGGGCATTCTCCAGTTCATTGTGGAATACGTAGACCAGCATGGGTTTCCGCCGAGCATTCGGGAGATCGGAAACAACTTCGGCTTCTCCAGCCTTCGCGGAGTGACGGTTCACCTCGACGCCCTCGAGCGCAAAGGGTACATCCGTCGGGCGAGCACCTCTCGTTCGATTACGGTGGTCGGGCGGACGGGGCACGGGTCATCAGGATCGGACATCCCGTGCTTGCTGTTGATCGGAACGATAGCCGCCGGTACGCCCATCACCGCATCCGAGAACGTGGAGGGATTCGTCCCTGTTCCGGAGGAGATCGTACGCAACCACGAAGGCGCGTTCGTTCTGAGGGTGCGGGGCGACAGCATGGTGGATGACCACATTCTCCCCCGCGACCTGGTGATCATTCGCCCGCAGGAGACGGCGGAGAACAATGAGATGGTCGCGGTGATGCTGGGCGACGAGGCCACCGTCAAGCGCATTCAGTTTGTCAATGATCGCGTGCGGCTGATGCCCGCGAACAGCGCCTATCAGCCAATCGAGGTCAGCCGCGACGATGTCCGGGTGATCGGTAAGGTCATCGGCCTGATCCGAAGCTACCCTCCGGGGATCAGGTCTTCTTAGGCGGACCTATGAGCGGCTCGGCCACATAGGCGGGCTGCAGGTGGAGCGCGCCATCCGTCGCGCTCCGGGCTTTGGCTTGTGCAAGCCTACCAACGGTCTCGGCGTCAATGCGTGCCCTCATGACAAGCGGATCGCCGAGACCTCTCAGCGCGTGTTCGATCGGTGCGGTTGCGACCTCAAAGTCGGCGACGATAACCGGCTCCGACACATACTGAGCGGCGCCAAGTATGTCCGGGCCGGCCTCAGCGCTCACGATCTGCGCTTCGTCGAGCGGGGAGCGATCCGGCCCAAACGCTTGGCGGTACACCATGCCCGGCCTGGCGCGGACCAGCGCCACGACCGGCGTCATTTCGGACATGTGTGCCAAACACTCAAGGGAAGAGACTCCCACGGCGTCCTTCTGCAGAGCCCAGGCCAGCGTCTTTGCCGTCATCACTCCGATGCGGATGCCGGTGAACGATCCGGGACCCACATCCGCGCCGATCAGATCAACATCCGCTAGAGCTATTCCTGCGTTCTTGAGGACATCGTGGGTTACCGGTATGAGACGTTCAAGGAGGCGCATCTCGTGTTCGAATGAGGCGTTAGCCAGCACGTCCGAGCCACGCAGCGCGGCGACGCTGCAGACGGTTGCCGATGTGCAGAACGCGAGGACGATCACCGCCACACATCCCTGAATGCTGCGCAATAGTCTATCGGGTTGGAGGAGAGGGTCAGGCGTCGGGTCCCGTCGTCCGCTACCTCGATCCGCACTCGAAGGTGCGGAGTCGGCACGTGCTCCCCAAGCCGCTCGGGCCACTCGATCACCAGCAGGGCGTCGCCGCCAAGGTAGTCCTGCCAGCCGAGGTCGTGAAACGCTGACGTGGGGTCCAACCTGTACGGGTCGAAATGCACCATGAACCGATCGCCGGTGCGATATTCATTGATCAAGGCGAACGAAGGACTGGTCACGACGTCCCGTATGCCGTAGCCTTCCGCGATGCCCTGAGCCAACGTGGTTTTCCCGGCCCCCGGCTCTCCCTCCAGCAGCACCGCCATCCCCGGACGGAGCCGGGATCCCAGGTCGCGGCCTGCGGCCACTGTCTCTTCCGGTGTCGGGCAGACGAGCTCACGCATTCGTGTTAGCGCCCGGCATAGGCCGGCGCGACGTAGATAAATGCGAACGCCGAGGCCAGCGCAAGAAGCAGGGCTATGACTCCAGCAACCGCCGGACGACGGTATCGGTCCGGGATCAGGGAAGCAAGCCCGAGCCCCCATGCTAGAGCGAGCGGAGAAATCGCGGGATAGAGGTAGCGGCCCTGCGCCTGAAAGTAGGTCCATGTGAAGCCGGCAAACGAGCCCAGAACGAGGCACGCCGTGACGCCGGCCATGAGCCAGTACGTTCGATGCGCAACATCGCTGGAGGAGCCTGAGCGGGAGATGAGCAATCCCACGAGCCCGAGCGCCGCAAGGCCGATATAGCAGGCGTAGAACGAGATGGGCAGGAAAACAGGGGCGCCGATCGCCGCCCTCGACGGCGGAGTGTAGGCTCCGAGGAACGTCCTCGTTGTCCAGTTCGCGACGAGTGCGGTGTATCCGCGTCTGTCCATGGTTGGCCCGGGGCGCAGTTCGCCGGAGAGTGTGTCCACCTTCAGCGGGCGCTCTCCGATCCAGTCAGACGCGCGCGATGTGTTCGCAAACTCCTCATGGAACGCCCGGATCGGGGCAAGTTGGCCGTGTCGAGCGACGTTCATGGCGAACCACGGCGCGGCAATGGCAAATCCCAACACGACGGGCCAAGCTGTCCGCGCGAGGCGCGCCCTGAATGATGGGACTGCCGGCCGAGCGAGGAGTAGGCAGAGAGCGACGCCGGGATAGAGCAACAGCCCGCTGAGCTTGGTGAGTGTGGCCGCCCCAAGCAGCAGGCCGAGGATGAGCGCTCGTGGCGTGGTGACGCCGCTGACGAGCGCCGACGCACACGCGAGAAAGGTTAGCGAGAACATGCACTCGATTGCGGCGTCGTTCCCAACCGATGAATACACAGCGTGCCGCATGGGAAGCAATGCAGCCGCCGCCGTTGCGAGCAGAACTGCTTCGGGCCTCTTGGGGAAGAGCCTGCGCGCGGTGGTCCACAGCGCCCAGAGGGAGACAAGTCCAAAGAATACCGACACGGCGCGCAGACCCGGTAGGCCCAATGGGTAGGCAAGCGCGGCAACGGCATAGTAAAGCGGCGGTTGATGCCACTGGTAGGTCCGGAACTCCGCGTCTGAGCGCGTGGGCAGTCTGTGGCCCACGGCAACGGCCCGAACATAGCCGACGTGAGCGGCCTCGTCCGGCGCGTTGATGAGGCTCCCGGTTTCCACCAGTGGCGTTGAGTTGGCCAGGAACCACGCAAAGGCGACACAGGCGAGGACAACTCCGGCGGCCAGCAACCGATGGGTCGGTACGACGGCGTGACCGGCTACGGAATCCCGCGCGGGCGGGGATGACGTAGCGGATCGAACGCGGCGTCTGCTCATCCTTCAGCGCCCCCCTCGGTGACGAAACGGATCACTACAGCGCCGTTCATGCACGCTTCGCGAACGAAGGAAGCGTGCCCCTCGCGAACGGCGTTCCCGATCAAGCGGCGCCAAGCCTCAGTTCCGGAAGCGGCGTCTCCATACCAGCGCAACATGAGCTCCGGCTCCCTGTTCGCGCGCACGGCTTCTCGCAGTTGCGACGCGCCATCCTCGGTGGAGGCCTGCGGGGCGAACTGCAGGTTGATGAGCGCGTAGGGATACCCGCGCGCGACGAACCACTTTGCCATGTCTTCGGCGTCCCTGAAGCGGTCGTATGGGATGTAGGCCGAGTGTGGGCTGTTGCCCCACATCACTGGGCGGTCCAAGTAGAAGCCTCTCGTCTCTTCGAACAAGACCACGCCCTGAGATTCCGACAATGATGCGTTCAAGACAGTCTGGGCGGCATAGACGTTGACCCCGCGGGCAACCGCCCTTTCGATGCCTTCAGGCGAGCGGAGCGTCTGTAGATCGGCGAACGCCTGCGGAAGCGTGTGAGCCCATAGCATACCGGCTTGGACGGCGACGAGAACGGCGAACGCAGCGCGAGGAACTGTGCCGGAGGCAGCGAGACGATAGGCCCCGGCCGCGCCCATCAAGGCCGCAATCGGCAGAGCCGGGATCAAGTATCTCATATACTGCATAGATGCGGACCACGTGACGTACCAGAACGCGAGCAACATCGCCGGAACGGCGAGATTGACGCCGCGCGTACGTGGCAGCAGTGCCAGTGGCAGCAGAGCAAGCCAGAGGAAGCCGAGCGTGTTGTGGGGCGACGGATCGTTGTAGTTGTGGAAGATGCGCGGCGCAGCAACCAACATGAAGGGCGCGAGCGCCAGATTGCGCAGACGATCGGTCACGCTGGGCGCGACATACGGTGATCTGGCCGGTTTGAGGTCGTCGGCAAGGCTGGGCAGAGCGGCATTCAGACCAAACCCGGTGTGTTCCGAGGCATACAGACGCGCTCGTTCCGCGTCCCAGTTCTTGCCGCCGAAAACCGAAAAGGCGAACGGGTAGACCGGGTTGCCGGTCAGCGCCCACGTGCGAATGTAGAACGGTGACCCGACTATGAGAGCCGGCAGGGCCACAAGCAACGCGCATCGGGCGCGCGTTTTCAGGGCGGCGAGGCAAACTAAGCCGACCACGGGTATCAAGCTCAGTGTCTTCACCGCAAGCGCGAGGCCGCACATCGTGCCGGAGGCCGCGGCTTCGCGCCGGTCGCGAGTCTCCATGAGGCGAAGCAGGCCGTGCAACGCCAGGGTGACGTAGAATGTCTGAGCCAACTCTATGTAGGCGATGCCGGACTCCCACACTGCCATCGGGGCAAGGCCGACGATCAGTGTGGCAAGCCATGCGGCCCACGTCGGCAGGTGGCGCGAGGCTAGCGCGAGGGTCGCGCCCACCGACAGAAGCCCGAACATGAAGTGTACAAGCTTGGCGGCTGAGTAACCATCGAAGGCCAGACCCACCGCGAACAGCATCTGCGCCAGAAACGGGAAGTATGAGTGATGGTCAGTGGGAAGCTCGATGAGCCTACCGGCGCGCAGAAAGGCCTTGGGAGCAGCCAGGTGGTACGAGAGGCTGTCCCACTCATGGGCGCCGGGCGGCATGAAGCACTGGACCAACGCCGCGCCAAGCGTGATTGCAAGGACGAAGCCTGCTGCAGCGGGCACCCATGCCGGTCCGGCGTTTGCGTCCGGCGCTTGCACGCCTGGCGGCCTGAAGCGAGATAGACGAAACCATCCCACGGCGGCAGGCGGCAAGAGAACGGTCCCAAGCGTCAGCATCCAGCGGGCCGAGAAGCCGCCAACGGCGCCGAGGATGAAGAGGGCGTATGCGACGATGCCAAGTCCGATGGCAGAACTGTAGAGCATTACCTCGAGGCGCGTTAGGCCGATTCGGGCACGCGGCAAGGCAACGATCGAGCCCGTTCCGGTGGCGAGGAGCCACAGGCAGACTACAACGATCGGGGCGCTCACAAGGGCACCAACTCCGCGCTGACGGATAGCGACGCATCCTCGCCGCTAACGGTAACACGACCGAGAAACCTCGCATGACTGCCCGCCTGGACAATGAGGGTTGTGCCGTGACGTTCGCCGGAGCTCAACTCGGCGTGGGTATGGCCGCCCACGATCACGTCTATCCCGATGTTCGCTTGCGCAATCCTGCGGTCAACTCCAAGCCCGGCATGGCTGAGACACACCAGCAACGCGCACTCCGACCGCAGTTGTTCGGCCACTGCGCGCGCAGTCTGCTCAGGATCATCGAAGACGTAGGCGCTCAGGTGTCGCACAGCCATCCGCTCCGTTATCATGGGCACAGTGATCCCGAAGATCGCGACCGAGCCAAAGCCGTCCACATCCCTCTTGATGAATGGTGCGCACGGAAGCGTCACAGCGGGCGATCGTGGTCGGATGTTGGCAGACAGGACCGGGAATCGGGCAAGCTTGGTCTTTGCCGTGAAGCCGGACTGCGTGAGATGGAACTCGCGGTTTCCAACGGCCATACCGTCGTAGCCCAGATCAGACATGAGCGTTTGGATGGGTTCGCCGTCCGTTCTGAAGGTGACATTGCCCGATCCGACGGCGTCCCCGGCGTCCAAGAGCAGACAGGGACCCGCGACCGAGGATCGTATGCGCGAGAGGCGCTCTGCCTTATCGGGCGTGAGCTTGTCATGCAGGTCGTTGGTATGGAGGATCGTCAGGATTGCCATGTGAGCCGAACGGCAGAGTCTAGCACAGCACAGAGCATGTGGAGCACTGGAACCATCGGCGTCGGACGGCGTCTAATCCATCGAGCGGCGTTGTACTGCGCGCCGGTCGTGCCGCTCAGTGCCGCCGAGGTAAGCCGGACCGTTGCCACGTTCCTGAGGAGGAGATGTCAATGGGAGATGGGGCAGCCGCAAGCGGAAGCAAGTGGGAGTATCTGGTCATCAAGGTCCATACTAGACACGAGGACGTCTTGCAGAACGCCCTCAACGAGAAGGGTGACGAAGGCTGGGAAGTCATTTTCATGTGTGAGCCTGTCACCTGCGAGTATCGGTGTGTGTTCAAGCGTCTGAAGTCCTGAGACAGTTCACTTCACCAACCGGTTTGGCTCTCTCGGCGCGCATTGCGGGCATCCCCAGGGGGTGCCCGCAATGCTTGGGACACGCCGATCAGTTCAGTTGTTCGCCCGGCTTGAGCGCATGAACGGTCACCTCCGGCGCATCCGAGAGCTCGGCGGCCAGTTCCGACGGCAGCCCGTGCAGTACCGGGAAAGTCCCATGATGCATGGGGAGGACGTGCCTGACGGCCAGTAGTCTGACCGCCAGCGCGGCTTCCCGAGGCGACATTGTATAGTGCCCGCCGATTGGCAGCAGGGCCAGGTTCGGCTTGTACAGATCGGCGATCAGCCGCATGTCCCCAAACACGTTGGTATCGCCGGCGTGGTAGATGCTGAAACCGTTCGGCATGCCGATGACAAATCCGGCCGCCTCGCCGCCGTAGAGGGTTCGATCTCCGTCCTGAATGGAGCTTGAGTGGTAGGCATGCACCATGGTCGCAGTCAATGCGCCCGCTGTTACTGTGCCTCCCTTGTTCATCCCAACGGCATTCCGGACTCCCTTACCCGACAGCCACGATGCGATCTCGACCATTCCGACCACGCTGGCGCCGGTGCGTTTGGCTATGTCAATCGTATCGCCTACGTGGTCCGAGTGTCCGTGGGTGATCAGTATGGCGTCGCAGCGTTCCACCTGGCGGAGCGGTTCCGGGCATGCGGGGTTGGTCGAGAGCCACGGGTCAATCAGGACCGTGAAGCCGTCGGGCATCTCCAACTTGAAGGCAGCGTGCCCGAGCCACGTGAGTCGTGCTCCGATACCGATGTTCATCGGAAAACCTCCTGAGCGCTATGGCAGTCTAAGTGTGTCGGGTCTGGTCACCACAACCGCGAGGGCTGCTGCCAGAATGGCAACGGCTCCCACCGTCAACGCAACTGACACTCCGAAATGATGCCCAAGAAATCCTGCGAGGGCAGCGCCGATCGGCTGAAGTCCGCCCATGGCGAACATGTGCAACGAAACGGCCCTGCCGCGAAGCCCTTCCGGCGCAAGGGTCTGCGTGAGAGTGTTCGAAGTGGCCAGCTGCGACACTGCGGACAGACCTATGAAGAACATTACGGCACATGCCACCTCGAATGTGGCCGCGCGGGCGAGCGCCAGAAGCGACAAACTGAACGCCAAAGCGCCTGCACATACGAGAAGGCCTCGCCTGTTTGCCGCGCTGTGCCTGCCAACCATGTAGACCCCCACAAGCGACCCACAGCCGATTGCCGAGAAGAGAAGCCCGTACCGGCGGTCACTCTCCGGGATACCGAGGCTGTCCTGTGCAACGGCGGGCATGAGGGTGCCGTAGTTCGCGACGCCGAAGATGCTCGCGACGGCTGTGAGACCGAGAATGGTACGGGCCGATGCGTTCGAGCGAATGTAGTCGAATCCCGCCCGGAGCGCGGCAGCAGGAGGGATGGCTGCCGACGCTGTGGCACCCGAGTGGGTCCTCAGTCGCGTCAACGCCACCAGGACCGCCGCGAAGCTCAGTCCATTGACCGTGAAGCACCATGCTGGCCCGAGACCCACATAGATGACGCTGGCGATCGCCGGACCGACGATCCGCGCTACATTGAACGATGCCGACTGGAGAGCGACGGCCGTTGCCAGGTCCTTCGGCCCCACGAGGTCGTACACCAGAGCCTGGCGTGTCGGACCGTCAATAGCGAAGATCAAGCCGTTGAGGAACGATATCCCCACGATGTGACCGACGGAAGCCGTGCCCGTGGCAGTCAACGCGGCCAGCCCGAATGCGCTTAGCGCGAACAGCGTCTGCGTGGCGTAGAGGAGACGGCGCTTATCAACGCGATCTGCGATGACGCCGCCGAACAGCAGCAAGGCAGTGGTGGGAATTCCGCTTGCGAGTCCAACGAGACCGAGAGCTTGCTTCGAACCCGTGATGCTGTAGACGTACAGACCGACGGCAACCGTCTGGACCCACGACCCGATGAAAGAGACGCACGTTCCAGCCCAGAAGACCCGGAAATCGCGGTGGCGCAATGCGCCGAAAGCTGCGGGGGCTTGGAGCGACCGGCGGGGCATACGTTCAGCATACCTCGTTCGGACGGGCTAAAGGCCGCGCAAAGCAGAGCGTCCCCACCGAACGCGGTGGGGACGCCACGCGGCAGCGGCAACCGGTCAACGCTGACCGGGACAGCTTCAGGTCTAGCGATACTCTTGCGCTCGGTTGTTCAAGGCGTTGCGGAGCCAGGAGGGCTGCTCCCATCCGCCGCCGTTGAACCACGCCCAGAGCATGTCATCGGTGGGGATGCCGTTGTCAGGATAGTTGAGAGCGCCGAATGTCGCCTGCATCCGCATCGCCTTGACGTGCCCGTCGTAGAACGCGAAGTTGCTGATGCCGTTGTGCGTGGTCATGATCCCTTTGGTGCCGTCAAACCAGGCCGTCCAGCTGATCATGTCATGCTTCCAGTCATGATAGAACTCGCGGCTCTCGCACATGAGAATCGTGCTTGCGGGGCGCGGGCAGTTGTCGAACTTGTTCATCGCGCAGCAGTCGTGGACCATTGTGTAGCTGAGCGCGTAGCCGCGACGAATCTTGAGCATGTTCTGGGCGCGCATGTCGAGCCAGAGGGGCTCGTCAGGCCGCTCGAAGGTCGGGCAGTTATAGATGCCCGCGTTCTTGATGTACGGATAGATGATTGAGCGCCAGGTGGCCATGGATCGGCTGCCACATGGGTACCAGTCCCACTTGTTGCTGTTGTCGGGAACATCTTCGCAGTACGCTGCCTGCTCCCACCAGCCCCATCCATGGCGCGGCATCTTGCCGTCGTAATCCTCGGAATACATGAGACACGCCAATGCAAGCTGTTTCATGTTGGAGGTGCACTGCGCTTTGCGCGCGTTCTCCCGGGCCCGCGCGAACACCGGGAACAGAATCGCGGCCAGAATCGCGATGATCGCGATGACCACGAGCAGCTCGATCAGGGTGAAACCCGATCGCTTTGAGGACCGATGATGCATCTTTGCTTCCTTCCTCCCCTCGAAGTATGCGGAACGCCTGTGGTCTGAGTGGAATCGGCAAGACGAAGCGGTTGGGTGGTCGGGAATGCGGTATGTGTCAGCATTGCGGCCGCAGTTCCCGCTTGCCGGATTGGCTCACACAACATGACTATAACAGATGGATACTTGCCTGTCAATGAGTCTTCGTGGGGAACAAATCGGATATCAAGGTAGGTATAAGACGATCGTTGGAGACGCATTAGCAAATAGGGGAGGTACAAGATCGAGTGGCAGAGACCACAATCCACGCCGACATCCACAGCGAGTCCGCGATACCCGCGGAGGGCATCATCAGCCGGACGCTCCTCAGTGACGACCTGATAAAAGTCGTGCTGTTCGGCTTTGACGCAGGACAGGAGCTATCGGAGCACACGGCTTCGGTGCCCGCCACGATTCACATCCTCAGCGGTCAGGCAGACGTCTCGATAGGCGATGATCGCCAATCGGTAGGCCCCGGTTTCTGGGCGTGGATGCCTGCGAACATGCCCCACTCCATTCTCGCCAAGACCAAGACGGTCATGCTGCTGTACATGGTCAAGGCTGCCCGCTCGGATTCCGGTTCATAGGAGCCCGCGGCATGGTTTGGGCCGGTCGCGGCGATGATCGGCCCGCCATTGATCGTTAGCCTGCCCAGCGTCGTCCTTCGTCGAGCATGACGAGGTAGTTCTCAAGCGGAATGTAGTTGGCGACGCTGTTGCCGGTTCCCAGGCAGTACCCGCCTCCGGGCATACACTTGGCGAGCGTGTTCCGCACGCGCTTTCGGATCATCTGCTCGTCTGCGGTACACAGGAAGTCCACGTCAATGCCGCCAAGGAGGGCGATCTCGCGCCCATAGGTCCGCTTGGCTTCCGTAACGTCCTCGATGGTGTCCTCAAACGAGTGCTTCGCATCTATGCGCACATCGTGGATGAGGTCTTCCATGATCGTCGTGAGGTTGCCGCATGAGTGGAGCAGGTATGGGCGACCTGCCTCATGGCTCATGGATGCCAGCATCTTATGGCCGGGAAGCATGAACTCCCGCGTGTCGTCGGGGCTGATCAGGGTACCGGTCTTGTGTCCGAGATCGTCGCTGCCCCAGGTGGCTCTGACTCTCGGGAACTGCAGGACCGTCTCCATCACGCTCACAAAGATGGCGACGATTCGGTCTCTGATTGCGGCGACGAGATCACGCTGATCGTACAGGGCGTAACAGATGGTCTCATATCCCATGAGCCATATGAGATGCTCTGCGATGTGCCCGAATCCGCCTCCCGCGACTACGCACATGTCGTCCGGCAGATGCATTTCGCACCATTCGAGGGCGCGCGTGCCGGCTCGAGAAGGGTCCGGCCACGGGTACCGCTCGAACTCGTCCCAGTTCGTGATGGGTCCCTTGTGTTCGTTGATGTAGCTACGGCCGCCTGATCGCGCAAGTTGGGCAGTATCTTCGGTGGATTCGCGGTTCATCGGCCACGCCATGTCCTCGACGCCGCAACGAACATAGTCGTAGCCTAGAAAGCGCTGGATTGCCACGTACCGGCGCATGGCGTAATCGAGCGGATCTGTCGCGTTGGTCGGCTCAAGGTCGAAGCGCTTGGCGACGGCGTCGTTTACCTCCGCATCCAGGAACAGCTCGATGTAATGGACTCTGCCCGGTGTTCCCTCGCGCAAGATGCATCGAAGAAACGCATCGGCATCGGGCGTAACGGGCCGCTCAAGCAAGCGGGTTGACATGCTATCCTCCTCGGTCTCGGCGAGACCTGTCGGCTTCTTTGGGCGAACGCAATGCGGCGAGCGTCTGCCTGTGGTTGCCGATCACAACCATGAAACGCCCGGCCAGTATCGTCTCGCCTGCATTGAACTTGCGTGGCGTCGTGTCCATTGGCGGGCAGTCCAGCACAGCGTAGTTGATGCTGCCCCATGGAGAGTTTCCCCGGTCGGACACTCGTAGGGCGAAGCTCCCCGTGGAGGCGAGGTCACAGACGCCCAGAGCGCCGTCCACGTTCACTGCGGGTCCCTGCAGACGCACCTCGCGCAGCGTTTCTCGATCGGGCGGAGGCTCGCGGGGAACAAACAGTTGGCGGAATGGTGAGCCTTCGTGTGTCCAAACACGCCTGTGACCGTTGAACAAGCTATTGGCCACATGCAGGCGCAGTCCCTCGCGCATCTTGACTTCGATAGGGGACTCAGCCACGAACTCATACTGGACGGTTGCTCTTCCGGCATTGCAGTCCGCCCGGAAGGAAATCCTATGTGTGTACAGCGGAGCGCCGGACTTCGATGCGTAACTCAACGACCCGGTGCACACGAGGAGGCCGTTGGACGCTGTTGAGTTGGAGGCAATCTTGGTCCGTTGAGGGTCAACTCCGTCAACGGCGATACGGCCAACGAGGTTGCCGATGCCCCACTCGGCCAGATCATCGTGATCGAGGGGAACGAAGAGCGCCATCGGGTATGGCCCGTCCAGTCTCCTCAAGGCGAGCGAGGCAAATGCCTTACGGCCCCGGACGAACGACACGCCGGCGCTCTCGCTCACGTGCCCACCGGCCAGCCGCTGGCGCGCCTCAGCGTCCGAATGGACCCGTGAAGGAGGCCCGAAGCGCTTGTGCATGAGGTAGCACAGGGCGAGGTTGGCATATGTGTCCGTCTCGTACTCGGCCATTCTGTCAACCATGATGTTCCGTGTGAATCGCTGACCATAGAAGGTGCCGTCGCCGTTGGCGGCCTGCTCGAACTCGAGCGCCAGGACCCGCTGTCGCTCGATGTACCGCGCGTCTCGATCACCGTAGCGATACTGCAGGACCGTGAGGGCCGGCATGATGAATGACATGCCATATGCGTAACGGGGCCAGTCCTTGCCGGCCGGATATGCGAAACGGTGCTTGAGGAACGTCGGCTTCAGGCGGCTCCACACATCCGCGAAGTGGTGGAAGAGCGCTTCGGGCGGCTGCCGGCCGGCTGCAGCCAGCGCATAGTATCCCCAGACGAACGAATGAAGCGGACACGCCATATAGCATGTGTGATACGCGCCATGGTTCTCGATGGTGAAATCGGCATGCACATTGGCGGTGTAAACCTGCTCTTTGATCGGCCTGCCGTCCAGCATGCGACTGTCGGTGGAATCCTGAGGCGCGGACAGTGAGTTCGCGGCAAACTCGATGAGCTTGGCTCGCCATGCCGGCGCATGGCAGTGATGCGGCAACAGGCCGATCGCCGCCGCGAGTATCTCCGTATCCCATGCGTTCTCTTCGGACCGGGTGTTGCTCACCGCGCCACCTGGTGCCTTACGCGTGAGATGCCGGTCCGCTTCGTGGACGACAACTCTATGTACGGCTAAGCGCTCCTCGGCGGTCAGCCGATCCCACATCAGCGATGCGCCAATGGCCATCTTGGCCGCCCACCAAGCGCTCTGCCAATGGTTGCCCCACGGCTTGCCGTCTGCGCATGTGAGGTCGCCGGTGACATGAGCGCGCGTCATGTACAGAAGGCACGCACGCGCCCGCGTGAGGCACCAGTCGGCGTCCAGGCCGGTGACGCGGCTATCGTACGCGGGATCGGTGGCCAGCAGCGCGAGCGTCATGACGACATTGCCCATTGAGCGAAGACCCATTTCCGCATGGTCAGGGTCGCCGAAGAATCCCACCGGGTGTCCTGTCCGTTCCGGAGAACGCCAGCCCCGAGCCACATAGGCAGGCATGCGCTCGAGTAACCGCATGTAGTCGGCTGGAGATGGGTAGCGAGCGTTGGCGGCAGGCGCTCGCTTTAGGAGGCGCAGTTTCGTGGATGCCACCGGTGCCCTCAGGGCGTCACGGTTGAGACTGAACTGCCCGGCTTCTCCCGCGCCGACTCCAGACAGGATCGCGAGCGACACAACGGCAAGAATGCCGGACTTGCGGTTCGTTGGCTTCATGCAAGTGACACCGGGTCTATGTCCACGGTCAGCACGCCTCGGGCAGCGGAGTTGACCGAAGCAAGTGCCGCCCGGCATGCCTCGGTCACCACTTCGTGGTCAGCCGCCCGAACCAGCACGTGCCACCTGTATTGGCCCCGCAGCCGCGTCAGCGGTGATGGGGAAGGTCCGATCACTTCCAATGGGGAACCTCCGTCACGCAGCGCGAACGCAACTGCCTGAGTTGCCGCCTGTGCGGCGCGTTCCTCGTCGCACGTGGCCACGATGTTGGCCAGCGAGGAGAATGGGGGATAGCCGAGTTCGCGTCGCTGCTCGATCTCCTTCGCGTAGAACGACTGGTAATCCTGCTTCGCTGCGCACTGGATTGCGTAGTGATCGGGCGTGAACGTTTGAACGATGACCTCGCCGGGAGCGGCGCCGCGCCCAGCTCTGCCTGCCACCTGCGCCAGTATCTGAAACGTCCGCTCGGAAGCGCGGAAGTCCGGGATGTGCAAGCCGCTGTCGGCGCTCACCACCCCGACCAGAGTGACGTTCGGAAAGTCGAAGCCCTTCGCGATCATCTGCGTGCCGATTAGAATATCGGCTTCGCCGGTCCTGACCTGCTTGATCAGCGCGGCGTGGGACCCCTTTCGCTGCGTCGTGTCGCGGTCCATCCTCACAAGCCGCGCCTCCGGGAATAGCTGGCGTATCTCCGCCTCCACGCGCTCGGTTCCGAGACCGAAGCCGCGCAGCCTGTGGCCCTGGCAATCGGGACAGAGCGCTGGTGGGTCGGAAGTGGCTCCGCAATGATGGCATCGCAGCGTCCGGTCGGCCGCATGGAGGATGAGTGATACCGAGCACTGGGAACACCGAGCCACATATCCGCAATCACGGCACAGCACGAACTGTGCGTACCCCCGGCGGTTGAGGAACAGGACGGTCTGCTCAACGCGGTGCAGGCGGCCGCGAATGGACTCGGCTAACATCTCCGAGAATATGCTGGGCCCACGTTTGAACTGCTCGCGCATGTCCACGATGTGAACCAGCGGGAGAACGCGTCCACCGATCCGACGGGGGAGCACTGCAAGCCCACAGTCCCCGTTCAGCGCCGCGTGGTAGGTCTCGAGGGCGGGCGTCGCACTGCCGAGAACCACAACAGCGTTCTCCATGGACGCCCTCTTGATGGCCACGTCCCGGGCATGGTATCTCGGCGCAGCCTCCTGCTTGTACGAAGCCTCATGCTCCTCGTCAATGATGATGATCCCGAGGTTGGCCACGGGAGCGAAGACGGCCGACCTCGCGCCGACAGCGATGGAGGCTGACCCGTCGGCCACGCGCGCCCACTCATCGTAGCGTTCGCCTTGACCAAGCCTGCTGTGCAGGACAGCTACGTCCTGACCGAAACGGCCGGCAACCAGGTCCACTACCTGGGAGGTCAGCGCGATTTCCGGCACGATGAGAATCGCACCGCGTCCCTTGCGTTGAGCTTCCGCGATCGCGGCAAGGTAGACCTCGGTCTTGCCGCTACCGGTGACGCCATGCAGCAGCACTGGCCTTCGCGTCGAAGGCTTGGCGGACATCTCATTGACAATGGCGGAGACGGCTCGCAGCTGAGCATCGGTGAGATCCGGGGCGCCTGTACCGCCTTGCACGTGCGGCGCGGCTCGCCGCAATCGGCGCACGGTCCGCATTGCCAGCAGCCCTTTCGCGGCCATGCGCTCGATCGTCGAACTCGTAGTCCCTGCCTCACGGGCAAGCTCGGCTACCGTCGGGGCGCTTTCCCCAGCACGCCGCTCGAGCGCGAGGAGAACCCTGAGCTGCGCTTCGGAAAGGTCAGGGCGCTGCGAGGTTACGCCCTCAGCCGGGAGAATCACTCTGGCGAGGAGCGGGCGTCCGCCCGTTGGCATCACGGATGCCCGACGCTCTATGAGGCCCTGGCTGCAT